>NC_012982.1:3103748-3455622 GCF_000023785.1 Hirschia baltica ATCC 49814
CTACACTGATTATACCGGCAGTGTGTAACAAACACTTCATACCAGTTTCCTTACTTAAACGCATTTGGAAGCGCCAAAGAAACGGCTGGAACAAAAGTGATAACCATCAGCGCAAATAACAATGCACCATAGAATGGCCAGATCGTTTTCACAGCTCGCTCAACAGGAATTTTACCGACAGCAGCTCCTACAAACAAAACCGAACCAACTGGCGGCGTGACAAGCCCAATTCCAAGGTTCAACATCATAATGATGCCGAAATGCACTGGATCAACGCCAATTTTTTGAACCACAGGAAGCAAGATTGGCGTCATGATCACAATCAATGGCGACATATCCATGAATGTTCCAAGCAACAATAAAATGACGTTGATGAGCAATAAGATGATAATCGGATTATCAACCGCTGTCGTAATCAGATTTGCCAATTGTGTTGGCACTTCCAAAATAGCAAGCGCATAACTAAAAGCAGTCGCCGCACCAATAATCATCAAGACCATCGCCGTAATCTTCACGGACTGGGTTGCAGCCTTAATAAACAAATCCCAACCAAGAGATCGATAAACAAACGTTCCAATTATAATGGTGTATATTACAGCGATAGCAGAAGATTCCGTTGCAGTGAAAATCCCGCTAAGAATTCCGCCCATTATAATTATCGCAGCCATTAGACCAGGAATTGCGATGACTGCAGCCATCAGAAAAGCGCGCATTCCCGGGAAGCTACCTTTTTCATAACCTCTTTTAACTGCCACCCTCCACGCAACAAACATAAGTAATGCAGCAGTCAAAATACCCGGCACAATACCCGCTAAGAACATGTCACCAATCGAAACGCCAATACCGCTAGCAGCCGAATAGATAATCATGTTGTGAGAAGGCGGAATAAGAAGACCAACAATAGCTGATGTGACTGTTACATTCACAGCGTAATCGCTGTCATAGCCCTTCTTTTCCATCAAAGGAACAAGCGTTGAGCCCATAGCCGAAGCGCTTGCAATCGCAGACCCAGAGACTGCTCCAAACATTGCAGATGCCCCAACTGTCACCTGCCCTAACCCGCCTCGGGAACGCCCCAAAGCAGCCTCAGCTACCTTAACTAATCGCTCAGCAATCCCTGAGCGATACATAAGATCGCCCGCAAATATGAAGAATGGAATTGCCATCAGTGTAAACACACTTACACCCGCAGCCATGCGTTGAAAAACAACAAGCATAGGAATGTCGAGCACAAAAAACGCTGCCATTGATGCAGCAAGCAATGAAAACGCTACAGGGACCCCAATAGCAAGAAAAAAGACCAGAGCCCCAACAAGTACAATCAGTTCCATCTTGGATCCTCTTCATTCTCGACATCATCGCCGTGTAATTCTTCAAATATTCGTTCAAGAGAGAACAGCGCGATCAAAAAACCCGCAATTGGGAGACCTAAATAGGCAAGACCGCGTGATAGCCCCAAAGAAGGGATGACATGCGACCATGTTTTTAGAACAAGCTCCCCGCCCCAAATGCACATTGCAATTCCACAAAAACCTACAACAATTTCATTGATTAGTTTCATGCCATGCTTGAGTTTTGGCGGCACAGCTTCTTCAAGCGCGACGATACGGATATGAAACCCCTCACGCACACCGGCCGCAGCGGCAAAACAAACATACCAGATCATAAGCACTAGAGAGGCTTGTTCAGACCATGACGGGCTTGCATTCAATACAAACCGGCCAAACACCTGCCACCCAACAATTGCCGTCATTAATATCAGTCCGGCACCGGCTAGATTCACAAGCAAATCAGCCATTCTGTGTGTAAATTTCGATAAAAGCTCAATCATAAGAATTGCCCAATTCTATCGCAGCATGCATCAGCTCTTTTTGCTGATCTGTTTTGACAAACTTGTCCCAAACAGGTCTCATCAGAGCGCTAAATTGCGTGATATCGTCAACTTCATTGGCTTGAACACCTGCCGCCAACACACGTTCTTTCGCCTCAATCACACGCACATCCCAAAGCTTACGCATAAAACCAACGCTTTCCTTGGCTGCTTTTTTAACGTGAGCTTGGTTTTCTGAGGACAATTTGTTCCAACGGCTTGCAGACATAACAAGGATTTCCGGCGTCATCACATGTCGCGTCAAAGAGTAAAACGGAGCCGCTTCAAAGTGGCGACCATTCTCGTAAGACGGCCAATTGTTCTCGGCACCATCTATCACACCCTGAATGAGAGATTGATAAACTTCACCAAGCGCCATCGGAGTCGCGTCGGCACCCAACGCTTTGATCATAGAGACATAAAGGTCAGAGTTTTGAACCCGTATCTTCATCCCCTTCATATCTTCAGGGGTTCGAATTGGCTTTCGTGTATTATAGAAACACCGCTCACCAGAATCGTAAAAACACAATCCAATCAAACCATGAGGCTCCAATGAAGCCAAAATAGCATCACCAATTTCACCATCAAGCGTGTCACGCATGTGCTGTGTTGTCTTAAACAGAAATGGTAGTGACGCGATACCAGTAAGCGGCTCGATTGCATTGAGCGGTGCAAGGTTCACACGGTTAAAATCAATACCGCCAAAAGATGTTATCTCCAGCGTATCTCGCTCTGAACCAAGCTGCCCCCCAGCGAAACTTTTAACTTTCATTTCGCCTTTTGTATATTCATTCAGCAGTCGAGCCATTTCTTCAACAGCACGCACAGTTGGATAGTCAGCTGGATGCGCATCAGCGGAAATGAGGGTCTTGCGTTCAAATGAACACCCAGACAATGCGGCCATGCCCCCCAGACCGACGAGCATATTTCGTCGATCTATCGAGAGACCAGTTTTCTCTTTAGTCATTTAACTCCACCCTGGTTAGGATATTTTTCTTAAAGCCTGCAAGCGACGCATAGCTATTATTTATATTTTCCAGAAAGATTGTGTTTTCTCTCAAAGACGCGGGGAAGACGCCCGACTCCCGAATGAATTTTTCGGCGTAATTTTTACCATCAGATGCAAGCGCTAATGCACGTAATTCTTTGTCTTTAGGATCAACCAATTGAGTACCCGAGATCGCTTGACGTCGTACAAATTCCATCCAAGCACAAATACCCATACACAATTTGGATATGGACCGCCCTGCCCCAATGTTATCTTGAACAGTCTGAAACAACCGGAAGGGTAATTTTTGCGAACCATCCCACGCTATTTGAGATAGCAAATGTTCAATCTCTGGGTTTTGAAATCTAGAAATCAGTGAATTGATATACGCCTCGATATCCATACCTTCAGGAACGTTCACTGACGGAGCGATTTCATCTCTCATCAAGCTTGCAATGAATGTCATCACGTCTGGATCGGACATGCCCTTATAAACAGTCTCATGCCCGCACAGTAATCCAATATAAGCCAGCGATGAATGCGCGCCGTTCAACAAACGCAGTTTTGCACTCTCATGTGCAGCAACGTCCGATGTGAAAGTCACGCCTACTTTGGCTAGGTCAGGAAAATCTTCTGAAACGTTGCGCTCAATAATCCAAGATGTAAAAGCTTCTCTTTGAATTGGCCATTCATCATTTAGACCAATAGCGTCCTGCACGCGGCCAAGCAAACTTTCGTCCGTAGCTGGCGTAATAGAGTCGACCATTGTATTTGGAAAAAAGCAATTGGATTCAATCCAGCTCACAAGGTCAGGATTTGTATGTTGAACATAACCCAAAACAGCCGCGCGAAGCTTTTCACCATTACCTGAAAGATTGTCACAACTGACTATATTCAATCCGTTGAGACCCCGCTCCATTCTGATGCTCAAACATAGCGCCAGCCAACCAATAGCTGAAACAGGGCTACTTGGCGTGGCAAGGTCGCGCTTAATATCAGGATTCTCAACATCAAGCTGCCCATCGGCTGTAACGCAATATCCCTTCTCTGTTATCGTCAATGTGACGACCAAAGTTTCGGGCGCAGTTAGACGCTCTATAAATTCAGGATCTTTTGCTAGCACCACACTTTTGAGTGTACCAATAATGCGATACTCAATCACATCATCCAGAACAACCAATGTATAAAGCCCATCTTGAGGCTCCAACGCATCCTTAACTTTGGCACTGCGCAAAGATGCACTACACACACCCCAATTAGGATCTATTGCATTTAATCTGTCGAAATAATCTAATTGATGTGCGCGGTGAAAAGCGCCAGCACCAAAATGCACAACGCGAACAGGCAAACTATCTCGATCATAATCATAACATCTCACACCCGAAGAAAGTTTAGAGATGTTTTCAGGGTTCAGACGTGCTGCGTTAGAGGGACTCATGACATTATTGTTCCACATATTGAAATCTATTTGATATTTTGGTACACATCATAGCACTAACACATTTTTCAGCCACTAACTCAACAATATGCGCGCGAAAAACACGCGCTAAACGATCAAGGTTACCCCCCTCACTCTGGGCGATGTTCGAAAATACCCCAACCACATTTTCCAGAAGCGCTAACCGTGCACTTCTTACTGGATTTGGATAATTCGCCCCACTCAAACCGCTTTCCTTCATTCTCATTCGTTCGTTAAAGCCCAAAATACGCTTGACAACAAAGCCCGATGGTAACCGGTGTCATAAAATGCGCAATAGCTTTATACGAAAGAATATCGCTTTATCATACTGATAAATTAGATATTAAAAAACCAGACGACGATCTGACGTTAAAACCACATGATTTCAACGTCAGATTCTGCCGACCCAAAAACTACTTAGTGCGGCCAACGTTCGGC
This sequence comes from Hirschia baltica ATCC 49814, assembly GCF_000023785.1. Classification (NCBI taxonomy): domain Bacteria; kingdom Pseudomonadati; phylum Pseudomonadota; class Alphaproteobacteria; order Hyphomonadales; family Hyphomonadaceae; genus Hirschia; species Hirschia baltica. Next base: position 3,108,504 of record NC_012982.1, read on the forward strand.
AAGCACTTCTGCAACACCATCAACTACGCGCACTTCCATTGCAGGATCACCAGGCTGACCTTCAGCAAATAATTCATAAATAATCGAACCGTCTGGCTGTTTGCTTTCGATAACCCGCACCGGATTAACATCACCAACTTCTAATGCAGCTTGTGAAGCAATTTCAGGCACCTCACTCCACGCTAAATCACGTTGGATCTCAACAATTTCGGGCCCGTTTTCTGTCATTAGGACATCAAACTCAATTTCTTCGCCTTCGGCTGTTTCGCCTTCAACATCAAAATATGTGCGTCCATCACGAACCTTTTTTTGCGCTTCACCAATTTGCAAACCGGGAGACGCAATCGTGACGAGATTAACAATATCCACCGGAATATCAGCAGCAGCTAGATCAGTGATCTCTACAGCAGAAACCATCTTCTCAGCCAAATCATCAACTGTGACTTCCTCAACAACATCAGATGATTGAGCAACTGGGGTTTCAGTTTCAACTGCCCCTTCACAGGCCGCACTCAACAATGCCACACCCATCACACCCGTTAGAACAACACGTTTCATATACTCAACTCCCCTTATCATTTTCAATATTGAAATTTAACACAGCGCTCAACTACCCCATTGAATAAATGGTACTTTTGCAAAAAGTTCACGCTCAACTTTACGCGGATCAGATACAAGTTCAGTCGTTTTTCCAAATACCATAGTATTTCTTTCAGGAACTTCATACCTCGACCATTCCGGTAAGTTATCGCTATTGGGCGTACCATTTCTCGCCAGCGCGATAAATGAGCTAGACAGCTGATCAGCCACGCGCACAGCGTCCGGTCCCTGCCCCAAAAACGCACCCTCTTTATCGAGATTGTTGAAAGCAGCAGCGATATCAATCGTATGCGTCGCCCCCCATTTCCCACCATCATCAGGCGAACCAAGATCAAATTGGTAGACCCAAGTTGGCCCTTTTTCTTTGGCGCGCACATCCGCCTCTTCTACCTGCCCACGCCAAGAGCGACCAGCTGTCGTTGCAGCATAAAACACATCCGTAGCACTATAATCAGGATAGGCTTTTCTATAAACGCGCACAACTTCATCTGCAGATATATCGCATCGCATATGCTTAGGCAGCCATTTCGGGAGATCTTCCCAAGACATATCAAACGTCTCCGGCGATTTGCGACCTATAAAAATACGAGTCTCATCATGTGCATTACCTAATATCATCGGAATATGAGATGACTGACTTGGCGCATCAGGCCAAAATGGGTGGCGCGTCAACATACGCTCATCAAGCACAGGCCCAAAATACAATCCTTTTTCAGGATCAATTGGGTCTTGAGATTGGATACCCTCAACAAGACGCTCAGTCGACAATGCTGCTAATGCCTCAACATCACCAACACCAACACCCACATTTTGCAGGTAAGCGCGCGCTCTTTTTTCCGCGTTAATTGGTCCTGAAGCTGTGACCTGTTGGCCGCTCATTGTCGCAGCAGAGTGAAACAATCCTTTTGCAGCTGGCGTTGCCATCAAAGTCGCAATCTTTGCACCGCCACCAGACTGACCAAACAACATTACGCGATCAGGATCACCCCCAAACGCGGTAATATTGGCTTTCACCCACTCCAATGCGAGCACAATATCCCACTGCCCCGCATTGCCAGAATCTAGATAGGATCCCCCCATTAAATTCGTAAGTGATAAATAGCCAAAAGCATTCAAACGGTGATTGATCGTGATAACAACCACATCACCTTTGGTCACAAGGTTTGTTCCATCATAAAGTTCATCGGAGCCAGAACCTGTATTGTATGCACCACCATGTAAATACACCATCACGGGACGCTTAGCGCGGCCCGAGACATCCGGCGTCCAAACATTTAAAAACAGACAATCTTCGCTTTGCTTCAGATTTTGATTTTTCTGAGGTGCAGCAGCACCATACTCATGAGCAGGTAGAATAGTTTTCCATTCTGCTGGAGGGTTTGGCTTGGCAAAGCGTGTTTGAGAAGTATCTGCCCCATACCTTATTCCTTTAAAGGTATAAACATTGTTCTGACGGGATCCCATTACTGGCCCATACTGAGTCTGCACAACTGGATCAGATCCGCCACCAAACGCCGCGCCAGCCTGTGCTGACGCACACCCCACAGCGATCAATGGTGTCGCTGCAGCAATACTTTGCAAAACCGTGCGTCGCGAAAAAATTCCATTATTCTCGATATTCATAAGCGTCCCTCTCCTTTTTAAAGGTCGATTTCAGACTGCTTATTGAGACACGTTTGCCGAACGATATTTATCGCTTTATATCCAGCGAACCACTTCCCATTGTCTGCTCGACTTCTGATATATTCGTTATATTAAATCGCTGAAAATTGGATGCCAGATCAAAACCAAAATCAGCACACGCAATTTATCACCAAACTGAGCGAGCGAGAGACCTATACTGGCTCCGCTCCCTCGATATACATTTTAAGATGGGGCGTTCACAAAACGCCCCACTCTGGGCACATTCATTTGACAAAGACTTGTCAAAACATGCTTTTTTATTAACGCGCCAACCAGCCACCATCGACCGGAAGCGTAATTCCCTGAACGTAATCAGACGCCGCTGACGCTAGGAAAACCGCCGCACCACCAAGATCAGAAGGTTTACCCCAACGACCTGACGGAATACGTCCGAGAATTTCAGTATTACGCTTCTCATCAGCCTGAAGAGCTGCTGTATTATTTGTCGCGAAATAGCCCGGTGCAATCGCATTCACATTTATACCGTGCTGCGCCCACTCATTGGCGAGAATACGCGTCAGCCCCATCACACCACTTTTAGATGTTGTGTAAGATGGAACACGAATGCCCCCCTGATAAGACAACATGGAAGCGATATTGATGATTTTCCCGCCTTTTTCAGCAGCAATCATAGAACGCGCAACAGCCTGACTCAAAAAGAAAAGAGTGCGAACATTAATGTTCATCACGCTATCCCAGTCTTCAGGTGTGAAATCAATTGAGTCATTACGTTTGATAATCCCTGCATTATTTACAAGAATATCAATGCCGCCAAACACTTCCTTTGTCTCGCCCACAATTTTCTCAATTGGATCAAGACTACCAAGGTCAGCCATAACAACATGCGCTTTACGACCAAGCTTTTCTACAAGCTCAACAGTATCGCTAGGAGCTGAACGACCAACCAATGTTAGATTAGCACCGGCCTCAGCCAACGCCACAGCCATCCCTTGACCAAGGCCAGTATTGGCCCCAGTCACAATTGCTGTTTTTCCAGTAAGATCAAATGGGTGAGACATTATGCTGCCAATACGCTTTTGATGTAATCGACGATGGCTTCATCTTGTGCGTTTTCAAAGAAGTATTCTTGGAAACGCTCACCAGCAATAGCAGCCTTCAAAAGATCTTGGTCTACATTCTTAAGAACAGTTACCATGTCATTTGTTGCAGCCGCTTTCATGTCTTTGAAAATGTTGCGGTTCTTCGCCATAATCGCAGCACGCTCTTTCGGATAGCCTACACCACGCTCAACTTCGAAAAGTTTACGATAGCAATCTTGCAGGTTCAACTCAGCTGCCCAACCAAAGCCTTTTGCGTAAGGCATAGAAATCGCGTTTCCATCATTGATTTGACCAAAAAGGAACGCTTCTGTTGGATCCATCACAAGACCACAAACGACGCCCGGCATAGTGTTACATGCGAGCATTGAGCCCATACCTGTACCACAACCAGTTACAACAAAATCCGCAGCTTTTGAATTCAAAAGAATACCTGCCAATAGACCGTTCATAACATACGTCAAAGAAGCATCATCTTCTGGTCCGTACATGCCGTAATGAAACACTTCATTTCCAAGAGGCTCGGCGACTGATTTAAGCGCATCATAAACGATATCGCTCTTTGCGGCCTGACTGTTTTCAATAATGAGTGCGATTTTCATAGGAAATTCCTCCGAAACTTTGCGGCACCCCAAAACAAAGGACCGACAAAATTAATTGATTAGGTAACCGGTGTCATAACAGCTAAATTTTGTCTTCGCAACCCGGTTTTGTGTTTATTTCGGCGGGCAGGTAGATCCCCGTATAACGATCTCGGGGCGAAATGTTTCCAACTCACGAATGGCAATTTTCGCCGCCTTCTTCCGCAACAATTCAGCTGCTGCCTTACCCGTGGCGCGAATCGGACTTTTGACCGTCGTCATAGGAGGCCACATGCGTTTTGCCATTGGCGTATCATCATAACCAACAATGGAAATATCATCTGGAATGCGCAGACCGACTTCTCGCGCAGCACTATACGCACCCATAGCCATTTCATCATTACCTAAAAACACGGCAGTAGGGATATTCTCAGCGCTCAGCAATTTAGCCATGCATTCTTTCCCTGAATCATATGTATAGGCACCCTCAACCACAAGGTCATCACTAAGCATTACATCAAACTCAGCCAAACCGGCTCTCAATCCACCGATACGCTCTTTTTGAGAGAAGAATGTTTTAGGACCATGAATATGCCCTATCCGCTTGTGCCCCAACTGCGCCAAGTGCCGTCCCGCATCAGCGGCTCCATCAAAATCCAACGACCGAATCATACGTGATGGCTCATCCACATCTACCGAAGCGATCCGCACATAATCACAATCATGTTCGCGGAGTATTTCAGCCAGATTATCATCTTCAGATACAGACGGCGTGAGGATAAGCCCCATTGGTCGTTGCTGAATGACGAAATTTTCTACTTTTTCTCGATAAGAAAGATCGCCCCGCTCACAAACAATAAGCACCAGCAAATAGTCTGTATCTACCAACCCTTCCAGAATACCGCGCTGCATATTGACCAAATATTGCGGACTAGGGTTATCATACACCATACCAATCAGCATGGATTTACGCATAGCTAAAGCGCGCGCCTGAGGGTCAGGGGTAAAACCTATCTCTTTAATGATTTGTTTAACGCGTACTCGTGTTTCCTCGCGTACAGATGGAGACCCATTTATAACGCGTGAAACCGTCTTTTTCGAAACTTGCGCCAACCGTGCAACATCATTGATCGTACTTCTAGAACGATCTTTTGAAGCCGCAAGTTTCGAAAGAGAGATTTCCTCATTCGGAATGGAAGAGTCAAACTCTTCAGGATCATCAGAACTCATAACTTCACTACTGTAAAAGCTGAAAGGGTTTTCATGGCCCCACAGTGTGAAGTTATGGTGATTAACTTGCAAGCAATTTTAATATCAACAGCTTGATGTTGTGTAATTGCTTAAGTTCCTTTTGATTTTTGCCCTGAATCAAGAGCTTTTTCACTCACTGGCTTCATTGTTTTCATATCCCAAAGGCTAGAATCAAAAGCACGGAAAGTCGGTTCTTGCTGTGGATATCCACCAATTTCGTTCTGGCTGTCGATGATTTTACCACGACCTTCAGCAACATCTGCTAGGACGCGCACATCATGTTTATCACGATCCCAAGGACGCGCACCAGAGCTAGCAAGTACATATCCTTCAACGTGACGCGCAGGAATCACATCCAAACCTTCTATACTTTGCTGCATGTCTGCAACTTCGTGAAGCTCACCCTCACCCATAGAATAACGACCAAGCTTAGGCAATTCCTTCCCATAATGGTCAACAGCAATGTTGTCTTCCATGTGAAGCTTAAGGTCACCATCACCGCCCATTAGCACAAGAGGAACAGCACCGTCTGTAGATGGCCCAGCACGTAACACATTGCCGACTACATCCATCTGCCCTGTTTGGAATTCTTCGTCACCCCATTCAAGCCCCTGAAGGTTATAGTGGATAGCGCGCTGACCTGGATTGTAAATCAAGTTGTTGACGATCGCACCATGCACCCCGCCCTTGAACAAAGGACTTCTCTCATAATTATGAGCGTACACATTTCCATAAATCAGGATGTTTGAAGTATTATCGTGGATCAAAGAGCCTTTAGAGTGCTCAAATTTAGCATGAGTTGCGTTGGATAGTCCTTCAGCAATCAAATTGTGACTGTAGAGAATATCGTGAGATGCACCTTCACGCCACTCATCAGGTGTCTCACCTGTGAAACGCGGCCCTGACGCAGACAGATTTTCATCGGTCGACCAAGTTAGTGTACAGTGATCAACAATCACGCCAGATACCGAGCTTGTCGTAATAGAATCGGTATCCCATTTCTCTTCAAAATAGTCCGCATCACCCGGACGCACACGAATGTGCTGGATAATCACGTCATCCGCAGCAACAACAATGCCGCTTCTTATAACTGAAATACCTGGAGACGGCGCAGTTTGCCCCGCTATCGTCACATCAGAATTACGAATAACAAGTGATTGGCGATCCAGATCAATAACACCGCCAACTTCAAAAACGATGATTCGCGGCCCTTCTGCCTCTATTGCTTCACGTAGAGTGCCCGGACCTTCATTATCTAAAGATGTTACTTTGATCACTTTTCCGCCGCGACCACCATCAGTGACTAGATCAATATTTTCTGGAAAAAAATACTGCGGTGTCGTCGACATCTTTGTACGCTCAACTGGTGCGTCCGCTACCGGCCCTACCGTCTGAGCAACACCAGGGAGCTGAGCACACCCCACGCTCACAAAAAGTGTCGCAACTATCGCGCTATATTTAATCATAATATCCATACTTTCCTCTGCCTAACGCCCCCAAATGAAAAACGTGAAAAACCATTTTTTTCAGTTTTAGTGTTCACATTTCGGTTTTTATATGTATTACAAAATATAAATGACACCGGTTTCCTTCGATGTCCAATTAATTTTTTTATTTTTGGGAAAACTCAATATGTCGAGCACTCAATCAACACAAAACCCAGCTCATGCGATTGTTGACGCGAGACAAAGAACTGGTTTTATCGAACAATTTCCGACACCGATCGCGGCGGACCTTGAAACAGCATACGCGTATCAAGACACAGCAATCGACATGGTCGAAGAAAAAATCGTCGGCTGGAAAATCGGAAGAATCGTTGGTGACGACGTTGAAAAATACGGCACTGACAGACTGTTCGGTCCAATTTTCGAATCGAAAATTTATCACGATAAAAACGAAGTCACATCAGCTCCCGTCTTCTCAAAAGGCTTTGCAGCCGTAGAAAGCGAAATCATTTTTGAAGTTGCTGCCGACACACCTGCTGACAAAACAGAATGGACCACACAAGAAGCAATCGACTATATTGCAAATGCATATGTTGGTATTGAGGTTGCCTCTAGTCCTTTCACGGGCATTAACGACAATGGTCCCCTCGTAACGATCACAGACTTAGGCAATAATTACGGCCTAATCGTTGGTGAACCAATCGAAGATTGGAAATCACTAGACTGTGAAAAATGGACTTTCGATACGCTCATAGAAGGAGAAGTTATCGGAACAGGTAACGCGGCAGGCATCCCCGGAACGCCTGTTGAATCCCTACGTGCCTTGCTAGAAAACACAGCGAAGCGTGGCCGCCCTTTGAAAAAAGGCATGCTCATCACAACGGGTGCTGTAACGGGTGTTCACTCAGTGAAAGTTGGACAAGCTGCAATCGCTCGCTTCCAAAACAAAGTTGAAATTGCTTGTACATTTAAAGCTCAGAACCTTTAAACTCAACAAACCAGACTTCATCAGTATTAGCGCTATATTTGCCGGCTATTGCAAGGATTTATCCCCGCGATAGCTCGGCATGATAGCGCACCGATTTAACAGCAATATCCCATCCGGCTAATTGCTGTTGTCTGATCTCATCATCCATTTTGGGTAAAAATGCTTTTGTTGTTCCGAGGCATTTTTTCAGATCCTGCTCATCTTTCCAAAAGCCAATATATAACCCTGCCAGCATCGCAACGCCCAATGCTGTGGATTCTATTGTCGAAGAGCGCTCAACAGGAATGTTCAAAACATCACTTAAAAATTGCATAAGCCAATTGTTTTGAGACATACCGCCATCAACCCGCAGTGATTTTAATTCATACCCATCCGCATTGAGCGCCGAAACAAGATCACGCGTTTGATAGGCAACAGATTCCAAACCGGCGCGTACAATTGTCCGTTTGCCGGTCTCACGCCTTAACCCAAAAATAGCCCCCCTTGCCTCGCTATCCCAATAGGGTGCGCCTAATCCGGTAAATGCAGGAACCAGATAGACCCCTTTATTGCTTTCCAAGGCTGCGGCCAATTCTTCTGTCTCGCCGCTGGCTTCCACCAGCTCCATTCGTTCCTTCATCCACTGGACGACAGCCCCCGCAATAAAGATCGATCCTTCAATCGCATATTGAACATCCCCTCCACTACGACATGCGATAGTCGTAAGGAGTTTATGGCTTGATTTAACGGGTGTGTTGCCGGTATTGACCAGCGCGAAACACCCTGTTCCATATGTCGCTTTAGACATGCCGGCCTCAAAACATCCTTGCCCAAAAGACGCTGCCTGCTGATCTCCTGCCACGCCGCAAATAGGTAAACTCATACCGATAATGTCAGCGGCAGCGGTGCCAAAATCAGCTACGCTGGGTAAAACATCCGGCAAAAGGGATTTAGGGACATTGAAAATTTCCAACATTTCCTCATCCCATTTGCCATCATGAATATTGTACAAACTCGTACGGGATGCGTTTGTCTCATCTGTCAGGTGAGACTTGCCGCCTGTTAAATTCCATATGACATAAGAATCGACCGTGCCACAAACGAGTTCGCCCTTATCCGCGCGTGCACGCGCGCCCGGCACATTGTCCAATATCCACGCAATCTTGGACGCGGAAAAATAAGGATCAAGCAATAATCCAGTAGCATTTTGAACGCGCTCACCTTTACCCTCTTGCGTTAGCTTTTTACAAAACTCAGCCGTGCGGCGATCTTGCCAGACTAGCGCCTTATGAATTGGCGCACCCGTTTTACGATCCCAAACGACGAGAGTTTCGCGTTGATTTGTAATCCCGATTGCGACGGGAAGCTGATTGATATCTTTGCAAGTTTGAATGGTAGCTCTGATCGTTTTAAGTGTGTTCAGCCATATTTCTACAGCGTCATGCTCAACCCAACCATCTTCAGGAAAATACTGCTTCAAGGCTAATTGTTCAGTCGCTAGGATCTGACCGTCATGATCAAATGCCAATGTCCGGCATGACGTTGTCCCGCAATCAATCGCAAGTATGACCTGACCTGAATCCATCTTTCCTACCCCTAATTTATCTGTGCCCGCATTGAATCTAAATCTGATGTTCGGGTACTTTTTTTATTTTGAAACCAATTCTTTATTTCCTGAATTTCCTCATCGCTCAGAACAAGCTCCAGCTTACTTCTACGCTTAAGAAAATCATCTGCCTGACGCACAAACTCATTTTCGATCACATAATTCAATTCGCGCTCTGATACGCCGCTCGCAAACATTTTTCCCATCATATTGATTGATGTTGCGCCGTCTAAAATATTGTGAACCCGCGTGCCGTAAGCGCGCAATAATCGTTTTAATACAGACTGTTCAAGCCAAGCATATTCTGCTTCCATTTGCGCAAGATAGGCGTCGAAATCAGCTTCAGGTATGTCGCCTCCCGGCAGCCTAACAGACTTGGTCCAGCTATCCCCCATCTCTGGCAAGACAGGTAATAAATCCTTCATCGCCGCTTCTGCCAAAGTCCGATATGTCGTTATCTTCCCTCCATACACAGACAGTATCGGCGCTCCCGCTTTATCATCATAGGAAAGCACATAATCTCGCGTCACCTTGGATACGTTTTCCGTTTTATCATCATATAGCGGGCGCACGCCTGAATAGGTCGATAGAATATCGCTCCGCTGAACGGGCATTTTAAAATATTCATTTGCGGCATCTAAAAGATAATCTATCTCACCTTCAGATATTTCCACATTATCCTTGTCACCAAGGTATAATTCATCGGTTGTACCGATCAAAGTCATACTGGCATTTTGATAGGGAATGGCGAACATGATGCGCCCGTCACCATTTTGGAAGAAGTAGCTAAACGCTCCTTCAAAACGCTTATTGGTGATTATATGAGACCCCTTCACCAATCTAACATGAGACGCATTTTCTCCACTCACAGCCATACTGCTCAATTCATCAACCCAAGGTCCAGCTGCGTTCACAACCACTTTCGCGCGAACTGTCTCAATTTCACCATTTGCGTTTTTCAGGTCCGCTTCCCAAAAATCTAGGAAACGGCGCAAGTGAACGCATCTAGTTTGTGTGCGTATGTCTGCCCCCTTTTCACTCGCAGACATAGCATTGAGAACAACCAATCTGGCGTCATCCACCCAGCAATCAGAATATTCAAATGCAAATTTATATTCAGGTTTCAACGCATCAAATTTGTGCGTCAATTTTCGTCTCAAAACCTTCGTTCCGGGGAGCATTTTCCTGCCACCAATATGGTCATACAGAAACAATCCTAATCGCACGAGCCACGCCGGGCGCTGCCCTTTTTGATGTGGTAAAACAAAACGCATTGGCCAAATAATATGAGGTGCAGCTTTTAACAGCACCTCTCTTTCACGCAACGCCTTAGCGACAAGCCTAAAATCATAATGCTCTAAATATCGAAGCCCGCCATGTATTAATTTTGTACTGGAAGAAGACGTGTGTTGTCCAAGATCATCTTTCTCAACCAATACAACTTTCAAACCGCGACCGGCCGCATCTCGCGCAATTCCAACCCCGTTTATACCGCCACCAATCACCAGCAGATCGTTTAGGTTTTCTATATCTGTCATTGTACCGGTTCTCTTGTTTATTTGATTTGGAAAACCAAATATGGATCAGGACGCTTTAACGCATTGGTGCCATAGCTCTACCAAAGACTAATGAGAAAACACATCCCTTTTACACAGGATTTCCCTTGTACCCACCAGATCAACACCAGCATCACATGACGCCAACATAAAAACGTCACTACTGCGACAGAAACTTGGTATTCACGCGTTAGCAAACGCACAGAATGTCAGCACTTTTTTTGAACATTTCACCCCAAGTATTGGCATTTCTACCGCTTTTCATGATAGAGAAGCCAAGAACAAAAATAGCGTAAATGATAGTGAATTAGAGAGCGTTTTCGATGGAAAAAATAATTATAATTGGTGGCGGACAAGCCGGCGCTCAAGCTATCATTTCACTTCGTCAATCAGGTTTTGAAGGCGAAATCACACTCGTTAGCGCGGAAAAGCAGCTACCTTATCAACGCCCCCCCCTATCCAAGGCATTCCTTAAAGGCGAAATGGACGAAGAGCGCCTTTATTTCCGTCCAGAAGATTTCTATCAAAAACAAAACGTTACTGTGATATCGGGCGTCAAAGCCACTCAAATAAACAAAGACGCAAAAACTGTTGAATTAGAAAATGGCAATTTTCTATCCTACACAAAGCTTTTGCTCGCGACAGGTGCGCCGCCGCGCAAACTCCCCTTTGATCACGCCCATCTTTCCAATGTTCATTATCTTCGAACGCTTGAAGACTCTCGCCGCTTAGCACCTACATTATCTTCTCAAGAGCGCATTGTCGTTATCGGCGCAGGCTATATCGGCCTTGAAGTGGCCGCCGTCGCCCGAACCGCCGGCCGCGATGTTACTGTCTTAGAACTCGCCGACCGCGTTTTAGCACGGGTCGCAAGTGAGCCTGTTTCTAGCTTCTATCAGGACCTCCACAGAAGTGCTGGAGTTGAGTTAATGCTAGATACAATGGTTGAAAATTTTATAATTAAAGACAATAAAATCAATAGTATAAAGCTAAACAACGGAACTGAACTGGCATGTGGTTCAGTTCTTGTCGGAATAGGTGCGGTTCCTGAAACGAAGCTCGCCCAAGACGCTGGTTTAGAAATAGATAACGGGATTATTGTCGATAAATACGCCCAAACATCAGACCCAAATATCTGGGCAGCAGGTGATTGCGCCAACTTCCCCTATCCGCGTTATGAAAAACGCATGCGCTTGGAATCTGTGCCCAATGCCATAGAACAAGCAAAAGTCGTCGCTAAAAACATGCTTGGCGGAGACAGCATACACAATCCTTTGCCATGGTTCTGGTCTGATCAATATGACGTCAAATTGCAAACTGTTGGTTTGATGCAAGGTTTTGACACGCTGATTATACGTGGGAAACCACAAAACAAATCATTCTCTGTTTGGTATTTCAAAGAAAACAAGCTGTTAGCACTCGACGCCCTCAATGATGCCCCATCATTTATGATTGGTAAAAAGCTATTGGCAACAGACACACCAATATCGCCTGAGCAAGCTGAAGACACAAAATTCAATTTAAGATCATTGTTTTAAAAGAATTTTTCTTTCCTAAGCAATTCTCTTGCGGCTTCTCTAGCGTGTCTCAATCACTCTGTTTCACATCATTTTGAACAACAGAAGTTGAGTCTCGCTCAATCAATGAGTGCTGTAAGAAAACAAGTTTTTTGGGCGGAGAATTCTCCTGCTCTGCCTCTAATACATTGTGTAATATTTCTACTGCTTTGCCAGCCATTTCCACCAAAGGCTGGCCGACTGTTGTAAGGTTTGGCCAAATGGTCGTTGCGATAGGCGAGTCATCAAACCCTACTACCGAGAGATCATTCGGCACTTTCACACCAAGCGAAGCCGCTGCTCCCAATACCCCAGCAGCCATATCATCATTTGAAGCGAAGATCGCAGTTGGCGGCCTTTGGACTTTCAGCAATTTTAATCCCGCTTCTAACCCAGATTTATAGGTAAAATATCCCTGTGCCAGCAATTCATCCTGAATATCTATGCCAGCGTCTTGCAGCACTTTTTTATAGCCATCTTCGCGCGCAGAACTCGTACTATGACTTGGGTGCCCGCGAACAAATCCTATTCGCGTATGCCCCAAAGAAATTAGATACTTAGTCATTTCTATCGATGCTTGAAAATCATTTATTCCGATTTCAAAAGCTTCGCGCGTTCCAGCCATACTTCCTAAAAAAACTGCAGGCATCTCAGCTTCAGTCAACATTTTTCGAATGCCCGCCATATCACTTATAGGCGGCGGAATAATCACTCCATCCCAAGCATTGGTAAGGATCTCTTTCAATTGTTCAGCTGTTATATCTTGAGAGACATTTTTGACGATAAGTTGATACCCATAATTCCCAAGAGTTTCGAGCGCGCCCAACATTAGTTTTTCCAAATAGGCAGAAGACGGGTTTGCATACAACAAACATATGCGTCGTGCTCGCCCACTTACCAAATTTCTAGCCGCTTGATTTGGCAAATATTTTAGCTCGGAAACAGCCGCCAATACCTTCTCTTTTGTAGATACTCTCACTTTGGGAAAGTTATTGAGAACACGTGAAACCGTCATCGGAGAAACGCCTGCATGTTTTGCAACATCAATGAGAGTAACTGGGGAATTATTATTCCGCTTGGCAGTTTTCATGTCGGCATTTCTCACATTCAATACAAATTACACCCCACAGTGAAGAGCCACATTGTGCATGTCAATTTTTTTAATTTTCAAAATACGTGAGCTGTTTGCATCAGCTTTTGTACAGATTTCGGCCCGGAACCGATCATGATAACGAAGGACTTTCACAAACTTCATCACATGTATAAAAATTGACTTGCTGTTTTTGAATGATAACGCTATCACTACCTTGCAATTTTCTTTTATTCAACCGAAGCCCGTCCATTCCCACATGAGGATTTCAATTCGAATTTAAGAAGAAAAATCAGGAAGAGCCCGCTTAACGGGACATGAAATAGTGGAGTGAATTGATATAATGTTTCTTGGCATAGACATTGGTACATCAAGTGTAAAAACCGTCGTGATTGACGAGACAGGCACTCCGATTGCCCAAGCTTCTGTTGATCTTCCCATTTCCCGTCCCAAACCATTATGGTCTGAACAAAACCCTGCCGACTGGTGGACATCTACCAATATGGCAGTCGCCAAATTGGATGTTGATATTCGCCATAAAATCAAAGCAATCGGTCTATCTGGCCAGATGCATGGTGCCACTGTTCTTGATGCAGATGACAAAGTACTTCGCCCTGCCATTTTGTGGAATGACGGACGCTGCCAAGAAGAATGTGACATCCTTACACAAGAGCAACCAGACTTTCATACAATCGGTGGAAATCTAGTTATGCCGGGCTTCACAGCCCCAAAACTACTCTGGCTTCAACGCAATGAACCAGAAACATTCGCTAAAATTAAAACTGTACTTCTACCCAAAGATTATGTCCGCCTGCGCATGACCGGCGAGAAAGCTACAGATCTTTCTGATGCGGCCGGAACATTATGGGTGGACATTGCTGCACGCCGCTGGTCAGAAGACCTGCTTGGTCCTTGCGGCTTGTCGACCAACAATATGCCTCGCCTGTATGAAGGCCATGAAGTCACAGGTAAATTACGCCAAGAACTTGCCGAAGCTTGGGGCATGGAGCGTGTTCCCGTTATCGCCGGTGGTGGCGACAATGCTGCTGGTGCTGCCGGAGTTGGCGTTGTAAACGATGGTGAGGCATTACTCTCCCTAGGTACTTCTGGCGTCATCTTCCTTGCCACGAATGAGTTCCGCCCCTACCCTGAACGCGCCGTTCACGCTTTTTGTCACGCACTTCCAGATCGCTGGCATTTAATGTCAGTCATGCTAAGCGCAGCAAGCTGCCTTGATTGGGCCGCAAAACTAACTGGCAATAGCGATGTTGGAAACTTTGTTTCGAAAGCTGAAGAGCGCAATAAATTAGGCACAAGTGAGCATTTCCTCCCCTATTTGTCGGGTGAACGCACGCCGCACAATAATCCCAATGCAAAAGGTGTTCTCTTTGGCATCGGTCACGACACAGATGCCGCCACGCTTGCGCAATCAGTTTTGGAAGGTGTCGCATTTGGTATGGCAGAAGGCTTTAAAGCGCTCCAAGAATCCAAAGCTGAAGTTAATTCGATATCCGTTATTGGCGGCGGCTCACTCTCTTTATATTGGGGCCGCATTCTTTCCGCCGCAATAGGCAGACCTTTGGTCTATCGCGACGGTGCTGCGACCGGTCCCGCTTTGGGGGCTGCACGTCTAGCCCGTTACGGTGTTGAAGGCGGTGATATAAACGACATGTTCAGCGCACCTCATGTTGTAGATATCGTCAACCCTCGCGATCAAGACGTTGCTCTCCTCAACGCTAAATTTGAAAAATTCCAATCACTCTACAAGAACCTCATTTCCGAATTTGAAGGAAACTAATCATGACAACATATTTTGAAGGCGTAGACGCCGTAAAATACGAAGGTACGGAAACAAACAACCCATTTGCGTTCCGTTACTACAACAAAGATCAAGTCGTCCTTGGTAAAACAATGGCCGAGCACTTGCGTATGGCTGTGTGTTACTGGCACTCATTCTGCTGGGATGGTGCTGACCCATTTGGTCAGGGCACTTTCGAACGCTCTTGGCACAACGCATCTTCAGTTCAAGAAGCAACTGACATCAAAATGGATGTTGCCTTTGAATTCTTCGCCAAGCTTGGCCTTCCATATTATTGTTTCCACGATGTAGATGTTGCTGGCCACCTCGAAACACCAGACGAGCTTTCAAACGAATTAGCCCGGGCAGTTGACCGTCTTCAGCAAAAGCAAGATGAAACTGGCGTTAAACTTCTTTGGGGAACAGCCAACCTATTCTCTCACCGCCGCTATATGGGCGGTGGACTAACAAACCCAGACCCGGAAGTCACTGCAACAGCTATTCGCCAAGTCCGCGAATGTATGGATGCGACTTTCAAACTTGGTGGTGAAAACTATGTTCTTTGGGGTGGTCGCGAAGGCTATGACACACTTCTCAACACACGCTTGAGCACAGAGCTTGATAATTTTGGTGCACTGCTAAACAAAGTCGTTGAATACAAGCACAAAATTGGTTTCAAAGGTAAAATCCTGATCGAACCAAAACCACACGAACCAACTTATCACCAATATGATTTCGACACTGCGACAGTGTTCGGTTTCCTACAACGTTATGGTCTTGAAAAAGAAGTTCACGTTAACATCGAACCAAACCACGCCACACTCGCTGGTCACTCATTTGCACACGAAATAGCAACCGCAGTGTCACTTGGTGTAATGGGGTCAATCGACATCAACTCAGGTAACTACCAGAACGGATGGGACACAGACCAATTTAACGTTGACATTAAAGACATCACATTGGCTCTCATCGAATTATTGCCTTCTGGTGGCCTCGATACAGGTGGTTTCAACTTTGATGCTAAAGTGCGTCGCCAAAGCTCCGATGCTGTTGATCTTTTCCACGGTCACATTGGTGGAGCAGACTGTCTGGCACGCGCACTATTAGCCGCAGCCGACATTATTGAAAAAGGCGAAATTGAAGCCTTCAAAGCCAACCGCTATAAAGGTTGGGAAGGTGATCTTGGAAAAATGATCCTTTCTAAAGAAACTTCCCTTGCTGATATCGCTGATCACGTTAAGACAGAAGGCATTAACGGTAAGCACAATTCAGGTCGTCAGGAATATCTTGAAAACCTGATCAACCTAAGCATCAAATAAATCGGAACATTCTCATGAAATTTTTCGTAGATACAGCAAACGTTGACGAAATCCGGGAACTTGAATCCTATGGTCTTATTGATGGTGTGACGACAAACCCTTCATTGATCAAGAAATCCGGTCGTGACTTTGTTGAAGTGATCACAGAAATCTGTTCTGTAACTGATGGCCCAGTATCTGCTGAGGTTATTGCTTTGGATACAGAGGGCATGCTAGCGGAAGGCCGTAAACTTGCTCAGATCGCCGACAATATCGTTGTGAAACTCCCTTTAACTTTGGATGGCCTGGCTGCATGTCAGACTTTCTCAAAAGAAGGTATCAAAACAAACGTCACACTTTGTTTCTCAGCAAACCAAGCTCTTCTAGCTGCTAAAGCTGGTGCAACTTACATTTCACCATTTATTGGCCGCCTAGATGACATTCACGTTGACGGCATGGAACTCATTCAAGAGATCCGCGCAATATATGACAATTATGGTTTCGATACAGAAATCCTAGCTGCATCTATTCGTGGCCCAATGCATGTTAAAGAATGTGCTCTTGTAGGTGCAGATGTTGGTACTGCGCCAGCAGGTGTTATCAAAGCACTCGTAAAACACCCTCTTACACAAGCTGGTTTGGATCAGTTTGTGAAAGATGCAGCAGAGGCTGGTATCAAAGTTTAAATCTAATTTAGACACACTTTGAAAGGCCTGATGCATTACGTGTCAGGCCTTTTTTGTTGCAATTAAAATAAATCCGCATATGAATTTATTACATTAATGTAATAATTTAGAGGCGATATTTCATATGCGAATTTCATATCACATCAAGCAACTTCCTAAGAAATTTGTCCCTCTATTACTTACGGCAACTGCTTGTCTATTTCTGAACCAATGCGCTCAAGAAAATACAGAAACCACCCCAATCTCCATATTGGAATTTGAAGATGCTATAAATCATTGGCAAAGCAAGCGCGGTTCCGATTATCCAAGACACGACCCTAAAGAAATCACTCTAATCGCGGACAACATGTTGATTATGCAACGCGATCATGGCGGCTGGAAACAGAACCAAGATCCGCTCCGTATTCTTGATGCAGAGTCAACAAACCAATATTTAGCTGAAAAATCAGATCCTTTTGCTAGTTTTGACAACCGGAACATTTACACTCAAATCCGATATTTAATGTCAGCCTATGAACAAGTGAACGATGAGCGCCATAAAGAAGCAGCATTAAAAGGGCTAGACTATCTTCTCTCTCAACAAATCGCATCATGCGGGGGGTGGCCTCATTCCAACCCATCGAGCAATAGCTATCACGGCCACATAACAATTGCAGATGAAGTCTTCTCTGGACCGATGCTACTTCTTCGAGAAATTTCAGAAGCTCAACCGCCTTTTCAAAATTTAGATAATGCAACGAAACAACGTGCCCTTGAAGCAAGAAAGGCCGGAGACAGCTGCCTACTTAGCCTTCAAATAAAGCAAAACGGCAAACGTCTAGGTTGGGCAGGCCAATATGATCCCGTCACGCTGGCACCCGCGCAAGGGCGCAGCTTTGAATTACCTGCGATGGTAACACAGGAAACCGTTGATATCTTAAGGTATTTAATGACGATTAAAGAACCAGACACAGATGTCATACAAAGCATTCAAGGCGGAATAGAGTGGCTTAAACAATCTGCTATTGCGGATACGAAAATAGAAACCATTCAGCTCGAAACGCCAATAGAATACAAATACCACACGGCTAATTTTGATAGAGTCCTCGTTAAAGGCGACAATGCAGGTACGCTGTGGGCACGTTTTTATGACCTATCAGATAACACAATAGTTCTCGCAAACAGGGATAGCGTTCGGGTCGCAAAATACGAAGACATTCACCAAGAACGCCGCACAGGCTATTCTTGGTATGGCGTGTGGCCTGCTGAACTTCTAGAGAAAGAATATCCAGCTTGGAGTTGCAGAGTTCTAAATCAAAGCACTAATGACGAAGCTTGCTGATCGGCCAACATGAAAAAGTCAGCTCATTTTAGTGAGCTGACTTTGTTTAAACAGATAATCTAATCGATCTAAACGCGCTTTAATGCTTCTTCAACGACCGCTTCGCTCGTGATATTAAAATGCTTGTATAAATCTTCAGCCGGCGCGGATGCTCCAAACCCAGTCATTCCAACGAAACCGCCTTCGGTTCCTATAATGGCATCCCAACCAAAACGCACACCGGCTTCAGTGGCGACTTTGGGCAGACTTCCGCCCAACACTTCTGATTGATAGGCTTCACTTTGCTCGAAGAACAAATCCATACACGGCATTGAAACAACGCGCGCTGCGACGCCTTTGGCTTTCAACAACTCTTGTGCTTCAAGCGCCAAACCAACTTCAGAACCTGTTCCGATAAGCACAATCTGCGCCTCACCTTCGGCTTCACGTAGTATGTACCCACCTTTCGCTACTAGGTTTTCATCCGTGTGCTCAATACGCGCTGGTACAACCCCCTGACGCGTTAAAGTCATAATTGAGGGTGATTGTCTAAGACCTAGTGCGACTTGCCATGCCTCCATCGTTTCCACCCCATCACATGGACGAAAAACATAAAGGTTTGGCATCGCCCGCAATGACGCGACATGCTCCACTGGTTGGTGTGTCGGGCCATCCTCACCAAGACCGATTGAGTCATGCGTCATCACATGAACCACCGGTGCCTCCATCAACGCGCCCAACCGAATAGCGCCTCGAGAATAATCAGCAAAAGCCATGAATGTTCCAGAGTATGGAAACACACCGCCATGAAGCGCCATACCATTCATTGCAGCCGCCATACCGTGCTCACGCACACCGTAATGCATATAGCGCCCCGCCCAATCGGATGAATTCAGAGCGCTTGTGTGTGATGTGCGTGTATTGTTTGAACCTGTCAGATCAGCTGAGCCACCAATCATTTCTGGTATTATACCCGTCAAAACTTCCAACGCAGCACCAGACCATTTACGTGTCGCGTCAGACTTGTTTGCCTCAGACACGGCTTTCTTGTGTGCGTTTACAGCCTCATCAACACCGGCAGGCAAACGACCATCCATCGCACGGGTAAATTCATCAGCCTTTCCCGAAGCAGCAAGCGATGCCTCCCACCCCGCACGTTCATCTGAAGCTCTCACGCCAACAGCGCGCCAAGCTTCTAATACCTCCGGCACAACAGTGAAGCGTTCTTTAGGTAAACCAAGATTTTCACGCAGAGCCGCAGTCTCATCGGCAGGGTATGGACCGCCATGCGCTTTACCTTGTCCAGCAAATGTCGGTGCACCAAAACCAATTGTGGTTTTACACGCAATCATGCTGGGTTGATCAGTGTTTGCTTTTGCTGCCGTTAGCGCCGCTGCCACTGCCACAGGATCATGTCCGTCAATTGCTTGAACATGCCATTTGGAAGCTGCAAAACGGGCACACTGATCTGTTGAATCAGCCACATCTGTTCCACCATCAATGGTCACAGCATTGTCATCAAACAACACGATCAACTTGCCAAGTTTCAAATGCCCCGCCAGTGCAATCGCTTCCTGAGAAATACCTTCCATCAAACAGCCATCACCCGCAATCACATAGGTATAGTGATCCACCAAATCATCACCATATCTTGCATTCATACTGCGTTCGGCCACAGCAAATCCAACTGCAGTCGCAATACCCTGTCCCAACGGCCCTGTTGTTGTTTCCACGCCTTCGGTGACGAAATTTTCTGGGTGCCCTGGTGTCTTAGATCCTAATTGCCGAAAATTTCTAATTTCTTCCATGGATACAGACGGGTAGCCCGTCAGATGAAGCAGGGAATATATAAGCATTGACCCATGCCCAGCGGACAAAATGAACCGATCACGATCTGCCCAATCAGGTTTGGATGCATCAAATTTCAAAAACTGGGAAAAGAGCACCGTAGCTGCATCAGCCATGCCAAGCGGCAATCCCAGATGCCCTATACCGGCTTGCTCTATCGCATCAGTAGAAAGGGCTCGAATGGCATTCGCCATATCACGATTATTCACGGAGGGGCTGGACATATTTTTACCTTCGTTTCGAAGTGCGGTTGACAAAAAGCATAGAATGATTGCGTTATCACTCCAGCGTGTCTACTCTGATATCTTCTAAAAGGCAATGCAGCTTTTCCTGAATCTCCGCTTCTCAGTTGGCTTCAGGGAAAAGCGTTGAAGACTAAACTTCAACGCCATTGATTGGCAGTGTTCTAATCACTAAAAGACACCATAACACCTCTGTTTGGCGCGACTTTATTATCCAACATATCTTTCCATATTTGAGCTGCGCTTTCAGGACCAGCTATGCGCTCTATTGCAATGTCATCTTTAATGTCGTGAGCCATTCGAGCAGCTGCTATTGTAGCTTTTTCAAACACAACACCGACACCCCATTCTTTATTGCGCTTGCTTATTTGAGCCGGCGCAAAGAAAAATGTTGGCCGCGCGCCGGGCAAAGCAGGGTCCAGTTTACGATCTTCTTTCCAATGGGTCGCACCCACTAGGCAACTATCTACCATCCGCTCCTTCAAATGATGATGAAGCGTTTGCGTCAAAGGACCATTTCCCGACATATCCACATATGCCGTGTTTAAATTTGGATTGATCTGATTTTCATTGCCATAAACGACAATTTGATCACAACATGCTAATTGCTCCACAAAGCCAACATTGTGTTGCGATGTCATTCCGACAACTTCGACTTGCGCGTCAGCGTCTTCGTGAATCAACTTGGCAACACCAA
Organism: Hirschia baltica ATCC 49814; assembly: GCF_000023785.1. Classification (NCBI taxonomy): domain Bacteria; kingdom Pseudomonadati; phylum Pseudomonadota; class Alphaproteobacteria; order Hyphomonadales; family Hyphomonadaceae; genus Hirschia; species Hirschia baltica. The sequence continues at coordinate 3,129,766 of NC_012982.1, forward strand.
AGCCTGTTTTTGAAGATACAGAACCAATGATAACCTGTTTCGCGCCAAAAAAATCGTTATCTTTCAGATAGTCATAGATCAGGTAAGACGTTATAAAAAGGGGAAATAACAAACACCTTTCATCCTCTAATTTACTCAAGAATTCTGGTTCATTCGTTGTACGCCTGTATTGATTATAGAGCGCTGGCAATTGGCTTCTATATTCGGATGCATCCATAAAATTATCGTCTGCAACGACACCAACCTTTAACTTGGTGGCACTCGCCATTGGGAAAAATCCCCACAAACGTTCACCAATTTTTATGTCTGGACTTCGGGACTGAATGACCTCTGCAATCCCCCAAACAGGTACATTTCCAAATGGTGCTTCAGCGGGGTAATAATTCCAGTATCCAATCATATCACCAGATACAGCATAGCTCACATTATTCGATGTAAGCGCAAACTTTCTGATGGAAACCAATATTTCATCAGCCATCAAATCTGCGATGTCTTGCTCCACGACGCGTGTGGCATGGTAATCACTTCGATTGACTTGAAGTTGTGTAATTTTGGTCATTCTGAATCACTCCCAAATCCAACAAAGTTCAAAAATGTATCAACGTCCGCGCGTGTTGATTTAACGCTATTGGCCGGGAAGTCATAATCAGGATACCCAAGGGCGATACATGTCATTATTGCCTGATTATCCGGTATGCCAGCATGCTTATGGACCACTTCGGACTGCATAATCCCCTGCCCGTTGATAACCGCACCAATACCTCTTTCCCAGGCCGCCAATACAATTGCATGAGAAAATGCACCTAAATCAAATTGGCTGATCGCGGCAGGTTCAAGATATTTATCATATGTCAGCGCTAGGGATACGGGCGCATCAAATTGACGAAAGCCCCGCATAACCCAGTCTTGACGTCTCTCTTTATCGTGCCGCTCAATTCCCATCGCTTCAAACAACTGGATAGCAACGTCAATCTGACGCTGACGGTGATCCCCTTCATATGCTTCTTTGATAGGAAAATCTCTTTTAGGCGGAACACCAGCCAGCATTTGAGAGGAATTACCCTCTCGAATTTTATCCAGTATATCACCAGAAATGGCATAAACATTCCAAGGCTGAGTATTCATTGAAGACGGCGCATATCTGGCCACTTCCATAATATCGATAATCACATCCTTTGGAACAGGCATATTCTTGAAACCACGGATACTACGCCGCGAACGTATCAGTTCATCAAATTCCACAATGCTACTCCCTAGATGCGTATTTTTCAGTTTTTAAAGTCCTTAGTCTAACCTGCTCTCGCAGGGTTAGCCGCAAGCCCTAATGAACTAGATTTTCGTTTTTTCTAAAACCAAGACAATCGTTCGGCATTTTGGCATTTCAATCTCTGCCATCTTCCGCAGCGGCATGTAACGAAACGCTTATTTTATACGCCCAAAAGCAACAAAACCGGCCCTTAGGTCATCTTGAGATTGCGCAAAACAAGGCGCATAACTTTGAAAAACAATAAAGGGAGGCTCAACATGCCAGCGTATTCGCTAACCACAAAAAATGGTATTTCTCATATCACTTTTACGCGCCCTGAGGTCTCCAACGCCATGGGACAAGAATTCTGGAGCTCTTTTGGAGACACTATCCGCAAATTAAATGAGGCTGGTGAAACCCGTGTTCTTGTTGTCTCTGCTGAGGGAAAGAATTTTTGCGCAGGTATGGAGTTAAGTGCTTTCTCCGCCGGCATAGCTAAAACAGACACCCCAGAAGAACGTGAAGCCTTCTCACACATGGTTAGATACCTTCAAGACACACTTTCCTCGGTAGAGAAAGCGCGTTTCCCAGTCATCGCTGCTGTCCAAGGAGCCTGTATCGGCGCTGGTTTGGATTTTATTGCAGCTTGTGATTTGGTTGTCGCAAGTGAAGATGCTTATTTTCGTATTGAAGAAATCAACATTGGTATGATGGCCGATGTAGGCAGTCTGCAACGTCTACCAAAACTCATTCCTGAACGTGTTGTGAGAGAACTTGCTTATCTTGGTTCAACTTTAAACGCTAAAGATTCCAAGGATTTAGGCCTGATCAATGATGTTTGCACCGACAAAGATGCAGCATTAAATCGGGCAATGGAGATGGCAGATATCATCTCTAAAAAAGCACCTATTGCAATTGCGGGAAGTAAACGTTCCATCACTTATGCACGTGATCACTCGACTGAGGACGCTTTGGAATGGGCAACTGTGGCGCAGGCAGGATATTGGAAACCATCTGACATAATGCAGGCTGTACAGGCGCGCATGACCAAAACCGACCCAAATTTCGAAGATCCAGCCCCCATAAATACGAGCTTTCTGAAACCCTCTAAATAATCGATTTAAAATTACCTACACACAATCCCAGCCGGCCACCACAGGATTTATAGGATGACAAACACCGCTTTTCCTAAACTATTTGAACCACTTGACCTTGGTTTCACAACTTTAAAAAACCGCATGATTATGGGCTCTATGCACACCGGGCTGGAAGAAGCGCCTAATGGCATTGAGCGTCAGGCAGCCTTCTTTGCCGAGCGTGCCAGAGGTGGCGTTTCCCTAATAGTTACAGGTGGTTATGGTCCAAACTTTGAAGGAGCAGCAATCCCGACAGACAAATTTCTTCATAGTGAAGAAGACGCAAAACACCACACACCGATAACTGATGCGGTTCATGCTGAGGGTGGAAAAATCTGTCTGCAAATCCTGCATACTGGACGATACGCATACAATTCAGCCTCTGTCGCACCTTCTGCCATTAAGGCACCGATCAATCCATTTGTCCCACATGAATTGGACGACGAAGGCATCGAAAAGCAAATCAATGACATTGTGACAACAGCCAAATATGCGCAGGTCGCCAACTATGACGGCGTGGAGATTATGGGCTCAGAAGGCTATTTTTTGAACCAATTTCTTGCCGCTCGCACCAACCAAAGAACCGATGCTTGGGGTGGTTCATATGAAAACCGCATGCGACTTGCTGTTGAAACAGTTAAGCGCACGCGTGCCAGTGTTGGTGAGAATTTCATAATCATCTATCGACTTTCTATGCTTGATCTGGTGGAAGGCGGCAGCACATTTGAAGAAGCGTTAGAATTAGGAAAAGCGATCGAAGCAGCCGGTGCGACAATTATCAATACGGGTATTGGCTGGCATGAGGCGCGCATACCGACGATCGTCACCAAAGTGCCCCGCGCAGCTTTCACATGGGTCACAGCGCGCTTCAAAGAGCATTTGAATATCCCGTTGATAACTTCCAACCGGATAAACACGCCAGAAGTTGCCGAAGAAGTATTAGAACGCGGCGATGCTGATATGATCTCAATGGCACGCCCTTTCCTTGCTGATCCGTTTTTCATGCTGAAAGCGGCCCAAGGCAAAAGTGATGAAATCAACACGTGTATTGGATGTAATCAGGCTTGTTTGGACCACACTTTCCAGATGAAAATATCCAGCTGTCTGGTGAACCCGCGCGCATGTTATGAAACAGAAATCGTGATTGAACCGACAGACAAACCCAAGAAAATCGCTGTTGTCGGTGCTGGCCCTGCAGGGCTTGGATTTGCCAACATTGCCGCTGAGCGCGGACATGATGTGACAATTTTCGATAGCGCCGGCGAGATTGGTGGCCAATTCAATATTGCCAAACAAATTCCCGGCAAAGAAGAATTTTATGAAACGATCCGATATTTCAACAAAATGATCGAGCTGAAAGGCATCAAACTAAAACTCAACACGCGCGTTTCTGCTGCTGATCTTGACGCTATGAATTTTGACGAGGTCATTATCGCCACCGGTATTTTGCCGCGTACACCAGATATTGAAGGCATCGACCACCCGAGTGTTCTTTCTTATATTGATGTGCTCAAAGATAAAAAACCAGTTGGCAAAAAAGTCGCGGTTATTGGTGCAGGTGGGATCGGCTTTGATGTGTCGGAATATCTCACACATGGAAAATCATCCCCGAGTACAGACATCCCAACCTTCATGAAGGAATGGGGCGTTGATATGTCTTTAAAAGCGCGCTCGGGAATTGAAGGTATAAAACCAGAACCAGAAGCATCACCACGTGAGGTTTATCTGCTTCAACGTAAAACAACATCGGTTGGAAAAGGATTGGGTAAAACATCCGGATGGGTTCACCGCGCAGGTTTAAATGCCAAAGGTGTTAAAATGATACCGGGCTGTTCATATGAAAAAATAGATGACGTAGGTTTGCACATCACAATAGATGGACAACCGAAAATTCTGGATGTCGACAACATTGTTTTATGTGCTGGACAAACATCACTCAATGAACTTCAGGACACTCTAAAAACGAAATCCCACCTTATTGGCGGCGCAGATGTTGCTGCTGAACTGGATGCAAAACGCGCCATTGATCAAGGTGTACGCCTTGCAGCCATAATCTAGGAGCAAGTGATGACAGAGCAAACCAATATGACACGCTGGATGGAGTGGATCGAGAAAGACCACTCCCCCGCAGGGTTAAGCGCGCTGCTACATGATGATGCTGTGATGATCAGCCCCGTGGTACACACACCGCAAAAAGGCAAGATGATCACAATGGCTTATCTCATGGCCGCTGGTCAGACGATAGGCAATGACACATTCAAATATACGCGTACATTTGATTGCGGCGATAAAGCTGTTTTAGAATTTGAAACCGAAATGAATGGCATTCACGTCAATGGCATTGATATGATTGAATGGAATGAAGACGGCTTGATCACAGAATTTAAAGTAATGATCCGCCCTCTAAAAGCTGTAAACATGGTCCACGCAGAAATGGGCAAAATGCTAGAAGCAATGAAAGCCTCTCGTTCAGGTTAAATAGGCCACATCTATGGACACTGCTTTTCTTATTCTTATCGGTTTGGCGGCGCTGGTAATTGGTGGTGACCTTCTTGTACGAGGGGCAGTTGAACTGGCGCGCCTTATTGGCTTATCACCTCTGGTTATAGGGTTAACTTTGGTCGGGTTTGGTACATCAACTCCCGAACTCGTGACTAGCATTCAAGCTGCCTTTGCAGGCTCTCCAGGAATAGCTGTAGGGAATGTCGTCGGCAGCAATATCGCCAACACTTTACTCATACTCGGTTTCGCTGCTGTACTTGCACCATTGGCAATAGATAAGATTGCGTTTCGGCGAGATGGAATAGTACTGCTGATCTCGACATTGATGTGCTTTGCTGCGATCCAATATGGCCAACTAAGCCCATTGATTGGTGCAATCTTCATAGCCGCATTATTAAGCTATGTGGTTTATACAGTGGTACAAGAACGCAGTTCACAAACCGCAACACCTTCACCGGCTATCAGTGATCAGGAAAGCCCACCTCAAGGCAAGCTATGGATAAATGTCTTATTCGTAATTGCTGGTTTAACCATGACAATTATTGGCGCGAAATTTCTAGTTTCGGGTGCAATCAATATTGCTTCAAACTTTGGTGTTTCTGAAGCTGTCATTGGTTTGACAATTGTTGCCGTTGGAACATCGCTGCCAGAACTTGTTACAACAATTGCCGCTGCTAGACGCGGACAATCGGACATAGCCTTTGGCAATATCGTTGGTAGCAACATTTTCAATATCTTGTTTATTCTTGGTTCAACAGCCTTGATCAAACCTATACAAGTGCCAAAGACAATCGCTTCGGTAGACATTTATGTGATGCTTGCTGTGACTATATTGCTCTTAATCTTTGCAGTCACACGTTGGAGAATTACTCGAATAGAAGGAGCTATTTTGTTGTCCACCTATATCTTGTATTCCCTTTGGCTTGGCCTAGCAGCAGCTAGCTAATCGACACCACAGGTTCGGCTGAAATTTTCTCTCAAAACATTAATTGAGGACTGTTTATTGGCTAGCCCCCTCCCCAAACCACAAAAAAATGCGGCAGCTACTCCCAATAATAGCTGCCGCGGATATTGTTGGACTTCTGAAGACATCCAACAACATCATTCTGTGTCCTAATGTTTATTAGGCAACTTCAAAGAGGCCGGCTGCGCCCATTCCGCCGCCAACACACATTGTGCAGACAACATATTTTGCGCCGCGCTTCTTACCTTCGATAAGCGCGTGTCCTGTCATGCGGGCACCAGACATTCCATATGGGTGACCCACCGAAATCGCGCCGCCATTCACATTTAAAAGTTCATCAGGAATGCCAAGCTTGTCACGGCAATAGATAACCTGACATGCAAATGCTTCGTTGAGTTCCCATAGCCCAATATCATCCATTGTCAGGCCATTAGCTTTTAAAAGCTTAGGAATGGCAAACACTGGACCAATACCCATTTCATCAGGCTCAAGACCTGCGACAGCCATGCCGCGATAGATACCCAAAGGAGACAAGCCGCGCTTTTCAGCGAGCTTGGCTTCCATGATGACAGATGCAGATGCACCATCAGACAATTGAGACGCATTTCCCGCTGTGATGAAAGCATCTGGCCCAACAACTGGCTTAAGGCTGTTTAGACCTTCTAGTGTTGTTTCAGGACGGTTGCCTTCGTCTTTTTCAAGGGTCACTGCTTTTTCTGAAATGTCGCCAGTCGCTTTATCTTTGACCAGCATTTTAGATGCCATTGGCACGATCTCTTGATCAAATGCGCCAGCAGCCTGAGCCGCAGCCGTGCGTTGCTGTGATTGCAGCGCATACTCGTCTTGTGCTTCACGGGAAATACCATAACGCGCGCTGACGATTTCGGCAGTTTCGATCATTGAGATATACGCTTTGGGGTGCATGGCCAGCAATTCTGGGTCTGCTTTCATGCGCAATTCTGGCGTTTGAACCATAGAGATGGATTCAACACCGCCGCCAATAGCCACATCCATACCATCAAGCACAACCTGCTTAGCCGCTGTTGCAATGGCCATCATGCCAGACGCACATTGACGGTCAAGGCTTTGCGCAGACACAGTCACAGGTAGGCCTGAGCGTAATGTGGCATTACGCGCAATATTGCCGCCCTGCACGCCTTGTTGAAGCGCTGCACCAAAGACAACATCTTCCACTTCAGCACCGTCAATACCCGCACGTTCGACGGCATTTTTGATTGCATGCCCCGCAAGCGTTGGCGAAGGTGTATTGTTGAACGCCCCTTTATAGGCGCGTCCAATTGGCGTTCTCGCCGTGGAAACAATAACTGCTTCTCTCATAGTGTATCTCCCGTATATTTATGTATTTTATGATTTTTGAGCGGCTTGCGCCTGCCCCATAAAGTTTGCGATTGGACCGTTAGTGTCTTCGTAATATTGAATATTGTCTTTGGCGCTGATGGCATCAAATTGAGCTGCAACATTCTCAGCTGTTTGCTCATCAGGTTTTAAATAAATGCCCTGAGTTTCAACCATATAGGCACGCGCAAAACCGCCACCAGCAGCAGACAAGATACATTTAGACGGCGCATCTTCACTCACAAGATACACAACACCAGCTGTGATTGATTCCGGCTGCATTTGCTCCAACAATGCTTCAGGAATACCGATATCCATTGTCATACGCGTGGCAGCAGTTGGTGCCAAAGCGTTAACGCGAATGTCGTATTTGCGGCCTTCCAGTGTGAGCGCATTCATTAAACCGACAACACCGGCTTTTGCTGCCGAATAGTTTGCCTGACCAAAAATACCATAGAGACCTGATGGCGATGAGGTCATCATGATACGTCCGTATTTTTGTTCTTTCATGATCTCCCAAACTGCTTTTGAACAGTTTGCGCTACCCATTAAATGCACATCAATAACAAGACGGTAATCATCCATTGTCATTTTAGAGAAGCTTTTATCCCGCAGGATACCAGCATTATTGATGAGGATGTCGACACGCCCCCATTTGTCCATGGCGCTTGCAACCATGGCCTCAACTTCATCCATCTTAGTCACATTGGCACCGTTGGCGATGGCTTCGCCACCAGCAGCTTCGATTGCCTTCACGACTTCTTCTGCTGCAGACAAAGAACCACCCGTTCCGTCTCTTGCACCACCAAGATCATTGACCACAACTTTCGCACCGCGACGTGCAAGCTCTAGTGCGTGGCTTTTGCCTAGACCATTACCTGCTCCGGTGATGATGGCAACTTTGCCTGTAAAATCCAGATTACTCATGGCGTATATTTCCCGTTATATTTTGCTATTATTTCAAAAATTGCATCGTCAGCATTTCGACAATCATTGCCGGCTTTTCGATGTTTTCAATTTCGACTGTGCCTTCAGCTTTTATGAGGATTTGCTTTGGGTTTTTCACATCCACATTCAAAAGTTTGAAATGTCCCCGTATGCGACTGCCTGATGGCACTGGGTGGATAAAGCGAACTTTATCTGACCCGTAATTCACGGCCATTGCGATCCCATCAAGCACAGGCATGGCATCTTCACTCATTTTGCTCATGAGTGAGAGTGTTAGGAAACCGTGAGCAATCGTTCCGCCAAAGGGTGTTTTTGCAGCAGCTTCTGCATCCAAATGTATGAATTGGTGATCTTCAGTGACATCCGCAAATGTGTTGATGCGATCTTGTCCAATTTCAATCCATTCAGATGTCCCAAGTGTTTCACCAACTTTGGACTGTAATTCAGCTAAACTTGTCATGTCTCTCTCCCCTAGCCTTACATGAGGCTTTCATATCTTTTGCGGTGATGATCTGCATTTCCAAACATCACATCCAGCATCGTGCCGTGCATGAAATAGTGCGCAACCGCCATTTCTTCGGTCATCCCCATTCCACCATGAAGCTGGATTGCAGACTCACCACAGAATTTAACGCTTTTGCCCAATTGCACTTTCACGGCAGAAAGAATTTTCTTCCGCTCATCTGGATGTTCATCCAGTTTGAGCGCACCAAGATACGCCATGGAAATCATCTCTTCGGTATGGATCAGCATATCCACCATACGGTGTTGCAGAACCTGAAAATTTGAAATGGCCGTACCAAATTGCTTACGCTCACGCGTGTAAGCTGTGGTAAGTTCCGTCATTTTACGGCAAACACCCATAGCTTCTGCAGCAATCGCGGAAATACCCTGATCTGTGACTTTCTCGATGATAGGAAGGGCTTTGCCTTCTTCGCCAAGCAAATCAGCTGATGTCACTTTCACATCTTCCAAAATGACATCACCTGCGCGGTGACCGTCAATTGTGGAATAGCTTTCAATTGTCACACCTTCTGCTTTTGCATCGACAACAAATAGGCTGATACCATCCTCATCGCGCGTATTACCGCCTGTGCGCAATGACAAGATAAGCTTGTCAGCAATTGGTGCGCCCAAAACAACAGCTTTGCGTCCATTAAGAACGTATGAGTCACCATCTTTTTTGGCGCTAGCTTCAACATGAAACAGATCAAATCGGCTACGCGGTTCGGCAACACCGAAACCAACAATCAACTCACCTGTCGCAATTTGCGGGATAAGTGTTTTGGCTTGATCGCCGCCAACTTCAGACAACACGCCACCGCCTAGTACGACAGTTGGCAGAAAAGGTTCAACGATATTGCCTTTTCCAAGCTCTTCCATAATGACCATAATATCGACAGCACCGCCGCCAAGACCATCATATTCTTCTGCAAATGGTACGCTTAAAAGACCCATTTCTGCGAAATCAGCCCAGACCTCTTTGCTCCACCCATCAGTGGACGCAATAATCTTTTGACGTGTTTCAAAGTCATATTTTTCACGGACATAACGCGAGATTGAATCTCTGAACATGTCCTGTTCTTCAGTGAACAAAAAATCCATAATCTTTCCTCGAATCTATGCCCTAGAGCCCCAAAATTGCTTTAGCGATAATGTTGCGCTGGATCTCATTTGATCCCCCATAAATGGAGGTCTTACGTTTATTGAAATATCCCGCAGCTGCATCAACCGTGTGCTCTGGACCAGAAGGTGTTTCATTACCCGTCAGACCACGCTGGAATGGCATGGCGTAATAGCCCGCCACTTCCACAGCAAGGTGAGAAATGCGTTGCTGCAATTCTGTTCCGCGAATTTTCAAGATCGAGCTTTCAGCACCCGGTCCCTTACCCGCTTCTTCACCTGCAAGTGCGCGTAACTCGGTATATTCAAGCGCCATAAGATCCATCTCGATCTCAGACACTTTTCGGCGAAACTCTGCGTCATCCATTAAGATGGGCGCATCACCATAAAGGCTTTTATCGCTGGCCACTTCACGTAAACGAGATAAGGCTTTCTTACACACATGTGTTCCTGCAATACCCGAACGTTCATGCATCAATAGGAATTTTGCGTAAGTCCAACCTTTATTCTCTTCACCGATCAGGTTCTCCACCGGCACACGCACATCTTCAAGGAAGACTTCATTGACTTCATGGTCGCCGCCCATAGTGATAATTGGACGAACCGTTATGCCCGGCGTTTTCATGTCGATCAGAAGGAAAGAAATACTTTCCTGAGCTTTGGCTTCAGAGTCTGTTTTTACAAGACAGAAAATCCAGTCCGCGTGCTGAGCTAAAGTTGTCCATGTCTTAGAGCCGTTAACAACATAATGATCACCATCACGTACAGCTTTAGTACGCAATGATGCAAGGTCAGATCCAGAGCCCGGCTCAGAATAACCCTGACACCACCATATGTCACAGTTTAGTGTTGCAGGAAGAAAACGCTTTTTCTGCTCTTCATTAGCGAAGGTATAAATAACAGGACCAACCATCCCGATATTAAACGGCAGCACATTAAATGTTTCCGCTTTCGCCATCTCTTCTGCAAAGATATATTTCTGCGTTGGTGTCCAACCCGGACCGCCATATTCTTTGGGCCAAGATGGTGCAACCCAACCTTTAGCCGCCAGTTTTTTATGCCAAGCGATGTATTCATCACGGCCAAACTCAGTCACTTCACCCGTGCGTTTCTCTTCGGGCCAGTTTTCATCAAGAAAATCTCTGATTTCTTGACGGAACTCTTCGTTCTCTTTCGTGAATGCCAGATCCATTGCTATGTTCCCTTTTCACAATTTCTTTTAAAAACAGGCAATTGGAACAGGACGTGACACCTGTTCCAGATACCCACCTATCTATTCGTATATTTTTTCAATTCATCCCGCGCGATGACCATACGGTGCACTGCATCTGGGCCATCAGCAAAACGAAGTGTTCTCACACCGGTATACATCTCTGCCAACGGTGTATCTTGTGAGATACCCAAGCCACCATGCATCTGCATTGCTTCATCAATCACTTTCAATGCCATACGCGGCGCTTGAACTTTAATCTGACTAATCCAAATACCAGCCGCTTTTGCATCTCCTTGATCCATCATCCAAGCCGCTTTCAAGCAAAGCAAACGTGCTTGCTCGATAGAAATGCGTGCTTCGGCGATAATGTCATAATTGGCACCAAGCTTGTGCAATGGACGCCCAAATGCTTCACGAGATGTGGCGCGTTTACAAAGCAATTCCAGCGCACGTTCCGCTTGACCAATCGCACGCATACAATGGTGAATACGGCCCGGCCCTAAGCGACCTTGGCTGACTTCAAAACCACGGCCCCGCCCTAGCAAAAGCGCATCTTTAGGAACGCGAACATTTGTAAAGCGGATATGCATGTGGCCATGGGGCGCATCATCATGACCAAAGACCTGCATGGGCCTGATAATCTCAATGCCTTCATGGTCAGATGAAATTGCAAACATTGAATGACGTCCGTGACGGCCAGCACTATCATCTTCAGTTTTCGCCATGAGAATATAAACACGGCAACGCGGGTCACCGGCACCAGAGGCCCAGTGTTTCTCACCGTTTAAAACCCACTCATCACCATCAAGCTTTGCTTCAAATTGCAATGCTGTTGCATCTGAAGACGCAACATCTGGTTCTGTCATAAGATAGGCTGAACGAATATTGCCTTGGAGCAGGTCAGAAAGCCAAGCATTTTTCTGCTCTTCATTGCCATAGCGTTCGAGAACTTCCATATTCCCAGTGTCTGGCGCTGAACAGTTAAAAGCTTCCGCTCCAAGCTGGGGAGACCAACCCATTTCTTCAGCTAGATAAGCGTATTCAACAGTAGATAGGCCATATCCTCGGTCTGATCCTGTTAGCCAGAAATTCCAGAGGCCACGTTCTTTAGGCTCCTTTTTAATCTCATCGAGAATTTCTTTCTGGCGCTCGGTATGTGCAAATCGACCACCTTCAGCTTTACCCACCTCATTATGAAATTCGACTTCCAAAGGAAGAACTTTTTCGCGAACAATTTCCCGCACCGCAGCGATAAGTGGTTTGACTTTTTCGCTTGGGCCTAAATCCATACTCGTCATTCTCGTTTCCCTTTTCCTATTATTATCGTCGACAGCCCTAACGTTGGCTGCAGGACTTATCTTGTATTTTCAGCTATCAATTTGCGGACATAATTACCCAGATTTTTTGCCCCCAAACCAAAGACGGCGTATCGCTCATTCGTCGTTTGTTTGTGGTAATAACGGTAATAAATTTGCTGCGCGATTCCAGCTAAACGGAACTGTCCATAGGCATAATAAAACAGATAATTATCAATCTTACGGCCTGATTTCTTGGCGTAATAATCGACGATTTCTTGACGTGTCATCATGCCTTCAACATCAGAAGGCTGACGTTTCAATGCTTGCAATTCCATCGGATCGTCTGCTTGAACCCAATATGCGAGGCTTGCGCCCAAATCCATCAATGGATCACCAAGAGCTGAAATTTCCCAATCAAGCACTGCGCGGATTTCATGGGGTTCTTTTTCATCCATGATCATATTATCGATCCGGAAATCACCATGCAAAATCGCACTGCCCGACTCTGTGGAAGGTCGGTTATCCTCTAACCATTGTCGCACATCTTCAAATGGATCTGCATCGGGTGTAAGCGCTTTTTCATAACGCTTATTCCATCCTAAAATTTGACGTTCAACATAGCCTTCAGATTTACCAAAATCTTCCAGCCCGACATTCTTGGGATCCACAGCGTGTAGCTCGATCAGCTTATCCCAAAAACGCTCACAGAAATTGCGCACTTCCTGAGGGCCCCAATTCCATTCTTTGGGAAAAGCATCCAGAACAAGTCGCCCCGGCACTTTTTCCATAACATAGAATTCAGCACCAATAATGGAGTCTTCGTGTGGCGCGTAATACAATACGTCTGGCACTTTAGGATATTCGGATTTAAGTGCTTTCATCACACTATATTCACGGATCATCGAATGACCTGATTTAGGCTTTGCCCCGCGCGGAGGACGCCGCAAAACCAAATCACGGTCAGGGTATCTAAGCATGAATGTTAGATTGGAAGCCCCGCTAGAAAACTGCGTCACCAGAGGCTGACCTTTCAGGCCCTCTATTTCCTGCTTGAGAACACCGTCAACGGCATCCACATCAAAAGCATCTTCTGCGCGAACTTCAGAACCTATGTTTTCAGCTGCTTGGCTCATAGCGGACCGCGCTGTGTCAAACCACCATCCACAACCAATGTGTGTCCTGTCACATAAGAAGATTCATCTGATGCAAGGTAGAGAATAGCTTCTGCCATATCCTCGGGTTGACCCACACGTTTCAGCGAGAAGTTTCTGTTCACAATGGCTTTGGTCGCTTCTTCATCTGCCATCAAAGCCGATGCAATCTTTGTCTGGGTTAGGCCCGGTGCCAAAGCATTCACGCGGATGCCGTCAGATCCAAGCTCCTGCGCAAATACTTGCGTCATGCTGATAATACCAGCTTTTGTCATTGAATAGACACCTTGCCCCATACCCGGTCTAAATCCGTTTACTGACGCCACATTGACAATCGACCCGCCACCAGATTTTTTCATCAAAGGAACAGCTTTCACTGTCAGATAATATGGGCCTTTCAGGTTCACATCGATTGTCTTGCTCCACGCATCCACAGGCGTCTCAATTGCGGGACCAAAATGCGGGTTCGTTGCGCCATTATTGACCAAAATATCCAGGCGCCCCTCCTCTTTTTCAATAGAAGCGATCACAGCGTCATGATGGGCTAATTCTCCAAGGTGGAGCGTCATTGCACGCGCCTTACCGCCGGCGGCAATAATCTTCTCGGCAACTTCAGTACAAGCATCTAGCTTACGGCTGGTGACGATAACCATCGCGCCTTGCTCTGCAAATGCTTTGGCCGTTTCTTCACCAATACCGCGACTAGCTCCCGCGATAAGTGCGACTTTTCCTGTTAAATCCTGCCGTGCCATTTTAAGCATCCTCCCTTATTTATTATTATCGAATGTATTTTGGCCTACATGGGCCTATTATTCTTTGCCATCAAACCGCGTCTTAGTTTGCGCATCCCACCCAACCAGCGGTCTGGTTCTGCGGCTTTGCCTTTGATATACTCGGCGACTTCTTCATGCGGAAACACAAAGAACTTTCCGTCTTCCAAGGCAGTTAAGGTCATCTCTGCGACAATTTTTGGCTCAACCACGCCGCCAACAGATAGAAGACTTTCTTTTGCATCTTCAATCATGCGCGTATTCACAGCTTGAGGGCAGACACAGGCCACTGATATCCCGTCATCACCATGCGCAACAGCCAGACTTTCCGCGAAGGCGACAGCCGCGTGCTTTGTCACTGTGTAGGACGTACATCCCAACTGGGCGAGTAAACCAGCAGCCGACGCAACAACAACAAAACTACCACCGCCACGCTTGACCATATCAGGAACCACATGGCGAGCAGCATAGACCGACGCCATAACATTCACTTGCCAAGATTTTTCCCAAGACGAATTAGGAGCAGATGCTGCTCCAAAAAGTGGGCCATCAGAAGATCCTATACCAGCATTGGAAACATATATGTCGACTGGGCCAAGCTGTTTCGTCACTTCAGTGATGAAAGAAGCAACTTCACCCTCATCAGCAACATTCACACTCGCACCAAACCCGCCACAGGCTTTGCCAACGGCATCTGCTTCGGATCGGACAAGATCTGCAACAGCAACTTTTGCTCCAGCAGCATGAAGCGCTTCAGCGTAGGCTTTGCCTATTCCGCGACTACCGCCCGTGACAATTGCAACTTTATTATGCCAATCCATACGCGCTCTCCTGCTAGAAGTTGATCAAAAACTGACAGTCAGAACTATCAATTCAACACATTTATTCTACAGAGACACACCCAAAGTCAAATTTTTTTTAACAAACGTACTACTGAAAAATCTTATATCAGATATTTCCCATCTATCATGGCGGTTATATCCTCACAAAACTCCTGACGAACTCTCCCTAGGTCATGTGTCTGTACGCCAGTCGCCAGAATTCTAAGCTTTTTTCCAATAAAAAGCCCATAGATCAGATAAGCATCCATTGATCTTGCACCATAGCCTATCCTCTTCAGTAGGCGATCCCAAGCCAGATACTGATCAAGGCTCACATCCCGCATTACCGGCCCAAGCGCAGGATTTCGCTGAAAATCCATAAACACAGATAATTCGGCAAGATTGACAGATTTGAACTCCGTGACTTCGCGCATAAAAACTGCACTTGTCAGATCTGCAAGCTGATCAATCTTCAGGGCATCATAGTCTATCCCCGCCATTACATGTCTGTACCGCGCTTTTGCACGTGCAAAAATCTGTACTTGTGTTGCTTGCAATAGGCTTTCCAAATTTTTAAAATAATAAACTGGAGCAGTTGGAGCCAACCCTGCACGCGCCGCTATCGCCCGGTGTGTGACCCCTGAAACGCCATAATCTTCGATCAGCCCAATCGCAGCATCTAAAATTTTAGCACGAGTTGCTTGCGCTTTTTTTCCATCCTTCTCAAGTGATGGATCATCAAGTAATTGATTGTTATATTTCTTGTTTTTTATACATTCTGCAACATTATTATTCTTATCCAGAATGTTATAAATATCACCAGAGTTGAACCCAAATTGTTGAGCAAGAAAAATCTGTCCAATTGTCGAATCTAATGCTGAACGGATCAAAGACTCACTAAATTCGCCGGGAAATTCATTGGCCAGCTTCAACCAAATCGCCTCAAGCCCGTCAAACCATTCTATAGCTACAGACCTTAAATCATCATTGCGCGCCGCTTCGATCATTATTTCTTGCCACGCAATGGTGGGGGTTCTGAATTTCTTTGCGACCCCAGCAGCAATGGAACGAACACAAAAATCTCGAAATGTGACCGCAAATTGCGGGTCCGATAATCTACGTTTTGGGACAGCTTTCATACTTTCAAGATTTTTCTTCGCAAGCACGTAAGACGCGTCCTTGATCATATCCATCTTGGTTTCATAATAATATGTTGTCGACGCTAACGAGACATTGGCCCGCTTAGCAACACTTCTATGCGTTGTACGTGACAATCCAAACTCGGCTATATCCATGATGACAGCATCACGTAATTTACGACGCATTTTTGCAGATCGAGATATCGTTAACTGAGCTTTTTTTTCTTCTAACACAGACGAACTCCCGAGAATACAACTCTAAAAAACCCTTCTACAAAAACACATATTGAACATATGTACAAATTATGCCAGCCTGCGGGCTAACAAGAAGAGTATCAATAACTTTCCAAAACAAGGCACTATCAATACAGCCTTATCACCTTAGGGCAACATTGCGTGCAATGTGGTGGCGCACAAAATTTCCAAATAAAAACGCGCCATCATACACGCTGCGGGACAAAAAGAGGAAACGTCCAATGAAAGCACTCGTATCAAAAACACCCGGCGGTCCAGACTCGCTGGAGCTCGTTGAATTACCAAAACCAGACGCTGCTGCGAATGAATTAGTTGTGCGTATCCATGCTTGTGGCGTGAACTTTCCAGACTCTCTCGTCATCGAAGACAGATACCAATTTAAACCACCTCGCCCTTTTGCCCCCGGCAGCGAAATCGCCGGTGTTGTTGAAAAAGTGGGAGAGAATACATCTGGCTGGGAAGTTGGTGACCGTGTCGTCGCAACAGTTCCCCATGGCGGATTTGCTGAATACATAAGTGTTCCAGAAAATCTGGCTTTTCCACTACCTGCTGACAAAGATTTCAATCAAGCATCTGCTCTATTGCTCGTGTATGGAACAACATATCATGCACTTGCAGACCGTGGAAACTTGAAACCAGGTGAAACGCTGCTTGTTCTTGGTGCAGCTGGAGGTGTTGGCCTCGCCGCAATCGAACTTGGTAAAGCTATGGGTGCGCGTGTCGTAGCCGCTGTTTCCAGTGAAGATAAAGCGCAAGCCGCCAAAGATGCTGGCGCAGATGACACAATCGTTTATGCCCGCCAGCCATTTGATAAAGCGCAGTCCAAAGAACTCGCCAAGCAATTTAAAGATGTTCTTGGAAGCAATGGAGCAGACGTCATTTATGACCCTGTTGGCGGTGATTATTGTGAACCAGCTCTGCGTGCCTGCGCTTGGGAAGGACGTTACCTCGTTATAGGTTTTGCTGCTGGTATTCCATCACCGCCTCTCAACCTTACGCTTTTAAAAGGGTGTGATATTCGCGGTGTCTTCTGGGGTGCCTTTACAGCACGCTCACCAGAAAAAAACCTAGCAAACGTCAATGAACTTATGCGCCTCTGGGGAGAAGGTAAGATCAACCCTAAAGTGGGCAAAACTTGGCCTCTGGAAAAGGGCGGCGATGCCATTCAATGGCTCGTAGACCGAAAGGCAATCGGTAAAGTCGTCGTAACAATCGACTAAACACCCGCACCAGATCCAACCCGAGGCCACATCATGACAACAATTCACGCACGCACATGCCACATTTGCGAAGCAAATTGCGGCATCCTTGTCGAACTTGATGAGCGTCGGGTTGTATCCATCAAGGGCAATCCCGATCACGTATTGAGCGAGGGCTATATCTGCCCCAAGGCAACGGCTATTCCAGACATTCAAGACGATCCAGATAGGTTACATCACCCTCTCAAAAAGACCGAAAATGGCTGGGAAGAAATTGATTGGGACACAGCGTTCACAGAAATTGCAGAACGTTTTGCCAATATTGTATCAAGCGAAAAAATACCAGCTGTTTTTCTAGGAAACCCCGGAACGCATGATTACAGCAAAACAACTCAGATAAGAAATTTCATAAAAAGCCTTGGTGTACGCGGCATATATTCGGCCTCCACCCTAGACCAGCTTCCGCACATGATCGCGCAAAGATGGGTCTATGGGCATAACGCCCTTTTCCCCGTTGCTGATATTGATCGCAGTCAATACATGCTGATCGTTGGCGGCAATCCATTGGCATCCAATGGCAGTTTGTGGACGGTGCCCAATGTAAAAAAACGTATTCAACGCATGCAAAAACGCGGCGGGAAGCTCGTGGTTATTGATCCCAGAAAAACCGAAACCGCGAAAATTGCCGATGAGCATCATTTTATCCGTCCGGGCAGTGATACTGCGTTTTTCCTTGGATTACTTCTAGCACTAGATAATGCAGACCTTGTGAACCCAGGAAGGCTAGCTCCAATGCTAGATAATGGCTGGGATAAAGCATGGGACGAAATCAGAAAATATGATCTAAACGTCCTCTCCAAACATTGCGGCGTAAGCGTTGAAACACTTAACGACATTGCAGCTGAGCTGGGCAGCGGCAAACCAGCGATTGTGTATGGCCGGATGGGTGTTTCGGTACAGACATTTGGCACGGTCAATCAATGGCTGATCCAATTGCTCAATATTGCGACTGGCAACCTCGACCGTGAAGGCGGCATGATGTTTGGTAAGCCCGCAATTGATCCAGTAAAAAATGCAGGCAATGGTTCCTACGGACGCTATAGCACACGCGTGAGCAACAGCCCTGAGGTCTTGGGTGAACTTCCAACCGTCGAACTCGCTCAGGAAATCACCACAAAAGGCGCAGGCCAAATTGGTGCCCTCTTCACAATTGCAGGTAATCCAGTCATCTCAGCCCCCGGTGGACGACAATTGGATGCCGCTTTGGAAACATTAGACATGCTGGTCTGTGTCGACATGTATGTTACGGAAACATCACGACATGCCGATTACATATTGCCGCCATGTGGACCATTAGAAAACGACCATTATCCATTATTGCTCGCTCCGATGGCAGTCCGTAATTTTGCAGCTTACTCCCCCGCTCTTTTGCCTAGACAAGACGATGAACGCGAAGACTGGGAAATCGTGGCCGGCATCTCTGCTGCAATCAGCACAGCAATAGGGAAAGAACCACCACCAATTATTACTCCAAGAGACGCATTGGCGGCCATGCTCAAAGCCTCTTCTTATGACCTTACTTTAGAGCAATTGGAAAACAGTCCCAACGGTGTTGATCTAGGTGCGCTCTATTCTCAACTTCCAGAGCGATTACAAACACCTGACAAGAAAATTCACTGCGCCCCTGAAGAATGCCTAACAGATTTAGAACGTTTCAAGCACGAACTTGTGACCACAAATATTCCAGACCTCACATTGATTGGCCGCAGGCACGTGCGCAGCAATAATAGCTGGCTGCACAATAGTCATCGCCTCCTTAAAGGACCAGATCGTTGTACTTTGATGATACATCCAGACGACGCTGTGAAATGTGATGTGGAAACCGGCGATATGGTTCGCGTGCAAAACCATGTTGGAAGCGTAGAAATAATTGCCGAAGTCACAACAGATGTCATGCGGGGAGTGGTATCAATTCCCCATGGTTACGGCCACGCACGAGAAGGCACTAAACTCTCTGTCGCCGGTGAAAAACCAGGTGTCTCAATCAACGACCTCACCGATCCAGCGACCAAAGACCCACTCTCTGGCAACGCCGTTTTGAACGGCGTCGAAGTGAGGATCTCAAAACTGGTCGCAAACTAGATCAGCGAGTGACACTGATTTGAATTAATCAAAATCAGCCGCAGAGTGACGCTCCTTAAGCTGCTTGCTTTCTTCGCCCCATACGCGGTTTACACGGCGACCACGGATTACTGCAGGACGTTCGGAAATTTCTTTGGCCCAACGCTGAAGATTTTTATATTCATGCACTGACAAAAATTCAGCCGCTTCATATAAATGACCAAGGGCAAGCGCCCCATACCACGGCCAGATAGCGATATCTGCAATCGTATATTCATCACCCGCAATAAATTTGCTTTTCTCAAGCGCCTTATCCAGAACATCCAGCTCTCGTTTCACTTCCATAGAAAAACGATTGATCGGGTATTCAAATTTCTCGGGTGCATATGCGTAAAAATGCCCAAATCCGCCTCCCAAATAAGGCGCAGACCCCATTTGCCAAAACAGCCAATTCATGACTTCCGTGCGTTTTGCACCTTCTTTTGGTAAAAACTCACCAAATTTTTCAGCCAAATGCACCAGAATTGATCCGGATTCAAAAACGCGAACCGGCTCTACACCGCTGCGATCTATCAAGGCTGGAATTTTCGAATTTGGGTTTACCTCAACAAAACCAGATGAGAATTGGTCACCCTCGGAAATATCAATGATCCAACCATCATATTCCGCACCTTTATGGCCAAGCGCTAGAAGCTCTTCAAACATCACAGTCACTTTCACACCATTGGGCGTTGCCAATGAATACAATTGGAAAGGATGCTGACCAACTGGTAGATCTTTTTCGTGCGTTGCTCCAGAAATTGGACGATTTATATTCGCAAATTTTCCGCCATTACCCTGTTCCCAAGTCCAAACGGCAGGTGGTGTATATGTTTGCTTGTCTGTCATGAGCATATGTCCATTGGTAAAATTCTATAAGTGTTTGGCCATCCGAGGATATAGAAACCGAGGAATTGTATGCACTATACTTATGTCCATTGCTCAGCTTTACAAATGATAAGCCGAAATTTCATCTCCAAATCACACAAAAGTGAGCCTCCCCTACGGAAGGCTCACTCTTATTTTTATTCTCATTCCACAGCTTAGTTGAATGGCTCTGCTTCAAAATCAAAGAAGACAAAATCAGCTTCTTTTCCATTGGTGAACTCAAGCAATCCATCCGTAGGAATTGCAAGACCGTCACCTTGCTGCAAATGCATACCATTCACTTCAACTTCACCCACCGCAACTTGAACCCAAGCTTTATGCCCGTCTGAAATTTCAAACTGAACTGACTGATCTCCATCAAGATTAGCCGCATAAACATCAGCATTTGCTTTCATCTGAATAGAACCATGACGGCCATCCTTTGAAAGAAACAGTTTCAATTTACCGTCCTTATCTTCTTTGGTTAGGTCTAGGGTTTCATATCGAGGCTGGCCACCATCTTCATATGGCAACAACCAGATTTGCAGTAATCGTGTTTCATCCGTGGCTGACGGATTAAACTCAGAATGCCTTACGCCAGCGCCAGCACTCATATATTGAATACCACCGGCTTTTACAGTCGAACCATTTCCCATGCTGTCCTTGTGCGCCAAAGCACCTTGAAGAACATATGAGAAAATTTCTGCATTCTGATGCGGATGCTCTCCAAATCCTTTTCCACCTTCAATATAGTCATCATTGATCACGCGAAGGGATTCAAAATGCATGTGGGAACGATCAAAATAGCTTCCAAAGCTAAAGGAATGAGCTGAACGCAACCAGCCCATATTTACATGTCCGCGTTCGGCTGCCGGACGTAATGTAAAAGCATCTTGAGGAATAAGATTTAGAGTACTCATCGCAATTTTCCTTTTTAAATCTGTTTAATTGACGCCATTGCTGCTGCAATTTTTTCTTCCGCCTGCTGGCCCATTGCGTCCGCAATTATAAACGTAACGTCTGTTATGCCGATAAAGCCCAGAATGTGACGCACATATGGTGTGACAAAATCAATCTCACTTCCCGACGGTGTACCACCTGAAGCCAATGCAATAATAGCACGCTTGCCTTCCATCAGTCCGACAGGCCCTGTTTCTGTGTATTTGAATGTCACGCCCGCACGTCCAATCAAATCGACCCATGCTTTGAAAGTTGCTGGAACACCAAAATTGTAAGTCGGAATTCCGATAACAAGCGTATCAGCATTCTTAATTTCGTTCACCAACTGATCAGACTGAGCCAAAGTTGAAGCCTGAGCATCTGTTCTCATCTCTGGCGGAGTAAAGTTTGCGCCAACCCAATCCTCATTGATAAATGGTAGGCCCTTTGACACATCTCTCTTCTCAACTTGTACAGCTTTTTCAGCTGACAAATGTTCAATAATCGCATCGACTAATCCACGTGATACGGAGTCAGATACACGTGCGCTCGTATCAATACGAAGAATTTTGTTTAGATTTTCCATCATGTCTTCCTTTGCTAAATTTCCTACAAAGTCAGATAGACTGTCCACCCATATAGTATTAGTGTGCAATTTAAGATATTATTGTTCTGGAAAACGAAACAATGAACAGGTATGAAGATATTGAAGCTTTTGTTCGAACGATTGAATCAGGTTCATTTACTGCTGCTGCTAAACAATTAGGACTTGCCAAATCCGCGATCAGCCGACGCATTCAAGACTTAGAAGCACGCCTAGATACACAATTAATTATTCGCACAACGCGTAAAATCACGCTGACGGAACAAGGTCACACTCTGTTTGAGCGGGCTAAAATCTTGCTACATGACTGGCAAGAAGCGGAAGCCTCTATTACTTCTAATCAGGCAGCGTTAGCAGGCACTATCCGAGTCACAGCCCCTCTTACCTTTGGTGTAAACCATCTTAGCGCAGCCTTTATTGAGTTTCTCGATGCTAATCCCAATATCGAACTCGACATTGATTTTAGTGATCGCAAAGTTGATCTCGTGTCTGAAGGCATGGATCTCGCCATTCGTATCGGCCAATTGCCTGATTCAAGTCTAATTGCACGCAAGCTTGCACCTATTCGCGCTATCGCTGCAGCAAGTCCTGAATACCTAGCCAAAAATGGTACACCGCGTACACCTGAAGATTTGCAGAAGCTAAACGAGCTGCGCTATGGCCTCAAAGACGTTAGAAGCTGGAAATATACAGCACCCGATGGTTCGGTAGGAGAAATTGAAATGCCATCTGTCCTAAAATCTACAAATGGAGACTTTTTAAAAGATGCTGCAATAGCAGGAAAAGGCGTTGTCATCGAACCAAGCTTTATACTTTGCCAAGCTCTAAAAGACGGACGTCTCGTACAAATACTTCCCGACTATAAATGGCCAGAAATTGGTGCATACGCCATATACCCACCAACACGCCATCTATCGGCCCGCGTACGAAAACTCGTTGACCATCTTGCAAAACATTGCGGCGGAGAAGACCCATATTGGGAGAAAATTTAGCCAAACAGACACTATGATAGAATTTAATTCTCCCTTAGCTTGGCATACCACTTCTTATACGAAAACAAGAAAAGACACATTCTTCCCTTGCCAGTCATACAGGTAAATTTATGAAAATTCTAAGCGCGCTCTCGGTCTGTTTCGCATTCTTTATCTCCTCGCCCAGCTTGGCTCAGGAAACCACATCCAAAACATTACTTATAAATGCTGACCTTATTGATGTCGTAAAAGGCAAACTCGTAAAAAATCAAGCTATCGCAATAGAAAACGGAAAAATCACTTTTGTTGGCAATGCATCCAAAGCACCTGATGGAGATTGGGAAACCCTAGATATGGCCGGCGCTACATTATTGCCCGGTTTATCTGACAGCCACGTTCACCTCACATCCAACGCTTCTGATCACGGCTACAGAAGACTGACTATCTCAACACCTAGAGCTGCAATTAATGGTGTGGCGAATGCCAAAAAGACCCTGCTAGCAGGGTTCACAAGTGTTAGAAACTTAGGTGCCCCCGGATATGCAGATATCGCATTAAAAGACTCGATTGAAGACGGCATAGTAATTGGGCCACGTATCATCGCATCTGGCCCCTCTCTGGGGATTACTGGCGGCCATTGCGATTCCAATTTGCTACCTTTTGAATATCAAAACAAAGCTGAAGGTGTGGCTGATGGACCTTGGGCTGTCCGCGCCAAAGTGCGCCAAAACAATAAATACGGGGCTGAAGTCATCAAATTTTGTGGAACAGGCGGTGTCTTATCCAAAGGCACTAAACTTGGTGCACAGCAATTCACCTTTGAAGAAATGGCAGCCATTGTTGATGAAGCACACCTATTAGGATTGAAAGTTGCCGTCCATGCTCATGGCTCTGATGGCATCGCAACGGCCCTAAAAGCTGGCGTCGACTCCGTTGAACATGCAAGCATGATCACGGATGAAGATATTCAAGTCGCCATTGAACAAGGCACATATCTTTCCATGGATATCTATGTGTCCGACTTTATCCTATCTGAAGGAGAAGCCGCCGGCATTCTTGAAGAATCTCTAGAAAAAGAACGTAAAGTTGGACGCCTTCAAAGAGAACGTTTTCAAGCAGCCGTTAAAGCAGGTGCCAAAATGGCATTTGGTACAGATGGCGGTGTCTATTCACACGGTTTAAATGCACGCCAATTTGCAAAAATGGTTGAATGGGGAATGACACCCATGCAAGCCATACAAGCATCTACGATTGGTAATGCGACACTCTTTGGAACTGAGACCAACACTGGCTCAATAGAAGTTGGAAAATTCGCAGATATCGTTGCGGTGTCAGCAAACCCGCTAACCGATGTTAGCGAGCTGGAAGACATCGACTTTGTGATGAAAGACGGTGTTGTCTACAAAAACACCATCACGCAATAACTAAAACGCCCCTTCAAAGTGATACTCTGAAGGGGCATTATAGCTATCTCAATGCGTCGCTAGTTTCACTTAAAAGGGATTGCTGCCTATCAATTGCTCTGGAACCAAATCCAAACAAGTTTGATCCAGATCCGCCACAAGATGAAATTGCGTGACCGCTTTTGGTAATTCATAGCGGAAGAAATACCGGCAAGCTGCTATTTTACCCTGATAGAAAGCAACATCATCTCCCTCAGCCGTCTTCAACGCATTTACAGATACCTGAGCCTGTCGCAGCCATAACCACGCCACAACAACATGCCCGAAAGCGTCCAGATATATCGTGGCGTTCGCTAATTGAATATTCTGATTTTCACAGGCTTTTACTGTTTTTGTTGTATCCAACAGCGTTTCAACTGCACCAGTTAATGCAGTAGCATACTCTTTTAGCGAAGTTTCACCAGCGACCTCTGCTAACGTTTTTTGCACCTCAGCCATAAGCAAATTTAGCGCTGCCCCGTCATGCATAGAGACTTTTCGACCCAACAAATCAAGGCCATGTATCGCATGCGTACCTTCATGAATATGGTTCAAACGATTATCGCGATAATACCGCTCAACAGGGAATTCACGCGTATAACCATATCCTCCAAGGATTTGAATTGCGTGCTTATTTGCCTCTAAACAAAATTCTGACGGCCAAGATTTTGCCAAGGGTGTCAAAATTTCCAACAATAAAGCCAAACGCATCTGCTCGTTTTTGTCGTCAGTCAATTTTTGCTGTTCAACAAGGTCCATACAATAAAAAAGCAATGCAGAAGCGCCCTCGACCGCCGCCTTTTGCGCCATGAGCAACCGCTTGATATCGGTGTGCTCAATGATAGGAATTTGAGGTTTTGTCGGATCTTTATCTTGAGGGTGGCGGCCTTGCGAACGCTCACCAGCATATTTTAATGAATAAAGAAATCCAGTTAATGCACTCATGACGGAGCCTTGCCCAACACCAATGCGCGCTTCATTCATCATATGAAACATGGATTTCAAGCCCTCATGCGGCTTCCCCACAAGATACCCATGACAATCGCCATTTTCACCAAAATTCAAAAGGCAATTTGTCGTGCCGCGATGTCCCATTTTATGATTGAGACCCGCCAATGAAATATCATTCTTCGGCCCAAGACTTCCATCATCATTCACACGATATTTTGGTACGATAAAAAGAGAAATTCCCCGCACACCCGGAGGGCCACCTGGAATTTTAGCCAGCACCATTTCAACAATATTTTCTGCAAGCTCGTGATCTCCACCCGAAATCCACATTTTCGAGCCTTCAATCAGATAATGCCCCTCATCTGTCGGCGTTGCTTTGGTACGGATATCAGACAGTGAAGAACCCGCTTGAGGTTCAGATAGACACATTGTCCCAAACCAGCGGCCTTCCAGCATTGGACCAAGATATTTGTCTTTCTGTTCCTGACTACCCACTGCATTCAACATATTGGCAGCACCAATCGTCAAAAATGCATACGAGTTTATCCCCGGATTAGCCGCTGAGAAAAAACCAGCCAATGCAAAATTCACAATCCCGGGTAATTGTGCCCCGCCGACATCCTCATCAAAACTGGCTCCAAAAAAGCCCGCATCAGCAAAAGCTTTTAGCGCCTCTCCTACTTCGGGCATGATGGATACTTTTTCGCCGTCAAATGTTGGCTCATTCGCATCCAGCTCACTTGCACATGTGAGATACTTATCTTCAGCAATCGCTTGCGCAGTATCCAAAATAGCTGAAATTGCTTCTCGGTCATATGCTTCATAGCGATCCGTTTGAAGCATTTGGTCGAGATCCAGCAGCTCATACATCAAGAAATCTATATCGCGACGATTTGTAATCAATGACATTAATCAACTTCCTTTGAATGCAGAGAATGGAGACAAATAGCACCATTTTTTAACAATGGTACTAAAATTTATTCCCTGATCAATCCTACCCTAAGGGCAATTTTGAAAAGAAAGTGAAAGCTCATACATTCACCTGATTTAACCAGTTTCCCCTCACCTTGCGGCATTATTGACAGGCATTTTCAGTTCGCCTACCCAAGAATGAATAGAGGGACACAATTATGAGCGAATTTATAGTCGTCACCCAGAATGAGATGGTCACAACTTTGACTATCACACGCCAAGATAAGAAAAATGCGATCACCAAAGGCATGTATAGTGCTATGGCTGATGCGATTTTGGCATATGGCGAAGATAAAACTTCACGCGCTTTTGTCATCACAGGTGCTGGCGACATGTTCACCTCTGGAAATGACATTTCAGACTTCACAACAGATTTGGTCGGCAGCGAAAAACCGCCAGTGGTACGCTTTCTAGACGCACTTCGTGATTGCCCCAAGCCCATTATCGCCGCAGTCAATGCACACGCGATTGGCATTGGACTCACAATGCTACTTCATTGTGACCTCGTTTACGCACATGAAAGCGCTACTTTTGGCGCACCATTTGTAAAGCTGGGCGTTGTGCCTGAAGCAGCGTCATCCATGCTTTTGCCTGAAGCAGTCGGTATGGCAGTTGCCAACGACATTTTGCTAGCAGGCAGAACATTAAACGCTCAAGAAGCACTCGACTTTGGGCTAATATCGCGCGTCTTCAGTGATACTGATTTCAAGCCATCAATAGAGGCCCTCGCGCACAGCATTGCAGGTTCAGCCCCTGAATCTATGCGCAAATCTAAGGATTTGATCCGCAATTACCGCGGCAATATGACAGACCACATGAATGCTGAATTCTCTGATTTTGCGGACCAGTTAAAATCACCCGAATTTGCCGAAAGCATCGCGGCTAAAATGCAAAAACGTAAGCCTGTTTATAAATAGGTCTTCGTATCAGAGGGCAGTTAAGCTGCCCTCGTCACTTACCTGGAACCGCGTAAATTCGTAATCGCACGACCAATACCATCCACTGTCAACGGATACATCCGATTATCAATGATTTCTCTAATCATTTGATTAGATTGCGTATAATTCCAATGCTCTTCACGCTCTGGATTGATCCAAGAGAATTTAGAATACACATCGACTAGCCTTTGCAACCAAACAGCCCCCGGCTCTTCATTCATATATTCAGATGCGCCGCCCGGCATAGCAATTTCATAAGGTGACATCGCAGCATCACCCACAACAATCACTTTGTAGTCATGCGGGTATGTGTGGAGTATGTCCCACGTATTCAGCTTCTCAGTCCAACGACGTGAATTGTCCTTCCACACATAGTCATAGAGGCAATTATGGAAGTAGAAATATTCCATATGCTTGAACTCAGCACGCGCCGCTGAAAACAGCTCTTCAACAAGCTTCACATATGGGTCCATTGACCCACCAACATCAAAAAATATCAACACTTTCACAACATTGCGGCGCTCTGGACGCATCTTGATATCCAGATATCCAGACCGCGCCGTTGAATCGATTGTATTCTTTAGATCAAACTCTTCATCTGCTCCTGAACGTGCAAAATGACGAAGCTTACGCAATGCCATTTTTAGATTCCGCGTTCCAAGCTCAACGCTGTCATCAAGATCTTTAAACTCACGTTTATCCCAGACTTTAACAGCCTTTTTATGACGGCTTTTGTCTTGTCCAATGCGGATGCCTTCAGGATTATAGCCATTAGCACCAAAAGGAGATGTACCGCCCGTTCCAATCCATTTATTGCCGCCTTCATGGCGCTCTTTTTGCTCTTCAAGACGCTTTTTCAGCGTCTCCATCAGCTTGTCCCAACCACCAAGCGCCTCTATTTCGGCTTTCTCTTCTTCGGTCAGGAATTTTTCGGTCAGTTTACGCAGCCATTCCTCTGGAATTTCTTTTTCCAAGCCTTCCGAAACGCTCTCTAATCCTTTGAAAACATGTCCGAAAACTTGATCGAATTTATCTAAATTACGCTCATCTTTCACCAAACTAGCGCGAGAAAGATAATAGAAATTCTCTACCTTTTTTTCAGCAAGATCAGCATCCATGACCTCCAGAAACATAAGGTATTCTTTGACAGACACAGGAATGCCCGCCGATTTTAATTCATAGAAAAATTTTGTGAACATAGCGGATAAATCCAGCCAATCTATAAAAGCCTAGCGTTCTCTGCGTGCCATAAATGCCAAACGCTCAAACAAGTGAATGTCCTGCTCATTCTTTAGCAAAGCACCATGCAAAGGCGGAATCGCTGTGCGCGCATCATTCGTCCGTAAAGTCTCCGGATCTATATCCTCAGACATCAATAATTTCAGCCAGTCGATCAATTCCGATGTGGATGGTTTCTTTTTCAGACCCGGAACTTCTCTCATATCATAAAAAGTGCTCAAAGCGTTCGCGACAAGACGTTTTTGAATCTCAGGAAAATGAACATCCACAATGGCTTTCATGGTGTCGGCATCTGGAAATTTAATGAAGTGAAAGAAACAACGACGCAAAAACGCATCCGGCAATTCTTTTTCATTATTAGAGGTGATGATCACCAAAGGCCGTTTTTCGGCTTTTATAGTCTCTCCAGTTTCGTACACAAAAAACTCCATACGATCGAGTTCTTGAAGTAAGTCATTTGGAAACTCAATATCGGCTTTATCAATTTCGTCAATCAGCAGGATTGGTTGGTCATCCGCAACAAATGCTTCCCATAATTTTCCGCGTTTAATGTAATTGCTAACGTCAGCGACTTTTGGATCACCCAACTGAGAATCTCTAAGCCGAGAAACCGCATCATACTCATAAAGCCCCTGCTGGGCCTTTGTTGTGGATTTAATGTGCCATTCAATAAGCGGGCGACCAAGAGCTTGCGCCACTTCATGCGCCAACACAGTTTTACCTGTCCCTGGCTCACCTTTAATCAAGAGAGGTCGTTCCAGAGCAATCGCTGCATTCACAGCAACCTGCAGATCTTCAGTCGCGACATAGGTTTCAGATCCGGAAAATTTCATCGTCTCATCTCTTTTCGTATTTAATGCACTTAACATTAGATACGGCATAAACCCACGACATCAAGATCTAACGTCGGGGCATGCATGCGCACTATTTTTGTGTTTTGATATTATCGTGAAACACTCACTAGATGCTGCTGACATATTTTTGTTGGTCGCAAGGTATATAAAAGATCAGCATGAGACTGACGCAACAAATTATGAGGAAGACACGTGTTCACAAACACTCACCCACAAAACACCTCAAAAGATGCAACTCTCGCTAAAAAATTTACAGCAGTTCGGGAACGCACAGTCTCGATGTGCAAAACGCTATCCGACGCAGATGCGACAGCTCAATCCATGCCAGATGCAAGTCCAGCCAAATGGCATTTAGCGCATACTAGCTGGTTTTTTGAAGAATTTATCATCGCCCCAGAATTAGGTGAAAGCGCCAGATTTAATCCTGCTTACGCCTATCTCTTCAACTCCTATTATGATGCGGTTGGGCCGCGCCATTTGCGCAATAAACGCGGCTTGCTCACCCGCCCAAGCCTAGAAGAAATTTATGCTTATCGTAATCATGTAAACACGCATATGCATGCCTTAATCCAACAGGGTAAAGTTCCACTCGATATTCTGGAATTGGGCTTAGCCCATGAAGAACAACATCAAGAATTATTCTATACTGATATTCTACATCTCTTTGCCCAAAATCCGCTAAAGCCAGCCTTTACAGAATTTCCCGCGCAGCCGGACTCAAGCGCAGCAACCACTCCCCCACTTTCTTGGACCCAATTTGAACCTGCTACACCGCAGATAGGACACTCAGGAGATGGTTTTGCATTCGATTGTGAAACTCCCCTCCACCCAGCTCTGACGCCAGCATTCAAACTCGCAAATCGTAATGTCACCAATGCTGAATGGATCGATTTTATAGAAGCGGGCGGATATGCAAATTCCAAATATTGGCTGTCTGACGGATTTGCCACCAAGACACAAAATGAGTGGCACGCCCCTCTTTATTGGGAAAAAAAAGACAATGCATGGTGGACAATGACTCTTGGCGGCTTTGCGCCGGTCGAACTTGATGCCCCCGTGTGTCATATCAGTTTTTACGAAGCAGATGCTTATGCCTGTTGGGCAGGTGCTCGCCTCCCCACGGAAGCAGAATGGGAACATGCTGCTAAACAAACCGGCGCAACAATTCCATCCTCATCTCCGCCACTAAAACCGCTAGCTCAAACCGGTGATACACTTACCGGCATGTTTGAAAATGTCTGGGAATGGACTGCGAGTGCCTTCCTGCCCTATCCGGGATTTCAAATAAATGACGGCGCTATTGGCGAATACAATGGCAAATTTATGAGCGGGCAGATGGTATTACGAGGCGGCTCTTGTGGAACTTCACCCGCTCACACACGTTCCACTTATCGAAACTTTTTTCACCCTGATAAACGTTGGCAATTTTCCGGCCTTCGGCTCGCAAAGGATATCACCTAATGCAAGACCTCATGACTCGCCCCGATTGTGAATTTCTATCCGATGTTATCTCAGGCCTATCCTCACCTCAAAAACACTTACCCTGCAAATATTTCTACGATGAAAAAGGCTCTGACCTTTTTGAACAGATCACAAATCTTGATGAATACTACCCGACACGCACCGAACTAAAGCTTCTCAAAGAATGCGCGCCGGAATTCTCAGCTCATATTCCCAAAAATGTTCGCGTGGTAGAGTATGGTGCAGGCGCTCTACGCAAAATCCGTATATTACTCGATGCGCTTGAAACACCATCTGGGTTCGTACCCATTGATGTCTCCGAAACATTTTTGCTCAACGCCTCGAAACGCTTGCAAACAGCATATCCAGAATTAGAGGTTTCGCCCGTGACTGGAAACTTCCTCGACCCAGAACTAAACATCCCCTCAAGCGGTGACCCATCTCTTGGATTTTTTCCTGGCTCCACACTTGGAAATCTAAATGATAGAGAGATAAACACCTTCCTCTCAAAAGCACGCCAAGACTTATCCGAGAATGGTCAATTCCTGCTTGGTGTAGATGTAAACCAAAATCCTGAAACGCTAATTCCTGCATACAACGATGCCGATCAAATCACGGCGGAGTTCAACAAAAACCTGCTCGCGCGTATCAATAATGACCTCAATGCGGATTTCGATCTCAGCGCTTTTTATCATGACGCCCGCTGGAATGACGCAACTGACACGATTGAAATGCACCTCGTCAGTAAAGAGGATCAAACCGTTACGATAGATGAGCAAACTTTTGAATTTCTCGCTGGTGAAACCATCCACACAGAAAATTCACGTAAGTTTTCAGTTTCGAAAATTGATCAACTTGCCCAAAACGCGGGCTGGAACATCCAGCATGTATGGACATCACCCAGCCCCAGCATGGCACTGTTTTTATTAAATTAAATCAGTTTCATCACCCAAGATAATGGCAAATTCCTCATTAAAAATCCCATTGGTGCCCAAGGCCAAGCGGGAACGCAGGCTTTCTCTTTCTTCGCCTCAATAGCTTTGACGAGAAGGTCACAGCCTTTATCATTTGAGACAATGTAAGGCGTTTTATCCTTTGGTGCCTGCGCTGTCATCTCACTCTCAATATAGCCGGGGAATATCGTGGAGACTGTAATTTTTGGCTTTCGCAACATGTCCGCCCGCATACATTCAGCTAAATGCGCAACCGCAGCTTTACTTGTGGAATAACAAGCAATTGAGCTTCTCAAGCCACGCATCGCGCTCATAGAAGAAATGATGACGAGATGCCCTTCTCCTTGCTCACGAAATATCTGCATACTCGCTTCAGATTGAGCCAGAGCAGCGATAAGGTTTGTTTCCAGCACAGCTTTGTTTTTCTGAAAGCCGCCCTTCCCTATAGGTGCTCCCGAGCCAATACCTGCATTGATGATGATACGATCAATTTTGCCAAACCGCGTTTTGAAATCTTCAAAAACGGTGAACACAGCATCATGATCATTCACATCTAAAGGTGCCAATTCAACGCGAGCCAAAGGCGCAGCAGATAAAATCTCAAATTTCAATTCTTCTAGTTTTTCAATACGCCGCGCACACAAAGCCAGATCATAGCCTTTCTTTGCAAAGCGAACAGCCATGCCTGCCCCCAGACCTGAACTTGCACCTGTTATAACAATAACTGGACGACGATCTGCTTTATCAGCGATGGGTGATGAGTTTGGCATCTTCTGCCTCCAAATGGTGATGTTGATTAAAAGCGATCATATGTGTGCGATTGGATGAGACCGAGATCGTGGTGACACTTGCATTATGAAGCACGCGCTCAACCTGACGTGTGGTTGTTTCGCTTAAGTCCATAACTTCTTGAACAACGGCGCTGATCGGACCGCCAGATGAAAATACAAACGCTGTTCCATCTTTTGGAAGCGAATTTGCCAAATCATCAATCGCACTGCGAATACGCAATCGAAAATCAGATCTGCTTTCGTTGTAGTCTTGATCATTTTCGCCATCTGCCCAGCGTTGAACAGCTGCATCGTATATGGCCTGGAATTCAAGGTTTGGATTCTTTGATTTGGCAACGAAATCGCCAATAGCCTGCGAGGAGTCAAACTCAGGTCGCATCGCGCCAATGATATTTAAATAATCAAATTCATTCCATCTTGGCTCTTGCTCATATGCCACTCCAGCGGCAAATCCCTCAGCGGTCTGACAATGACGCTTTAACGTTCCACTATAGAGCCTCCCTGCCCCCTCGCGCCACATTGCCTTTCCTAAGACCTTCGATTGTAAATGCCCGATTTCAGACAGATTATCGTAATCTTTAGCCCCAAAAGAAGCCTGTCCATGGCGGACGAAATGAAGTCTTGGCATCTTAATGCACTACCTTTTTGTCATCACAATTGTGATCTTTTAATTAGCTTTCAGGGCGAGCCATACGTTCAGCTATTTGCGCAACCTGTCCCCGCAGCATATTTAGGAAATCTACAAAAGGCATTGAGTGCTTTGCTTTCAATGCTTGCTCGGCTTCTGGATGCGTAAAAATGTGTGACGTATTCTGCCGGATGCCGTCAGCAATTTTTTCTGCAATTTCATCAGCGCCAATACGTGCACGCTCAACCAAACGCTTCGTCATTTGCTCAGATTCTGCACTACTTGAGCGCATATTCTTTGCCAGATCCGTTCTGAAAAAAGCAGGACACACAACCTGAACACCGACATTATACTTTTCAAACTCAAGCATAAGCGTTTCAGACATTGCAATAACGGCTGCTTTAGTCGCGTTATATGCCGCAGCATCAGGCATATAAAGATAACCCGCCATTGACGCGACATTGACAAAACGTCCAGAGCATTGGGCTTTGAATAATGGCAGGAAAGCTTTGGTGGATCTCACAATTCCCAAAATATTGATATCGATAATCCATTGCCAGTCTTCAATAGACACCTTCTCAATGGGGCCCATTTGCGCCACACCAGCATTGTTCACAACCAGATCAACGCCGCTCCAATTGTCAGATAACCATTGTGCTGCATCTTCCAAATCGTTGGAAGTACACACATCACAATGCAGATAAGCAGCTTCGGCCCCTATATTTTTCAGCTCTGCAAGAGTTGCTTCACCGGCTTTATCATCAATATCGGCAATGCAGACTTTCACACCCTGTTTGGCATAATTTAGCGCAAGTGCTTTGCCTAAACCAGCAGCTCCACCCGTTATAAATACACGATCTATTTTACTCATCTTCCGCCCCTATTTTGAATAATAGGCCCGTCCTACCAACGATACTGAGCCAGATTTTATTATATTCTGCACCATCTCCACACATCATTTAACGTGCGGGCCATTTATGGATTTACGACCGAAACTAGCGCAAATCTTTTCGCAAAACCTTGCCTACAGGTGATTTAGGCAAAACGTCGATAAACTCTATGTGTTTAGGGCGCTTGTATCCGGTCAACTCATCGCGGCAGTATTGACGAATATCCTCTTCAACTAGGTCCGAATGTGACTTCACAACAAACACTTTAACGGCTTCGCCAGTCTGTTCATCAGGCACACCAATAGCAGCTGCTTCTGCAACGCCCTCTAAGCTGGCGAGTACATTTTCAATTTCATTACAATAAACATTGAAACCAGAGACAAGGATCATGTCTTTTTTCCGGTCAATAATTCTTACATACCCTTGCTCGTCAAATCGACCGATATCACCGGTGGCAAAATACCCATTCTCACAAAAAGATTCTTTAGTGGCTTCAGGTCTATTCCAATAGCCCGCCATAACATTGGGACCTTTTATCCACATCTCACCATCTTCACCAATTGGCACTTCATTGCCGTTATCATCTCGAATGGAGATGAGAATAGATGGCGCAGGTAAACCAACTGAACCTGTAAATTCTGACTGCGGATAAGGTGTACATGTCCCTGCTCCGGTTGTTTCAGTCATGCCCCATCCCTCAAGTATGGGTTCGCCTGTCAATTCTTTCCATTTTTCAGCAGTATTTCTATGCGTTGCTGTTCCTCCAGCGATAAAAACTCTCGATTTGGAGAAATCCACACTGCCAATATCTTTATGATTAAGTAGGCCCGCATATAATGTGTTTAATCCCATCATCATATTGAACGGGGATTTGGCCATCACTTTGACCATGGAATCTTGATCACGCGGATTGGGAATAAACACCGAGCGCGCGCCCATAAATAATCCAAGTGATACAATATAGAGCGTGAACACATGATATAATGGCAAAGGTATCAAAAATTTCGGCACATCAATTTTGGGTTCGATATTTAGTGCAAGATCGACCCAAGCACCTGAACATTTAGCAGCGGCCAATAAATTCTTCTGCTGAAGAATTGCGCCTTTTGAAACGCCTGTTGTCCCGCCAGTATATTGCAGAACTGCCACGTCATCTTGATGATGTGTTTGCGGCTTCCATTGAAGAGATGCTCCGCGCTGGAGGAAGTCTTTATATTTCTGTGCCGCTGGAATATCAGATGGTAAAACACTCTTCTTCACATGGCGCTGAACAAAATTTGCCAAATGCCCTTTAACGCCGCCAATTGTATCACCGATTGTCGTAACAATCGTATGCTTCACAGGTGTTTTGGAAATCACTTCTTTTAGGGTTGTCGCAAAGTCTTCAAGTATAAAAACAACTTCTGCACCACTATCATTTAACTGATGCTCTAATTCACGCGGCGTATAAAGCGGATTTACACTCACCGCAATCAATCCCGCCCTAAACACACCAAGCAAAGTCACAAGATATTGCGGGATAGTCGGCATCATAATCGCAACACGTGCGCCGTCATCCAACTTCATAGCTTGAAGAGATGCCGCAATCTGCGCCGATTCTTTATCTAATCGAGCATAACTCCAAACAGCACCAAGGCATTCAATCGCTTCACGATCAGCGAATTTTTTCATGCATTCATTGATGACTTCAATAAATGTATCATCACCCAGATCAATCGTCGTGGGGATGCTGTCAGGATAATTTTTTGTCCAAAATGGTGCTTGCGCACTTGTGTCGCTTGGCATTGTTTCTTCCCCGTAAACTGCTCGTATGAGCTAAGTCAGTCTATCTCTTCGGATGATCTGACATACATAGTGTATCACCTTCTCCCTTCATGATTGATGAATCAAGTGATATATATTAAACCAACACTATGAATAAAATTCACAGCAGAACAGACAGACTCGATTTAAATCTGCTCAAAGTCTTTGAAGCGGTTTATCGAGAACAAAATCTAACCCGTGCGGCCAACCTCTTATCGCTCAGCCCCTCCGCTGTCAGTCATGCCTTGCGCCGCCTAAGAGCCCACCTTAACGATCCCCTCTTCGTCAAAGAGGGACGCATCATGCGACCCACGCCTGTGTGCGCCCGTATGGCACCAGATTTACTCGATGAGATAGACCGGCTGCGCGCCCTTCTGCAAAGCTGGGGAAAATTTGACCCAGCTCAAAGCAAAATCGTTTTCACCATCGGAATGCCCGATGCCATGGAAATTGTTTTCTTTCCTGAATTTGTCGAGAAAATCCGACAACTGGCTCCAAATGTACGCATTATCAGCGCTAGATATGATCGCAATGAAATGGTCGCCTCTCTATCAGGCCATACACTCGATATCTGCGTAGACATCGCGCTCCCAACCTCAAAACAATTGCGCCACCATCCACTCACGGCTGATGATTGGTGTATTGTTTCCAAAACCCACACAATACAAACGGCAGCCGATTATCTCGCCCAAGAACACATCGCTGTATCCGCCAGAACCGTTGGCACAGTGCTTGAAGATTCTGCATTGGAACAACGCGGCATTTTCAGAGACGTCAGAGTTCGTTGCCAAAACTATCTTAGCGCATTGGCCATCGTTGAGCGCTCGGACCGAATTTTAACCATGCCCAAAAGACTGGCCCAATCCATGATACAATCGCGCCCACTCAAAATTCAGGATGTGCCATTCTCCATGCCGCCTATTGAGCTAAACCTATATTGGCATTCCGACAATGAAGCAGATTCAGCCAATAAATGGCTGCGTGAAATTGTGATAGATACAAATGATATCTTCTCCTAAACTCTAAAACAGGCACGTCTAGGCGTAAATTAATTTGTCAAATCGTAAAGAAGTTGACATTTTTTTGAGCGCGTTCATCGTATAAAAAAACAATCAAAATAAGTGAGGAAACACATGTCTGAGTCGAACGCCATGAACAAAGAACCCGGTTTTGGTATTCCCGATCCGGCAGATTTGGAATCCATAAAAGGATCTGTGTCTGATGCAGAATGGAGTTTACGTTGCCAGCTTGCTGCCACCTATCGCCTCTGCGCCATGTATGGCTGGACAGACCTTGTTTTTACACACATTTCTGCCCGCCTTCCTGATGAGCCCAATGCCAATGGCGACATGGAAGAGCGCTTTTTGATCAATCCTTATGGCTTGCTTTTTGGTGAAATCACGGCCTCCAGCCTCGTCAAAATCGACCTGAATGGAAACATCTGTCAGGACACACCCTATTTCATCAATCCAGCCGGTTTCACCATCCACAGCGCCGTGCACGCCGCACGTGAAGATGCAGGATGTGTGATCCATGTCCACACACCTTATGGCATTGCAGTATCCGTTCAAAAAGCCGGCTTAAGACGCTACACCCAGTTTTCAATGCAAGTGCAAGATGACCTCGCCTATCATGATTATGAAGGCATTGCGCTTGATCTTGATGAACGTGAGCGCATCGTCAAAGATTTGGGTTCCAAAAGTCTACTCATGCTACGCAATCACGGCACATTAACAGTCGGCCCCAATTGCGCCATTGCTTTCTTACGCATGTATTTCCTTGAAAATGCCTGTAAGGCCCAAATACTCGCTCAAGCTGCTGGCAGCGAAGATGCTTTGCATGAAGAACCCGCAGAAATGGGAAACAGGGTTTATTCTCAAGGCGCAGCCGCCTTCATGCCGGGCATGGGGGACAATCTTGTGTGGCCTGCCCTCATCAGAAGCTTAAAAAGAACCAATCCTGGCTATGATCAATAATCCTCTCTTAGCATAAAGGCGTGCCTCACCCTTTTTCAGCAGCGCACGCCTTAAACGCCCTCTCCCTTTAAAGCTTTATCCGACTTTAAAAGGTCCAATAAACGCGTCACTTTCGGCAATAAGTGACGCCGCTCAGGGCACACAGCCCATATTGGTTCAAAGACGCGGCTTTCAGTCTCCAAAACATGCACCAATTTCCCCGATTTGAGATAATCAGCGACATAAAATTCCGGCAATTGGCATAACCCCATTCCAGATAATGCGGCATCCCTAACGGCCACCCCGCTATTGCATCGCCACCGTCCCTTGGGCAGCCAACTCACTTCTGATCCATCAACTTTAAATCGCCAATGCGTCGATGTTCCGGCCAAACAATTGTGATTTTCTAAATCAGCAATGCTGTCTATGCGACCATGTTTTTCAAGATATTCTGGCGCAGCACACAAAATAAGCCGACGCGAAGCAATCCGCGTGACGACCAGTTTGGAATCGTCAAGATACCCCGTGCGAATAGCCAAATCAAAGCCTTCTGATGTCAGATCAATAATCCGGTTTGTCAGATGAATAGACACAGAAACATTGGGAAATTGCTCTGCATATCGCAGCAATATTGGCGCAATAAAACGCTCGCCCATGGACATAGAACACGTCACCCGCAATTCACCCTGAGGCTCCCCACTTCCCGTTACCATGGCTAAAGCTTCATCGCGATCATCCACAAGCTGGCGACATTGTTCAAATAAAGCGCGCCCTGTATCTGTCAGCGTCACCTGCCGCGTCGATCTAAAAAACAATGGCGCATGGATACGGTCTTCAAGCCCCATCACAGCACGGCTTACATGCGAGGTTGATTGCCCAAGATATTCAGCCGCCAGCTTGAAATTCCCCCGCTTTGCTACCGCTACAAATTCTTCAATACCAAGCCATTTATTCATCAACACATTCTCATATTTTCAATCAGATGAGCTTCAATCTCCGCTAAAACTCATGACGGATTAATTATCCCTATATTGCAATAATATATTTCAATATTGTCTGTTTATCGCAATACTAGGATTAGGTATACTTTCCAAAATTGCAAAATCCAGAATGAGTTTCCATCATGAAGACACGTGCCGCCGTTGCATTTGAAGCGAAAAAACCACTCGAAATCGTCGAATTGGACCTTGAAGGCCCAAAGGATGGCGAAGTCCTCGTCGAGATCATGGCAACAGGTATCTGTCACACAGATGCTTACACTCTGGACGGTCTTGATTCTGAAGGTTTATTTCCGTCTGTCCTCGGTCATGAAGGCGCGGGAATTGTCCGTGAAGTGGGTAAAGGCGTCACCTCTGTAAAGCCCGGCGATCACGTCATCCCGCTCTACACACCCGAATGTCGCCAATGTAAATCCTGTCTGTCAGGTAAAACAAACCTATGTACAGCCATCCGCGCGACACAAGGAAAAGGCGTTATGCCGGATGGGACATCTCGTTTCAGCTATAAAGGTCAAACAATTTTCCATTATATGGGCTGCTCCACTTTCTCTAACTTCACAGTCTTGCCAGAAATTTCTGTCGCAAAAATCAGAGAAGACGCACCATTTGATAAATCTTGTTATATTGGTTGCGGCGTGACAACCGGCGTTGGAGCCGTGACAAATACAGCCAAAGTAGAAGCTGGAGACAATATCATTGTTTTCGGTCTTGGCGGTATCGGCCTCAATGTTTTGCAGGCCGCCCGCATGGTTGGTGCCAATAAAATTATTGGTGTTGATATCAACAATGACAAAGAAGAATGGGGCCGCAAATACGGCATGACCCATTTCGTCAACCCAAATGAAATTGAAGGCGATATCGTTCAGCACCTCGTCGAGCTGACTGATGGCGGCGCAGAATACACATTTGATTGTACAGGCAACACAGTCGTGATGAGACAGGCACTAGAAGCATGTCATCGCGGATGGGGTGTTTCCATTGTGATCGGTGTTGCAGAAGCGGGCAAAGAAATTGCCACACGACCATTCCAGCTGGTGACGGGGCGCGTCTGGAAAGGTACGGCCTTTGGCGGCGCCAAAGGTCGTACTGACGTCCCTAAAATCGTTGACTGGTACATGAATGGGAAGATCGAAATCGACTCAATGATTACCCACACCCTTACCCTAGAGGAAATCAACAAAGGATTTGACCTGATGCATGAAGGCAAGTCTATTCGCTCTGTCGTGGTTTACTAAATAGGGAGAAAACAATGTACAGTCATATGATGGTCGGCACGAACGATATGGAAAAGTCGAAGACTTTTTACGATGCACTTTTCACATCGGTCGGAGGCAGACCAGGACGGATAGACCCCAAAGGTCGCTGTGTTTATGTTCACAATGATAATGTGTTCCTTGTGACGCCGCCAATTGATGGTGAGCCAGCTACATGCGGCAATGGCATGACGATTGGATTTGCGATGGCAAACCCAGAAGAAGCCGACGCATGGCACAAGGCCGGCGCTGCTGCGGGCGGAGAAATGATTGAAGATCCTCCCGGTTGGCGCGAAAGCGGAGACATACGCCTTTATCTCGCTTATTTGCGAGATCCAGACGGCAACAAATTATGCGCGTTACACCGCGGATAACTTAACCTGACATATATCCCGAAAATGCACTGTGTTTTCGGGATATTTTTAATTCTATCCCCAGCGAGCATTTCATGACCCTGACAACAATTTCCACCAATTTATCTCATGGCGGCGTACAAGGCGTTTATTCACACGCCTCCACATCCACAAACACAGATATGACATTCTCAGTGTTCGTCCCGCCGCATGAAGATGGTGAAACCTTACCAATCATCTGGTATTTGTCCGGCCTTACGTGCACGCATGCCAATGTCACTGACAAAGGTGAGTTTAGAGAAGCTTGCACCAGACTTGGCGTCATACTGATTGCACCTGACACCTCCCCCCGAGGAGAAAATGTGCCTGATGATCCAGATAAGAGCTGGGACTTTGGTTTAGGTGCTGGCTTTTATGTGGATGCGACCCAAGCCCCATTCGATAAGTATTACAAAATGTGCACATATTTAGAAAAAGAATTGCCGGAACTCATCGTTTCATCTTTTCCGGTCGATATGTCTCGCCAATCCATCATGGGCCATTCTATGGGCGGACATGGCGCTCTGACAATTGGATTGCGCAATTCTGACCGCTTCAAATCTGTATCCGCATTTGCCCCCATCGTGTCGCCCCTCAATTGCCCATGGGGTGAAAAAGCACTCACTGGCTATATTGGCCCCGACAAATCCAATTGGCGTGAATATGATGCTTGCGCATTGATTGAAGATGGTGCCCGCGTTTCTGATCTGCTAGTCGACCAAGGCAGCAAAGATAATTTTCTGGAAGAACAGCTAAAGCCAGAACTCTTAAAATCAGCGTGTGAAACCGCAGGACAGAAACTCACATTGCGAATGCAAGAAGGTTATGATCACAGTTATTATTTCATCTCAACTTTCATGGCCGACCATATCGAATGGCACGCTAAAAAACTGAAAGCCTAATTCCTTAGAAAGGGATTTATCTCTTCGAGATGATGATTTGATATTCACTTGATATTCATTAGATACAAAGCACGCAAAACCGCACCACTTCGACAACAAAAACGACGCATTTTTGGCACAAAAGTTCGACATAAACACGTCACTAAATTGAGTTAGAACTGTTCTTTCAAGAGAACAAAACACATGTCTAGCGGCGATAAAAACGATAAAACCAGCAACCAGATTTTCACATCCAGTTGCTGGTTTTTTAAATTGCGCTTACATTTCTTCTAGGGTTTTACCCATTGTTTCTTTTACAAACTTGAAGACGAAGATCACAGATATTCCAGCCGCAATTGCATACAGCGCATAAGCACTGAACAAGCCTGTTGTCGCGAGCAAAATCGGGAATGTCATCGTGATACCAAAGTTGGCAATCCACTGGAAGAATCCACTGACAGCCAGACCTGAACCACGCACCTGATTTGGGAACATTTCGCCAAGCATAACCCACATGACCGGTCCCCAACTGAAGTTGAAGAATGCCACATATATAACAGCAGCAATCAATGCCACAGGCCCTAGTCCAGCCGGTAATGCAAGTCCTGTTTCTGTGACCGATGCCATAGAGAAAACACCAGCCATAACAGCCAGAGACACAGCCATCCCAATAGAACCAATCAATAACAATGGCTTACGGCCCATTTTATCAATAAGCGCCATCGAAACTAACACAGCTCCAATACTTACAGCCCCCATGATGACATTGGTCAACAAACCGTCTTCTTCGGTGAAGCCAACAAACTCCCAGAGAACTGAACCATAGTAAAAGATCACGTTAATACCAACAAATTGTTGGAACACGGCCAAACCAATACCAACCCAAATAATTGGACGAATGCCCTTACCTTCTGGATCAAAAATATCTTTCAAGCTTGGCTTGTGATCAGCTGCAAGTGTGTCTTCAATTTCCTTGACAACAACACCGGCTTTTTGCTCACCCGCAAGACGCGTCAGAACACCGTGTGCTTCATCCTTTTTACCGGCCGAAACAAGATATCTTGGGCTTTCAGGAATAAGGAATAGTGCAAAGAAGAAAATCGCCGCTGGGATTAATTCCACCCAAAACATCCAGCGCCATGCCTCAAAGCCCATCATGAATTCAGCCGTTGAATCACCAGCGACTTTCACAATGAAATAATTGCTAACAAAAGCAGCCGTCAAACCAACGATAATCGCAACCTGCTGAATAGACGTCAAACGTCCACGCAGATGTGGAGGCGCTATCTCACTAATGTATGCAGGTGCCATCACACTAGCTGCACCCACTGCAAGACCACCTAAGATACGATAAATGATAAATTCATTCGTAGTGCCCGCAATACCAGAACCCCAAGCACTAATGACGAAAAACACTGCAGACATTAGCAATAATGGCTTACGTCCGAACATGTCCGCCAAACGGCCAGCAGCAGCAGCACCGACAGCACAACCAAGCAGCATTGAGGCCACGCTAAATCCAGTTCCAACGGAGTTAGATTGAAAAGCGACCTGCAAACCTTTAACAGTGCCGTTAATCACGCCACTATCATACCCAAACAAAAAGCCGCCAAGTGTGGCGACCGTTGTAATCAAAATAGCTAAACCGATACCATGAGTATCAGGTTGAGCACTTGTCGTTTCCTCTAAGGACATACCTTTTTCCCTATTTTTATTGAATTGGAGGTCGCCCGTATTGTCCCGTATTCTCGTTGTATTTTTAATTTTTTTTCACACAAGCAAATTTGAGGTCAAAAATCAATCTTGAAGATCAGATTTACCATAAGAAATTCAATGCATAAGAAAGTCGCCCTAGATACAATGTAATCTTTTTAGCTCTGTATCATTGCCCCTTGTAACTTGATCCAAATACATTTTTCAGACAAATTGAAACCATGTTTCTAACTTGTTTTAGAAACACATTACGAAATTTAGAACTTGCGTTTATATTGACTTAGCGGGTTTTCAACAGCCTCACCCTATTCTATTCATAGACTGAAATTTACATCACGATGAAGGGTGCCCAAGAAAAACAATGGATATTTTTTCACCCGAAGAAAATGCTCGCGCATTTCGAAGCGCTCTAGGTAGCTTTTCAACTGGTGTCACTATTGTCACTACGCAGTCAAAAGACGGCCCAATCGGCATAACAGCTAACAGCTTCTCTAGCCTTTCACTCAATCCAGCTCTTGTCATGTGGGCACCTGCAAAACAATCATCACGATATGAGGCCTTTATAAACGCAGAATTTTTCGCAATTCACGTACTAACCTATGAACAAAAATTTGTATGTGATGCATTTGCCAAATCCAAAAACAAATTTGAACACTGCGATTATCTTCTAAACGAATACAATATACCTATTATAAATGATTGTTTGTCTGTTTTTGAATGCAAAAAACATAAAATACACGATGCTGGAGATCATTCCATTATCATTGGCGAGGTTCTTAGAGCACGTCAAAAACCGGGAAACGCGTTGATATTTTCTCAAGGCTCGTTTATCTCGGCGAGCGCATTTCAACCAGACTAGCTCTATTTACGCTACGACAATATTTAACTTTGAAGAATTCATTCCTATATTAAAGGTCTAATACACCCCCAGCTTCAATATAAGGGATCCCCAATGGGAAGGAGTGAAATAGAAATCGCAAAAGCAATTGATATTTCCATGGAAATATTCAAACGCGACGGATATGAGCGCACGGGAATAGATAGTCTAGTTGAAGCGACTGGATTGAATAGATACGCAATCTACCAACAATTTGGCGGCAAAAGAGAACTATTTCTAGCAGCCTTGCATCGTGATCACGACCTCACCATCACTGAATTAACAGACCGC
Organism: Hirschia baltica ATCC 49814; assembly: GCF_000023785.1. Classification (NCBI taxonomy): domain Bacteria; kingdom Pseudomonadati; phylum Pseudomonadota; class Alphaproteobacteria; order Hyphomonadales; family Hyphomonadaceae; genus Hirschia; species Hirschia baltica. The sequence continues at coordinate 3,174,210 of NC_012982.1, forward strand.
TTGGAAAATCGTAAGACGTCTGCAATGGCCACATTGAAAGAATACATGCTCGGCCCACTAGAAGACCTTGTCGGAGCATGTTGCAGCTCAGAAATGCCTGGATCACTAGTATGTCAGGCAACTTTTGAGCTGGCACCACACGATCCTGTTATTGCCCAAAGCGTGAAAGTTTTCATGGACAAAAAAGTCTCTGCTATGGAGAAAATTTTCCAGATAGCCCAAGACGATGGATCACTTCGTGAAGGGATCATGCCAAAGGATGCTGCGCTAATGGTTATAACTACCATGTATGGCTTAACCGCCCTTTCGCAATGCGCAGAAAGCAAACATTTATTAGAAGCTTCTATGAACTCAACCTTGGCAATATTGTCAGCAGAAAAGCTCTAATCAATTGCACCCAGAGTTTGCCCTAAACCTTGATTAATGAGTAACGAAATACTTTCAGCAACCTCTTCAGCATTCATATCAAGTTTACCTGAGGCATGCGCTTCTAAAACTGAGTTCACTGCCCCAGCAACAAAATGCGTAGACACCTCGATATCTAAAGCCGACAAGCCAGAATGCGGTACTTTTTCAGCCCGAATGAGAACCATCTTCATCCAGTAACTGCGCATCAATTCCAAGGCTTCATTACCAGCGCGCCCCGCAGCAGCACTAAGCAATATTCCATCATTTTCTTGTAACATCTCAATATAATAGAGCAGCAGAACTTTTACTCGCTGTCGCGGCAACAACTTCTGATCCACATCAATTGTCCTAAATTTTTCCAATAAAGTTTGCATCAACTCATCGACATATTCGATAGCGATCGCCTGCAAATCCTTATAATTGGAATAAAAAGTCGGTCGTGTGACATGTGCAGCTTTTGATATTTCTTCTATTGTTATTTTTTCTAAGCTCTTCGTCCGTAGTATTTTTGCTAAAGCCTTTTTTAATTTCTGACGACTTTTAACCCGACGACCATCCAATTTGATGATTTTAGAAACATTCTCTCTCACAATTTCCACCCCTACTATTCTCGCCTTTTCAATTCTAGATTTTTTCTAGAACGAATTTGACGACTTCTCATTATCTCTTTTTTCTCAACCGAACACTTACCTAGAATTTATTTACGCCAAGTATACAAACTTGTAGCTGCGTAATTCCACACCGCGCCAACGATAATGCCTGCTAAAGCCGACAACACCCAGTGCATTTCTTCTGCATACAGGAAATTCGCTATGCCAACATTTGCAGCCCCTCCCAGAGAACAAATGCCCATAAAACTCAACAAACCAGTGAACCAATGTATTCCCGTTCGGCGTTTGTCTCGATAGGTAAGCTTATTATTGAGCCAATAATTAAAGACCATCGAAATTGCCATCGCGGCAGCCTGTCCCCAAAAAAACGACTTCTCCACCACTTGATAAATCACAGTCAGAGTCAGGAAGTGCACGATTATTCCAAGCCCGCCCACAAAGGCAAAAGAAACAAAACGCACAGGTAGCAAAAAACCGACTTTTTTATCTATCAACAGCATCGTAAAATCCCATGCTGCCGAAGTATCCAGCTTGCTCTCGCCTTCTTCTCGAATGCGGAACGTGTATGGGATTTCTGCAACCTTAAGCGCTGGGCGCGCAGTCGTCAGAATATCTAGTAAAATTTTAAAGCCCAAGCCTGACAATCCATGCACGACACCAAGTAATGTTTGTCGGCCAACGAGGAAAAATCCACTCATCGGGTCGCTAAGTTTAACTCCGGTCATTTGCTGTGAGACCCACGTTGCAAAGCGACTAATTTTCTCACGGGTTCCATCCCATTCTCCCGTTGATCCCCCCTCCACATAACGAGTGCCGATAGCGATATCAGCTCCGTCTTTTACAGCTGTTAGCATTTGAGGAATTATTGTTTCATCATGCTGCAAATCACCGTCAATAACGGCAACATATTCAGCCGTTGACGACATCATGCCTTCAATCGCTGCAGACGAAAGTCCACGCCGACCAACACGGTGAATTAACCTGACACGGCGATCTGTTGAAGAGATGTCACTGACGGCGCTGGCGGTTCCATCCGGAGAGTCATCATCAACAAAAACAACTTCCCATTTTATACCGTTTAAAGCCGCATCAAGCGCCGCCACCATGCGATCCACATTACCAACCTCTTTGAAAACAGGAACCACAATCGTCAATTCAATGCATGGAGACAATCTATCAGTTTCACTAACAAGGCTATTTTCCATCGACATGACCAACTCCCACCTTGTCGCAACGTTCAAGCTTATAGGCTAATTCCCTCGTGCTACAAACCGCGAGCGACTTCTATCTCCCCCAGACTAAGCTTAAAGGCCCCCCAGCGGTTACAGCCCTAAGGACGCTGCGTTAAGTTTATCTTTTTTGTGCTGGCTTTGATTTAGGTGTTTTCAACCTCCATTTTCAATGCAAACCTTAAGAAAAAGCACAGAAAAAAGCATTGCATATTGAGGGGAAGAAACACTCATGATCAGATCACACGCGGCGCTCATATCCATTGGCTTATGCGCGCTCTTTTTAAGTCATTGCACAAGTCACGAAACGATTGCACCTCCTGAAACGGCCAAAGTATCGCATCTTTCAGAACCAATATCTCAGCCTATAGCCGCTTCTGACAAGGGACAATTTGTAAAAATTGCTGAGTTTGAATCACAATTCATACAACCGCGCGGTCTAACAATATGGCTCCCCCCCGGATATGATCCTACTAACCAAAAATATCCTGTGATTTATGCTCATGATGGCCAAAACCTTATGGAAACGGAAGGTTCATATCGGGGTGTTGAGTGGAATTTAGATGAAGTTTCAACGCGGCTAATAAAAGAAGAAAAAGCACGCCCCGCAATTATTGTCGGCATATGGAACACGGATAAACGTTGGTGGGAATACGCCCCTGAAAAAATCATCAACAACCTTCCTGAAGAAGCCTTTGCTGTTTCTGAGGATAATCCTGAAGGCGTTAAACCCGAATTATATAGCGATGCATACCTGAAATTCATCGTCGAAGAACTAAAGCCCTATATCGACTCCAACTACGCCACCGCCCCCGGGCGGGAAAATACGTCTATCATGGGCTCAAGCATGGGCGGTCTCATCTCTTTATATGCCCTTGCTGAATACCCAGAGGTGTTTAGCAAAGCCGCTTGCCTCTCCACGCATTGGGTTTTGGCTCGTCCTGAATCTCCCGCTGCAAACGCAGCCACACAAGCTATATTGGCTTACCTTGATAGTTCTAAAATCGGTGAATATCCCCAAACCATTTGGTTTGATCACGGCACTATCGAACTGGATCAATACTATGCCCGTCATTCAGTCGACATTGAAGCATGGTTTCGTGAAAATGGTTGGGATAAAAATGCCGCTCAATTCCGCGTTTACGAAGGAACTGGTCACAAAGAAGAATACTGGGCATCAAGAGCACACGAATATCTTGCATTCTTAATGGCACAATAATGACTCAAAACGACGGTGTACAACATGAGGTTCGCCCTTGTACTGCACACCGTCAATTATTGGCTCTGGATATGTTCGTCATTATATAACGTCCAACAAAACAGATATTCAATGGGTTATGCTGCCGTCGCCGGTTCGCGTGACACATTATTGCCCATGCCTCGCACGATCTTCACTTTATTTGTGATTTTTTGATGCCTGTTTATTTGCCCCAATTTACTAATCACACTTTTTGTCACATTTTGCCCAGCTGCTAACAGCAGCCGCCCATTACTGTCATGAAGGTCTTCTACAAGAACATCATCTTCCAATAAATAAACCGCTTCAACCTCTTTCAAAACCGTATTGGATGCTTTCGTCTGATCACTAAAAATGCCGCATATCAAAGCAAACAAAGACTGACTGACTGGCGCAAGTCCCTCGCTCAGTTTATCGAGATATTTCAACTCAACTGAACCGGTTCTCAAATCAGCATAAAAAGATGCGTTTATAAGCAACTGCAACAACAGTGCGGACTTTGGCCGTGCCTCTGGTTCAACAGCCTGACATGCACCATCACAACTCAACAGCAAAATACGCGAAATTTCACTCACCCGCGGAATGTTGTTAAGCAACTGAGAGATAGACAAATATGATGCCGCAAGTAATTTATGATCTTCAGCGTTCAAATCCTCGCCAGCATTTCGTTTTGCAATCAGATCATCTGGCAACAAGAGATAGCTGAGTGGCCAAAGCTTAGAAGCGACCTCCAATTCCCAAACATCATCAATGTCCAAAAGTTTTGCAGCTTTCACCGACCATTCATGGACGAGATTTGCACGTTGAAATGCTTTGGGATGCGTCATAGAAAGCATGTCGGTCAGCAAGTTAATGCTACCTGTCAATGTTTCCTCGAGGATTAATCGTTCATTTTTCAACATCAAATGATGTGCATGAGCCTGCTTGACCACTTCTAGGATTTCATCTGACGTACATGGCTTATTGAGAAATTTAAAAACAGCCCCATCATTAACAGCCGATACAGCTGTTTCTTGGTCATTATTCCCAGTAAACAGAACCCGAACGGTCAAAGGAAAATGCTTGGCGATCTTGGCCAAAAAGGTTGTGCCTTTAACTTGAGGCATATTCTGGTCTGAAACAACAACCGAAAACGGACCTTTTTTCTCCAAACACCTCACACCCTCCAATGCACTCTCCGCAACGGTGAGATCAAACTCTTTATGGAATTTCCTTTTTAACCCTTGCAAAAGAGCTGGGTCATCATCAACAAATAAAACACGTATTTTATCACTCATCACGCTACCGCCTTGTCAAACATAAGTGAGGCCAGCGCGTTGGCGCGATCACTCGGATCGACAAATCTATCCGATTGTTGTGTGTTCAAAGATGAAATCACTGCGCTCATATGTGCGGGAATACCCAATAAACATGCCGCATATCCAGAAACACTAATTGCATTCAAATGCAGAGACGCAGCATCCAAGCCCATATCAGTCCCAGCCACTAGAGAATCTCCGGCCCACGAAAGTAAACCTGTTGAATAAGCTGCCTCTGCTTCGGTTTCGCTTGTCCCTCGTTCAAGGGCCAGTTCATACAACATTTGCGCACACTTCACTGCGCAACTGGAAATGTCTTTGAGCGCTTCATTATTAGATTCGGTGGTTACTTGATCGACGAGACGGTTCGTCTCAAGTAAGGATCTAAGAACATCCGAGCCAATGGTTGTCACCGCCTCGTATATGCTCAACGTATTGGCCGGTTTTCCAAAATACGCTGAATTAGCTAATTGAAAAATTCGTAAGGCCAATGTGGGTTCTTTGGATACTATATTCGCAAATTCACTCAACCCTGCCTCACGAGACAATGCTTTCTTGGCTTGCGCAACAATGTCGGCCGCGCAAGGCAATGTTCTCAAAGCAGATGCCACTCTAGCCTGATCATTGGACGATAGCCGGCCTAAAAATGAAACAGGCAGATCTATTGCACGAACAAGTTCTATATTTTGACAAGGCTTCGACAGAAACTGATGGGAACTAAGAACAGTTCGATATGTAAGTTCCTTGTCTGCCTCGCCCGACAATACGATTCTGACATATCCCTTATTGTTTTCAGCGGCGAAATTTAAAACATCCGCACCATCTTTGACCGGCATACGCATATCGCTCACAATGGCATCTACATCATTCTCAGATAACCATTGGATGGCCTCGGGACCGCCTTCCATAAACACCATATCCCATCGGTTTCTCTCAGGGCGCAACATGCGTTTCAAGCCGCGTAAAACATTTGGCTCATCATCGACAAACAAAACTGTGGGATTGCTCATGATACACCTCCAAATTCACGCGGTAATGATATCGTAAATGTAGTGCCTGCGCCTTCGCTCGATACCACCTTTATATCGCCACCGTGCTTTTGCTTTATTATATTGTAAGAAATGGCTAGGCCTTGCCCAGTTCCTTTTCCCACATCTTTTGTTGTAAAAAACGGATCAAAAATACGACCAACAACGCTCTCATCCATGCCACATCCAGTATCTGAAATATCCAGATAAATGCTCGTATCATCAAATCTGGTTTGCAGCGTAATCGTGCCTTTATCCCCTGCCCCCAACTCATCAATGGCATCAGCCGCATTTACAATCATATTCAATAGAACTTGATTTACATCTCCTGGGTAACACACAACTTCAGGCAGATTAGGGTCAAAAAGGAATTCAACATCAGCGAGATATTTCCACTGATTTTTACAAAGCGTTGAAGAGGAAGAAGCAAGCTCATTTAGATTTATCGATTCAGCATCGCCTGAACCGGGATGAGAAAATTCTTTTACAGCTTTTACAATTCGAGCAACTTGATCAAGGCCATAGAGCGACTGCTCTAATGAGGCAGGCAATTCTGCTTCCAAAAACTCAAGATCAATTTCTTCTTTTTTTGCTTCCAGCTCCGCGTCCGAATACTTTGAATCTTGCAAACGCATCAATGCCATCAAATCCGTAAAGCTGTCTTGCAAGAAACGCAAATTGTCTCCAACATACTGAATAGGCGTGTTAATTTCATGCGCGACGCCACTAGCTAATGTTCCCAATGCTTCAAGTTTTTGCGCTTGTGCCAGCTCTTTTTCTAGCACTTCTCGTTTTGCATCATCTTGTTTACGTCTCGTGATATTGCGAACAATCCAAACATATTGCTTGGACCGTGGCGCATCTTGTTTAACTAATGTAACGCCAATCTCTATAGGAACTTGATCTCCATAAATCGTCATTCCGATTGTCTCGTAAATTCTTGCCTGACCTAGCTCTTTTTGAGCCTCTCGAACGACATGAGACACATCTAGGTCTGCATGGAAAAGATCAATAATTTTTAGGTCCAGTAGGGTTTCCTGACACAAATTGAACATCTCCATGCCAGCTTTATTCACCCGCAAAATCTGAAAATTTGCATTTGTCAGAAAAATTCCGCCCACTGTATTATCAAGAATAATATCAAGCTGCAGTCTTTGCTCTTCTAAATGGTGCGCAACTTTTTCGAGTGCTTGATTAGATGCGATGAGCGATTTGCTTTTATCCTTCAAAAGACACTCAGCACTTTTACGTGCAGCGATTTCCCGCTGAAGGCGCTTTTCTAACTGTTCATAAGATTTGCTGCCTGAAAGTGGCGCTGCATGTGTTGAAACGGCCCCCATGAAATCCTCCTAGATCTTGCTAACCTTCTCCCTCCAAAGGCTTGAAGTTGATCCATAATATTTCACAGATTTGATATTTAACTTATCCCCATATGGGGACAGATTTATTCGCTCAGCCATGCAAAATCAGATAAAATGCAGAATGGAGGCTGAATTTGACCACCCATAGTGAGATTTTGAATTTCCCCCAACGTCCGGATAAATCAACGAGTTATCGGATACTCATGGTTGATGATGAATTGCCTGTATTATTGACAATTAAACGTCGCTTACGCATGCATTTTGATATTGTGTCGGTTCTTAGCCCAACTGAGGCGCTGCAGCGCATAGCTACTGACAAGCCTTTTGATATTGTCATTTCAGATATGCGAATGCCAGAAATGTCTGGTATTGAATTTCTAAGCAGGGTTCGCAAAATCGACCCAAGCATTGCTCGTATCATGCTAACTGGAGACCTTGACCGCGAAACCCTTCTTCAGGCTGTCAATAAAGCTGAAGTATCCAAATTTCTTGAAAAACCCGTCTCTTCAGATCAATTATGTGAAGCGATAATGGAAACTGCTGCAGAAAGAGATGTAAGGAACACGATTAATTCAACATCGTCCCATCTGCTGGCAAATATTGAAGAAGAATTTCAAACACCTCTAAAACACATTATTGGTTTTGCGAACATCATTTCAACGTCTAATCTACCTGCAAAAGACATAAAAGAATATGCGGGATACATTATTGAAAATGGCAATGAAATTCTCGCTGCAAGTCAATCTCTTGCAATCCTTTCAAAAATTGAAAGCGGGGATTATTTGTCCCAAGTTAGTCAATTCGACTTACATGATATCATACTAGAAAACACCAATCCGCTAAGACGTAAGGCCAAAAGCCGAGACTTGAAATTCGATATTGATATGGAAGCCTCAAACACAGTTGTGAAAGCAGACATGCATATCTTTTCACTCTTGATATCAACTTTGATGTCTTACGCTATCAAACATGCCCAACCGTCCAGCAAGATTTCTATCAAAACTTGGCTTGTGAACGCTGATTCAATTGTCTTGGAAATTAATAATCACAGCTCAGCTGGGACGAAAAAGATGCCCCCCGTTTCGCAGACACCTCTTACCTTAGTAGACATATCAGCGAGCAAAAAACTGAATGGCTTGGAACTAGGGCTACGCCTTTTAAAAGCATCATCGCCTTATTTGAAAAAAGAACCACTTATCAAATATCAAGAAAACAGCGGTTTTTCAGTAAAATTACTGATACCCATTCAAATATCATATTCTCAAGCCCATAATGTCGGGAGCTAACGCGATGTTGGTAAAAGATTTCCTGTCGTAGCGCATATGCTTGCAACAAGTTCAGCTTGGCTTGAAGTACCTGTTTTTTGATACGCACGCTTGAGATAGGTTCTAGCACTAGAAAGTGCGACACCTGAAGCGGACGCGGCTTCTGCGAGAGGCAAACCATTTATCAATGCAAGCACAATGCGCGCTTCAGCGGTGGACAATTGGAAAACCACTTGAATCGCTTGTAGAGATACATGCGCATCCTTTTGGGATGGTGAAAGCAGGATCGACACAACCCTACGCCCGTTTGACATTATTTTGGGTTGAAGCACCATTCCAACGGGAAGTCGGTTTGCCGATACTTCCAACCTTAACCAAATAGGTCGATCACAATTTCCATTGAAAACAAGCTTTAAACTATCCTCAAATTGTTTTCGGTAGGTGCTATCATTAATCCTACAAACCTTGTCATTTCCAAAAGAAAATACATCTCCTTGCTGGAAAAGCGCATCTGCGGCCTGATTAGAATAAATCAATCGCGCGCTATCATCCAATATAAAAACAGGTGCGCACATATCTCCCATCGTTATTTCTTGCAGCTCATAAGATTGGGAGCCATCTTCTTCTATCAGCTTCAGGCAGGCTTCAATTTCAACAATAAGTTCATTGCAAGAAAATGGTTTGGAATGAAAGCGCGATATATTTAGCTGGTTAATTGCTGTCATCGCGGTGCTATAATCACCAGACCCCGTTAGCATAATAAAGCGTGTGTGTATGTTTGGATTCAACGCCTGCATCTTGGATACTAGATCCAAACCATCCATTCCCGGCATACAAAAATCTGTCACAACAATGTCCGCACCTCTGCTTCGAAATGCTTCCAATGCGTTTTCTGGTGTTTGATTTTTGTGAACAATCCAATCAGGTCGTGAACGTTTGACTTGCCGAACAAGACTGTCCAACAAGTTCCCATCATCATCTACAAATTGTATAACCGGAGAATGTACCATCTCAGATACATACAATAATAATGTAAAATATAGCCCTCACAAGAGCATAAAATTTCTACTCTACGTTTACTATAAAACAAATAGAAACCAACTACAGAACAATATGCTGAAAACAACTATCAGCCAAAACCAAATTCATTGAAAAATAAATGATGCGCGGTACAAGGTTCGAACTTGTGACCCCTACGATGTCAACGAGAGGGTCTATAATTTATAGCAATTTCTATGTAGATATATAAGCATACAAAACAACATATTATTGTACTCTTTATTTCTAAATGCATCTGCATATAGCTTGATATTCCCACTGAATGAGGGGATATTGAGGGGACAACACCTCTAGGTCTCTCTATATGAAAATAAAATTTACACTTTCAAACCTCAAGGCATTAAAGCCAAGTGAAAAGAGATATGTCTGCTGGGACAGCGAGTTAACTGGCTTTGGTGCTCGCGTTCAGCCAAGCGGAAAGGTCGTATTTTTTGTTCGCCAATCTCGTTTCACCGAAACAGGCACCACATTAGACATTACCATCGGAGCATTAGGGCAACCCTGGACGCCCAGCAATGCGCGTAGTCAGGCAACACTCCTCTTACTTCAATTAAAGCAAGGTATCGACCCCCGAAAGAAAACGAACGAAATCAACTACACTATAGCAAGCTATTTTGAAGTTTTCTGCGGCCAGACCAACGGTCGAAAAAAACCACGAACTATTAAGCTCGAAGAATCTCTATTCAAGCGTCACATCTCTCCTCATCTTGGAAAAGTGAAACTGAAAGAACTAAATACGACCCATATCAGTAATTTTATGAGCAAAGTTGCCAATCCAGATAAAATCATTGTCGAGAAAACGAAACCGCGTGGCAAAGCCGTAGTATCGGGCGGAAAACCAACAGCGAACAGAGCTCATGACATTTTATCCGCAATGCTTAACCATGCTGTGAAAGCAGGTTTACTTGACAAAAATCCTGCTAAGAACGTTGCTAAATTTCGGACTGAAAAAAAGGAACGTTTTTTGACTGAAGTGGAAATTCAACGACTAGGACAGGAGTTAAGACAGGCCGGAAGCGACGGGACTAACACATACGCAATTGAGGCATTAAAAGTTCTTATGTTCACAGGCGCTAGAAAAAGTGAAATTCTTAGCCTCCGATGGGAATACATAGACTGGCAAAGAAGCCTAGCAAACCTCCCAGACTCAAAGAATGATATGAAGAGTATAGTTTTACCTTCTGTGGTGATCTCAATTTTGAACAACCTACCCAACAAAGGGACTAACGGATGGGTCTTTCCTTCAAATGATGGAAATACTCATTTCACGGGGTTGCAGAAAATTTGGAACAGAATTCGAACCAACGCCAATCTAAGAGATGTCAGAATTCACGATCTACGACACACCTTCGCAAGTGTGGGTGCCGCTGAAGGAAAAAGCTTATATATACTGGGAAAAGCACTCACTCACGCTAACCCTGCTACAACTCAAAGATATGCTCACTTAGCTGACGACCCTTTGCGACATGCAGTCGAGGCGATTAGCAATAAAATCGACGATAGTTTAAATTGATATGAAAAAAATTCTAAATAAATTAAAGTTCACTAAAAGTACTTGATTAGTTAATCAACTAACCAGACTACAGCTATTCAACCATTAGTTTCATATAAAAGATCGAGGGGACCCATAATGATTGATAAGAACAAACAAGATGGAGTCATTAACTTTGATCCTAAACTTATTATTTCTACATTAGGAATCTTATGTTTCCAATTACATAATCATGCAATGAAACATTATGAATTAAGGGCAAAAAAACCAACTGCCACTGTAATCCGCGAAAAGCGTATTATGACTCACGACGCAATTATAGACATAATAAATTTTTTGCATACCGTTGAAGGCACCTCAAATGGTCATTTGCATAGGTCGTTAATTCCAATACTCGATGCACTTACCGAACTTATTGAGACAGGTAATGCCGCAGATTTATTGGTCGGCGAAGTCTACAATAGACCCCCAGATAGATTAACTAAAATACAGCTAAAAGTATATTGTGTCATAGTATACAATGTACTGAAAAAAGCCGGCATTCCGTCTAAGAATGCAGCCAGTCAAATCGAAAGGATCGTCAACAAAGAAAATGTAGCCATCAAGCTAAACACTAAACGTACGCTAGATAAGTGGCAAACAAATTGTACACACGATCCAAAATGGAAAGAGATGCATTCTAGTTTCCTTAAAAAATTTGAACAACTTGGATACGACACAACCCCGGAAGCTGCAAAAAAACTTCTATCAGCCTATCTCCATAACTACAGATAACCAACGCTGCAATTAAGTACGACTGTTTTTTGCACTCTTAAAGAGGGAGACTCCTTTTATCGCTCGAGAAGGTTCTCGAACGGAGTGACTGAAAGGAGTCTCCATGACCAAACTGATAAACACCGAAGAACTATCTAAAATTACAGGTATTGCGCCAATAACCTGGGCAAAACGCCGAATGCGCGGTGAACCCCACACCCCTCCTTACCTAAAAATTGGTCGAAGCGTGAAATACCGCTGGGACGATGTTGAAAAGTGGTTAGCTAGCAAATCTTGCTCCAGCACTTCACAGGAGGTTTAGATGAAATATTTTTCTCCGCCTATAGACGCTCTGACGGTTGAAATTGACGAATACGTCAACCTTCCTAATTTGGAGAACGAAGAATGGATTGATAAACCAGCTTGCCAGGACCTTATCAGCTTCCGAAATCAGTCTTTGGCAGAAGTTCATCAGAAACTTCTTAGATCCGGTAATAAAGGATACTTCCCGAGCAATTCGGAGACTTTTAAATGGCGCTCGAAGATCCTCACGCTCATTGCATTGGGAGTTAACATTGAAGAACAGTTTGTTATTTCTCCACACCCACCATATCAAACTGGCATTCTTTATACATTGCAATTCTCTCCAATAGAATGAGAGAGCATCAATGGATAAGCGCAAACGCAAAACAAACGCCAAGGGCAGCAACGATACCTAACAGTACCTCCCGATACCTTATTCAACGGTAAGACACCTACTCGCGCCTGGCAACAATGGAGTGCACCCAAAGTAGAGTAATACAGAAATCGGTACTTTTACGGTTCTCGAACTTCGAATATGATCCTGTAGGATACTGAGAAATAAATTTGCTGACCAACATGCTACCCGTCAGGTCATTTCAGATGCGCTTTACGGAGCCGTGTGAATACTGCCTATATACTCCATACTTGGCTCCTGTAAGAGCCTTGTATGGGTTACCAACAAAGTTATTCCAAACAATTCTAAAGCAAGCGAAGCATCCCCTTTGGGGATAACTTCAAACTACAAAGTCAAACTTGTAGAGTTCATTTTAAGCCATCTTCGGATATCTCTATGATCAGGTATACTTTGGACAACTAATTTCCAAAAACTTGGTGAATGATTGTGTTGATGAGACAGGAAATGGCCCAATGCAGCCCCATTACCAAAATAGCAATGGGTCCCTTTTTGGCGAAAGATTGCCTGTTCATCAGAGTATTTGTGGCCCCAAGCGGACTGTAGATCATCAACTGATATCATTTTAACTGAAACTAGACTTAAAAATTGCAAATATAAGAAGGTCCGGCGCGTCAGGAACGGACGTAAAGGCGGAAGTCAGGTCCGCCAGCAACTTTTCAGTCTATTCGCTTTTTTGACGCTAACTTCAGGGCAACCACCCACCGATAGCTGCTGCTGCCAGAGCCGCTACGATCATACCGAAAACGTTTACAACCCAAGAAATGAACGAACGTCCGAAAGCTAAATTGGGCTTGTCCGCGATCCAGATGCTTGCGAAACGCATAATGTGTCGGTCAAAAGCTGCTAAAGCCAGCGCGATAGACATGACGATGACGACCAAGAATGCCCTTTGGGACCAATCTGGAAGCGCCGGCAAAACAACCAATGTCGCACTGTGGAGCAGTTGGTTTGTGCCGAGACCAAGCCGCTTAATATAAGTGGCATAATTCCGCTCAAATTTTTTGAGATGTTGAGCGAGCATCTCCTTCTTGCCCCTTGCCCATGCTTCGTTGGTGCTTTGGGCGAATGCGAAATTCATTTGAGGCCCGAACTCGACTTGCACGACACGATTGATACCATCACGTTCCGGATCTGCACCGCGAATCTTGACTATTCGTGCCCGCTGTTCCGCTAGTTCCAAACCCTTGAAACGCTCCAGGTAGCAACTGACTTCTGTCTCGCCGGTAACTGTCACGACGACTGGATTGTTAAAGTCTTTTTGAATCAGTTCGGCTACGGCGACGATATCGTCGCGCGTGATTTCTATGGGCCCCCAATCCTTTCGAGCAGTAAAAAGCTGATCCGGGGAACCGTCCGGTTGGGTGGAGTGGCCATGAGGAACTAGCCAAAAAGTGCCAGCGCTTCCAAAGACTGTGCTCCAGGTTCCATCCACGCCACCTTGGGCTGTAAGAATCCCTTTCGCATGCATTGATCCAGCCTCGATTCCCTCGGGAAGCTTAACCGGCTCACCTGAGAGGTGGACCTCGGAACCGTTGAAAGTTCCGGATACTTTGTAGATTGAAACACCGCACTGTTCGTCATTTATATTTAGGTGGCCAACAACTGATTGGTCGGACCGATCTTCGATCGAAAGGTAAACGCCGCCATTATTTGTCCCATAGATTTTTCCGGTCCAGTCTCTGGCAAGAGGCATCTTCGATCCTTTGTCACTAGCGCCGTGTTACATAAGAACAAAAAATGATCAGGCAAGTATTCTGCAAGATTTCTCTGCAACGTCCGACATTGCATCAACCACGCCTTCGTCTTGTCCGCTTTTCGGATGAAACAGCAGCATTGAAGATCACAACCTACACAGGGTTGAGTTTGTGTCCAGCCTCAGCTTTTATATTAATGTCCGTTTCTGGCGAAAGATTGCCTGTTCATGAGGGTATATGTAGTGAGAAACAGACCAATGCTCAAACTTTCTCTTTAAGAAACCGATACAACGTAGCCACCCCTACCCCAGCAGCTTTGGCAGCTTTCTCCTTAGACAACCCTGCCTCCAAGTACTTTACTGCTTCCTTGCACTTACTTACCGTCTCCGGTGATGCTTGCTTGCCTTTGTATTTGCCTTCAGCTTTTGCGCGTTCAATCCCGATACGTTGTTTATCAAGTATCTCTTCTCGCTGCATTTCAGCAACCGCCGCCAAAGTAGTTAGAACCAACTTTCCCGTTGAACTCGTCACATCCAAATTGCCAAGATCATCCACAATGACTTTGACACCTTTTTCGCGCATGTCTCTGATGAAGGATAAAACTTCTTCTGTGTTACGTCCCAATCGACTTACCGAAAGGACGACAACAACATCGCCTTTCACCAGAAGGTTTTTCAACTCATTGAAAACAGGTCTGTCCAAAGAACGACCACTCTCCTGCTCTTTCAGAACTTTTGCATCTGAATGACTTCTCAATAGATGTTCTGCTTGCTGATCCACATTTTGATGTTGAGTAGATGTTCGAGCATAAATGTACTTCACGGTGATATCCTATCATAAAACTAGTCTTATGATAAACCTATCATATAAATGTTATTGGATATATATGATAGACAATTACAAATCAGCCATAGAACTATAGTCTTATGATAGGCGTTGGACCGCAAAATCGCTTCACGGTCCTTTGGTGCCTATTTAGGTTCTCCAACCAGAAAGCTCTGGATACGCTCAAAGTTCACATGAGTTGCCTTTAAGACTAATTCCGCAACATCCCTTTCAGGTCCGGGTTGAGCACTTTGATAGCATTTCACAGCAATATCATGGGCAGCATGATAGATATGTGTTGCTTCCTCGAGGGGTCTGCCCTCTCGAACCGATAGAATTCCTGCCAATACAACTACATAATTTTCTAGAACGGCGATGCGTGCCGCCAATGCGTCCTTGCTATTCATTGAATAACTCCCAGCGTTAGTATGAAACGCTAGGCAAGATCACTTTGCGCATTGTGCCATGCCAATTCCCTCTTTTCGGGAACCACTATTAGAAGTACAATGCATACGAGAGGTATCGTCCCCGCCCCAAACACAGACACTTCTCGAGAGTCACGCTTTCGGGCGTGGTCTTTTAATTCAGAAAAAATGAAGCGATCCGGAGATTGAGGTATGTCAAACGATATTTTTGTGTGCTTCGAATGCGGCCAACGGAACCGGGTAGGTTCGGGTTCTAATCGATCTATGGCCAAATGTGGCAAGTGCAGTGGATTGCTATTTCCCGAGGAAGCAAACAGCGCGCCTTCCAAGAAAAAAGGTCAATCGGCAGCTCCTAATGGGGATACAATTAGGTCTCCGGATAACGCATCAGATAGGCGGACGAATGGCGTTGTTCTCTCATTGATTCCACTGATACTTATTGTAGGCGGAATTGGTTGGGCAGTTTTTTCAGACACGGATAGCAAGAAGACTTCTAGCAATGTCGAGCGCACGCAGGATAATCTAGCCACATCGCGTCAGGTGACACCGGCTCAGGCAGCTACAGAACATCAGCAAGACATTTTCAAACCGCTGCCGGCTGACCTGCCACCCCCGGTAAAACAAGCGGTCGGTGTGATGTGGAACAGAACGGGACGAGAAGCAATCGCGCCGCTCGAGCTGGTGACGAGCAGAGGTGCAGACTATTACATCAAACTGGCCGACACAGTGACCGATCGAGACGCCATGGCAATCTTTGTGAGAGGAGGTCAACTGATTGAGGTCGAGGTTCCACTTGGTTCATATCACCTCAAATATGCATCAGGCGCGGTTTGGCGCGGTGAAGAGGCTCTGTTCGGGCCCGATGAACTGACAACTTATAGCGTTGCTGGCAAAAGCATGGACTTTAAGATGACAGGTGATTACGTCAGCGGTTACACAATCGAGTTGATCCTTCAACGCGACGGAAACCTAGCGACGCGGCGGTTAGCAGCCGAGGATTTTTAGAAATAGTTCACGACTTGAGCGCCTCATAGGCGAGATTTATTTTAACCAGGATCGTCTGGGCGCGTTCAATCTCATCTTCTGGAAGGCCTTGACCACGCAGTAGATCCGGATGGTAGCGACGCACGAGTGTACGGTATGTCGTGACGATCAATTCTTGATCTGCGTGCTCATCTAATCCAAGTACCTCAAGGTGGCGGGCGCGCCAGCTTGCAGACGAGCGGCTGCTGCTACCAGCACTTGTGCGCCTGTTATTTTGGCCTTCTGACGCTTCGAAGTCTGCAGTTGAAAAGCCCATCGTAGCTAGGATTCGCGAGAACGCCAGTTTGGAGATTTTTAGTTTTGCAGAGGCGCGTCTAATCAGAAGATATTCTCGACGATCGAAGAACTCGTCCGCTAGTGCGACAGTGAGCATACCTACAAGGAAGACTTCCTTTAGTTCCTCAGCATCCTCAAACTCACGGGCGAATGATGAAAGAACTTCTTCCACAGACGGCGAGGTCTCAATAGTAACGTTAAAGAGCCGACCAGCGTCAGGAAGCTTGTCAGAATCCAGGTCGAAGAATTTCTTCAACTGAATGAGTTCTTCTGAAGTCGCTTTCCCGTCGGCCTTGGCGAGCAATGCGCCGAAACGGATGACAGTAGTATAAAACAACTGTTGTCGATTGACGGGCTTTTCGGGAATAAAGGTGTTTGGCCATGACATGCCATAAACTTTTTTAATCATGTAAAGAAGACAATCTTTATTTCGCGTTAGGCTGACAACATAATCGCTACCGAAAAAAAAACCTTTTATCCTCTCATTAAAACTGTGCAGCTCGCGTTTGATAATCAATTCGAATGGAGCAAGTTCCAGAGTGACATCGCCTTTCGAGATTGAACCCAATAATTTTCGATCACGGTAAACCGATCCGCCCTTGTGAAATTTAAACCGACCGTACTCGAAGAACCCATTTTGCTCGAGTTGATGTTCATAAAAGGCAATACGAATGCCGAAGGTTATCTGAGCTATGACTGAATAAGCATGCTGGAGAGCATGCATACCGCTCTCTTTCATTTTGCCGTTCCAACTTTTTTCCGGTGAGATCCTCGCTTCCCCATTGTAGGTGTGTACATACAAATAGGCATCGAATGACTTACCCGTCGGTACAAAGTTTACGCTATGTTGCGTGACTGTAGCGCTGAATTCAACACATGAAACATTGTTATAGAGGTAATCTCTGGCGCGCCAGGTGAAGCATTCGTCCTTTAACACTAGATGTTTAATGCCGTCTATCTGCATGATACCCCCCTCGTTTTGGCTTCATTCACTAGGCCGATCTTATTTCAATCAACATAGTTAGACTAAAGCAAGTTCATGAAGCAGATTTTATACAGACGTGCCCGCTTGGCCTGCACTAGGCTTCATAAGCAGCAGTCGTTCGAAGATGAAAGGCGGTTCGTTCGCAACATCATTCAATAATGCGATAACTGCTAAAGTTTCTGCTTAAGGCCATTTCCCGCCTTCAAACTTCCTATCTGCATCTCACCGATACCAAGCGCCCCTGAAGGTAGTGACATCTCCACAATGCCTTGACGCCTTGTGTCGGCACAAACCCTACCCTTCAAAGGTCTGAAGCATACCTTCTCCTGATACACTTGTGGCAACCCAACTTTTACTACCTTTTTGACCGAGAATTTAATATCTGCACTTCCAAGCACAAATCTCAATAATACTGCACCATAAAACCATAATGTTCTTGTGAGGGCAAAATTACCGCGATCTGGAACCGCTCAACGGTTCTGGCGTTTTACCTTGTTTTCCAATTATACTTTTATTGTCACTTGCTCTACTTGGATGGCCTCATCATCCATAGCAACTGGCTCTCCGAGTATATTGAACTCGACACATCTCTCTGGTGCATAATTTATATAGAATCCAACGGTGCGCCCAAAGGTTGGAACACCTTCAGGCAGGACCTTTAAAACCTGCACTACGAAAGTAATGGGAGAACTCTGCTCAACTAAAGAAATAGTCTTAAATTTAGAGGCTCCGACTAAACCGGCTATCGTAATCTGTTGCGGTCGGTTATATTCAGTCTTTACAATGGCATGCGGTTTGAAGTGTTCCACATATTCCTGCCAATCCGTTTGCGTTTTTAAACGTATGCTCTCACGGATCGCATCCTGCACCTCTGTTTCAGAAATACTAAAAGCGGTTGCAATTTCACTTTTCAAAGCTATCGCCAGACTGAGGTCATTCTGCAAAAGCGCATCTAGCCTCCTCAGACCTTTGGCGATATTTGAATACCCCATCGCTTTCACAGTGGAGACTTTAGATAAGCCGGTCTCCTGCATGTGAAGAGTGATGAATTGTGAAAAATATGCATGTGTGTTCATGAGACGCTCGCTTTAGCAATTTAGGGAACATCCCAAGGCTTGCAATCTGAGATCAAATGCCTGTCGTATATGTTTTCATTAGAATACAAAAAATATCGTTTAATAAATCGAAACGGAACTTACCAAACGATCAAGATTAAAATTTCAACCAAGCATGCCAAGTGTAAGTATAGTAAAAAACAACCCTAACAATCCGCCAAGCATGGTTCCATGAGGTCTTTTCTTGCCACATCGAGGACAAAAGTTTGCATCTGATGAAATCTTAACTCGACACGTGCCGCATGGCTTCATGTATGACATAAATATTCCCCTCAATATGATTTTTAATCATACTATAAGTTGTTTTTTTCTGTCAATGCCGCTCTACCTTTCACTCTGAACTATACTGTTAAAGAGCATACTCTCGAAATATAAATTAAGTTCATTTGTCGCCAAGGATGACAAAAGGTGAAGAGCTACGGAAATGATACAACGCTAAATGGGAAGTTTAGTAACTTGAGGCCCAAGTTTCTTCCAAAAATTTGCTCAAACTTCGTCATAGTTATCTTTTGTTTAAAATAGAGTGACCTTTATTTGTTAGAGCTTTCCCACCCATACAGAAAATAAGCATTGACCCACCCCCTTTTCACTAAATCAAGATCGCTTATTTCACACCAAGTTTTTTGTATGATTGTTTCATTTTCTAAACTGGTCAGAACCTCATTTAGTGCGGTATCCCCGGTACAACGGAAAATTCGTAAATGTTTGTGGTCTGGCTCCAATTGAAATAATATTCTTGCAGTTGAATCTGGTGCAGATCTTACGTTTAACATGTCGCCTGCCCGCACCTTCCCTACCGAGGTGCAACATTTACCGGTAATTTGAGAGTTATTGTTTAAATCTGAAGAATTTACTTTTCTTTGAACGACTGCAGAAAAACATTTTTCGTGAGGTTTATATGGTTGGTATTCTTCCGGTAGACTCTCCAATCGAGAGTAACAGAACTTCATAATCTTAGTGAGTTGTTTTAAACGCAGATCAGATTCGTTTGCAGTAAAATTCAAATCTTTTAGCTGTTTAACTAATTCCCAAGTAGAAGGCTGTAGCGAGGAGTACCCGTGTTTAAACATCTTTTCTTTGACATCGGGAAAAGCCCAATCAGGATGTTCTTTATTGAGATACAGTACATCTTCCATCCACTGCATCTTAAAACGAACTACACTACTATTATGAAGTTTTGTGACAGACCCTCCCCTACTCATCATAGTAAGATAGTCATGCGTAAATGTTGGGTCTTTAACAGCAGCAATTTCATCAAGTGATAAATTTGCTATGCGATTTTCAGAACAAAGTATTTTTACATCAATTGGGTCTAACTCATCTTTGTTCGATGCTAGGCAAAAACTCTCCCACGGTGCTTCGTAATAGTGAAGGAACTTCGCATGCATCCAACCACCATTTCCCTTGGTCGGATAAATATAGCAATAAAAATTTTCAACTTTTTTTAAATTGTTGCTATTCAAAACGGAGACAGCTTCTAGACCGATGAGTATCTGATTATCTAATGCACATTCTTTAACAATCATGTTCTGATCATAGACGCTAATGTTACCGGATACATTCCCGAATGAATTGAGTTCATCAATCAAATTTAGCTTATTAGTCCCCTCTTTAATTACTGTTTTGTCCACTTTAACACAACATGTAGAGGTTTCAGCTTCGTGCTGATCAGAAGGGTAACTATGGGACGGAAAATTAATAAACAAAAACAATATAGAAAAAAAGAATAAACGCACATCTGCTCCTTTTATGACAAAGCTTTACTTATTGAAAATCATAACAACGCGTGGAATTCAAAATCTTAGAATAGTTAACCCTCAACCAAAAGATGAACTTTCACAACTCCCAACATTCAAAATAATTTGTATTGAGCCGCATGCATTCATAAAATACCGCAGACCAACTTTCGTTAATTTACCAGATTTCACGTCAAAATTTTGCCACCCACCTACCTATTCTAAATCTGATTTAAAAAACGGTCTCCTTGATTTAGGGTCCACAGGCCCCTCTATGACGAAGTAAGGACTTTCATAGGCGACTGCCAATAACCTCATACAGGGTCTTCTGAGGCTTGTTCTGGCGTCTTATGAGAACCGATACGGAGACACCATCAGTCGGACACTGTTGAGGCCCTTGTGAGTAGGTAATCTTTCCGGGTCATTATCCATCCCCCTCTGGATCATAATATGACTTCTATAGAGGACCCCCACAAAAGGTTAATCAAATATTAACATCAACCCAAAGATGTGATATGAAGTCCCATCATTCTTATAGGGGACGTAATAGTTATGATTACTACAATTGATATCGCACTTTATATTGGGTTCTTCATGGTTGCATTTGGTCTTTCTGCAATGATCTTTAACGGTCATCAAAATGCAAATGATTAGAGTCTGATGTAATCTAATGACAGGGTATGAAAAATCAGAAGATTATGGATCTAAACCACCTAGTAAAACATGGGTGATGGTCTCAATGATTGTTATGCTTCTAATGGGATTTGGAATCTTTGCTTTGATAGCAAATTGATGGAATTCATATGTGGAAGTATCTGATATAGATCCATATGAATTTAAGATATCTATTGGAAGAACCAGATAACATTTAGATCGATATGATCATTAGATATAGTAGATATTCATATGTCCTTGTGGTCACTAGATAAGTCATTATGAATCTCATAGGTGCCTTAAGGGGATGTTTAGAACCCTTAGGATTATAGAGAACATAAAGAAGATTCTGATATCCATCATCTAAGTTATATAATCAATTTCATAGAGATGATCTTATAGATCACTATTGAACTCTATGGGTCTATAGATGTTCCTTGAAAACAATTGATATCTATTGGATTCTACTAGTGAACTGCGTTCACACGCCTTTGGCGTATATCAGCATGATATCATATGATTTGATTGAATTATTCATCTATGAATCATAGTAATACTTAACAAGTGAAACTCACCAGACATAATCTAAATACTGTTTCTCCATAGCTTCGCAATGGGAACAGAATATTGCTCCCATTGCATTCAAACTAACGTCTCAATTTCGGATATTCGGGCCTATTACCTCTTCTTACCGAGTTATTGGACTATACGCCTACTGTTTCAATTTTTAGGTATATTTATGAGAATGCGAGAGGTGTCCTCTAAATCAAAATGTTTGAGGCAATATCTATCCCATCCTGACTGGTTATGAATCTCTTCGGTTTGGGTAATCTCTCGGCCCCATTTTGTATCTTGCCAACTCTCCTGCATAATCTCGGTTACCTCATCTAGAGGCACTCGGCAGATGCTTTGATCAATCTCGATACTCAAATGTACATGTAAACGCTGACTACATGTCAAAGCATCACCCTGATCGCCTTCTATAGATCCGGTGTACTTGACCCAATTCCCATCCTTGACTGCTCTACAGCCATATAGTTTCCGGCTCAGGTTTTTGATGAAATGCTGAACATTTTGCCGAAGAAGTTCAACATTCAAGACCTCATGATCTCCACCAGTTATGGGAATTGATTGTAAGGCTGTCCCTGTGAAAGCAAACTGAGGGTTAAGTTCACTGAACCACTCTAAATAAGCTTGCTTCGTCCTGTGCCTCGAAATAGTTGAAGAGTAAGTGTCTAGATTGCTACCCATTTCGAACCTCCCTGCTTTCTATAGAAATGCCTGGTAAGGTTTCACGCGATGTCGAAGGTAGGATTGCATCTACACGGCCATCCTTCAGTGTATCGTTGCTCAATCTTTTATTGATGGCAGCAATGGCTTTACCATCATAGTCGTTTTGTTCATTCATTTATTATTCCCTATTTCTTATTATATTTATGGGATCGCCCTTCTTGCGGGGCTTGGATGTGGGGGCACGACAGTACCCATTTTTTAAACTCAAAATGCCACGATAACTCATAATTCAATTGTAAGAATTGAAGCACTTCAAAGTATGTTCTGCAGTTGTTTTGAATTTACAGTCGCTAAACTCTATCGAAAAAATCAAAAGTATTCTGAATACCCGTGATCACATGCAGCAATAGATGCAATGTTCAGATAGAATTGTGTTATAACTTTAATCATTGAAAACCTCATTTATTATTATAGTTATCGGTTTTTGTAAGAACTTATCACGTTCGAATTTTGAAATTATAGCAGAAATGAGCCTAAAAGTCAAATAAACCCGTAAAAGGTGTCGTCTTTTATGTTTGACATAAGAACACTGTTGAGGGGATTTCAAACGACTTATGCAAACTTTAACGTAGCTTACTTCCCAAGAATTTGTCCAAGTATTGTAATAGCTCTGGCTTAAATGGAAGAAGCTAGAGAACGGCCCCTTATGTGACATTTAGATAAACTTATATCGAGATATCATTTCTGTAGATATCCCATGATTGTCATATTTTGAGGGGACATTGAGGGGACGAAGCAAAACTTGCCTCTTGCCCAATCCGTCTAAGTCATTGAAAACAATGGTGCGCGGTACAAGGTTCGAACTTGTGACCCCTACGATGTCAACGTAGTGCTCTACCACTGAGCTAACCGCGCGCAAGCCATCCGGCTGCATTGAGAGAGCGGTTTCTAGGGGTTTTCGACATTGTTTGTCAATCTCCTCATCTCATTTTTCAGCAATTGAGCTAATCCCAATCGGATTAAAGACTAGACGCAGCAATTGTGATTGCGCATAACCCCCTAGTTTCTTGTAGCGTGAGGCCTTGATAGCCATGTCCAGTCAGACGTCTTTTGTTAAAGTGGACAATTTAAACCACTCCTATGCCGGCTCCTCAAAACCAGCCTTATCCGATATTAGTCTCGTTATCCCTAAAGGAGCCTGTTTTGGTCTGCTTGGCCCCAATGGCGCAGGGAAAAGCACGTTTATTTCTCTCTTAACGGGCATGATAAAAGTTCAAGATGGCACGATCGCAATCAATGATGTTGCAATAGATAAAAATGGAAAAACGTTTAAATCCATTTCCGCCATTGCCCCACAAGACCTCGCTTTTTATCCCAAGCTGACGGTCAAAGAAAATCTGACATTTTTTGCCGGTGCCTATAATCTAAAAAGAGAAACGCTAAACGAACAAACAGCCTTCGCTATCAAAGTCTGTGATCTGGAAAACGTCCTCAACCGGCGCAGTGATACGCTATCAGGTGGCCTCAAGCGACGGCTCAATCTGGCAATTGCCCTACTCAACAAGCCAGACATCCTTTATCTTGATGAACCAACTGTCGGTATTGATGCGCGCTCGCGTCAAACTATTCTCAACGCCATTAGCGAAATGAACAAGCTTGGCTGCACCATTGTTTACACCTCCCATTATATGGAAGAAGTCGAAGCTATTTGCGATCATATTGGTATCATTGATGGCGGCAAATTGATTGCACAGGATACGAAAACAGCATTTCTGGATAAAGCTGGTCGCCAAAGCTTGCACATAACCATGAGCGAACCACTTCCCAGCTATGCCACAGACGAACTAACTGCACGTCGCGCCAAACTGCTCTCCCCTCGGGAATTTATCATTGAAGGCCTCAACCCTGCTCTCATGACAGACGTGATCAATCTTGTCGCCGAATTGGGCGGCGAAATCGAACAATCCCATTATGGAAAAAGCCGCCTTGAAGATGTCTATCTGGATCTCCTCAATCAAAATGAGGCGCAATAAATGATAAAACCTTTAAGCGCTGCCATCACAAAAGAATTTACACTTTTGAGCCGAGACAAGCATGGTCTAGGTTTGCTCTTCATATTGCCGATTGTTTTCATCCTCATCATGTCCCTTGCTCTTCAAGGCAGTTTTGAAAGCCGTGGCGGCAAAGGCATAGATGTTGAAATACTCGATGCAGATCAGTCAGATGCCTCAAAGGCCCTCATTGCCCGCCTCAACGCCAATGATGCTTTCAATGTTGAAACACGCGCAACAGAACATGCGCCAGCTGAGCTGGGACAACTCCTAGCCAATAAAGATCTTGGCTTTATTGTCTCCATTCCCACTGGGTTTGATGAGTACCTGCTTGAGGTTAGGGACGAACAAAAAACAATAGATATCGCCGTATCTTCTAAATCCGACCGGCGCACATCCCTGATTTTCACTGCTTCTGTTAAAGAAGCCATTGGCCGCATCAAAACAGAAGCCATGATTAGCGGCATGATGGATGAAGCAGACACATTAGGCATAGATGAAATATCCGCTAGCGATTTAGAAGCGCCAGTCAATGTCTCCTATGCCTATTCAGGTGCAACAGATAAACCGCCCACAGCCGTACAACAAAACGTGCCGGCTTGGCTGGTTTTCTCAATCTTTTTCGTGGCTATCCCTTTTTCAAACACCTTTATAAAAGAGCGTGATTTAGGCATGCAGCGGCGTTTGCGCACGACGCATTTAGGGCCGCTTTCTCAATTTGCCAGCAAGCTTATTCCTTATTTCATCGTCAACCAGCTTCAGGTCGTTTTGATGTTGGCTGTGGGTGTATTCTTGGTGCCATTATTTGGCGGTGAATCTCTTATTATCCAGGGGCACCCACTCGCATTGGCGGCGCTCTCCGCCAGCATTAGTTTTGCCGCTTTGGGTATGGCACTATTTATTGCAGTCATCTCTAAAACGACAGAACAAGCCACAATGATGAGTGGTCTGGGCAATATTTTATTGGCAGCCGCTGGTGGTGTGATGATCCCTAAATTTGTTATGCCAGAAAAAATGCAGATATTTGCCAGTCTTTCCCCAATGTCTTGGGGGTTAGACGGCTTCCTCGAACTCTTCCTTCAAAACGGTGATGTGATGAGCATCTCTTCGTTTTTGATAAAGCTAATTGGCTTTGGTTGCATAATGCTAATATTATCTTGGCTGGTACAATCACGACAACGCGCCTAAACAGTGATGATTGATTACGGGGAAAATAATGGCCGAGCTAGATAAAGACACCTTGATGGCAGAACTCAAAGCGATGATCGTTGATGAATGCGACACAGAAGTTGAAGCTGATGAAATCGACAATGATATGCGCCTTGTCGGTGAAGGTCTTGAGCTAGACTCCCTTGATGCTCTTCAAATCTCTCTAGCAATCAAAGATAAATACAGCGTCCGTATTGAAGGCGGTCCTGATTCCAGAGAAGCCATGGCCAGTGTTTCCTCACTTGCAGACTTTATCCTAAAGGCCAAACAGGCTGCCTGATCTTTCACATGTCATTTAATCTATTTCTGACCGGTCCCAGCCTGCACACAAGCCTTGGTATGGGTATGGAAGCACATGCAGATGCATTGCGTGCGCCCTCTCCTGCTCTCTTGGCACTTCCGCCCAAAATCAAATTACCCATTCAGCTGAGCGATGCAGATGCCCCAACAGAAATTCCGTATCATTTGGCATCTGGCAAACCACTGGAAAACACCCAAACCCGCTATTTTGATATTCTTGAAACAATTATTGGCGAAACGCTACAAAGCGCAGACCTGACACCAGAGCAAATTCGCAGTACTGGCCTATTCCTCGGCACCTCATCTTCAGATGTTTGCCTCATTGAGTCAGCTTATCTTGATGCACTTAGCAAAGATGAAAACGCACAGCCTTTAAATCTGTTTTGCAGCATGGATAATCTGGGGGCACATCTACGCCGCAAATTTGACCTTTCCCCGATGGGCATGTCGGTCAACACAGCCTGCACCGCCAGCGCCAATGCTTTAATATATGCCGCAACAGCCATCAAAGCTGGAAAATTAGAACACGCCCTTATTGTCGGTGCTGAAATTCTCAACATCACCACTGCATACGGATTTCAAGGGCTTGAACTCCTCACCCAAACGAGCATGCGTCCATTTGATAGCCGCCGCGATGGCCTCATACTTGGTGAAGCTGCTAGTGCAGTCATATTAAGTGCGAAAAAGCCAGACACACCCTGTATGCAACTTCTTGGCGGCGCAACATTAAGCGATGGATATGGTATGTCGGCTGCCAATCCAGATGGCACATCCATTGCCCGCGTTATCCAACAGGCTATCCGACATGCTGGCGTGAATGCATCTGATATCAATGCCATCAAGGCACATGGTACGGCAAGTCTCCTCAATGATGAGGGTGAAAGCGCGGGTCTTCAACGCATTTTTGAAACACTTCCAGTCATCACTGCTTTAAAACCCTATATTGGACATACATTTGGCGCGAGCGGCCTCACTGAATTGCTAATTTTGAACGCTTGCCTAAATGAAGGCTTCTTGCCAGCGACACCGGGCGTGTCCGCGACCCCATGCGAAAAGCTAGGCATCACACTTAATCAGTCTGCTAAACAGATGCACAATCCAACAATTTTATGTAATCAGTTTGGTTTTGGCGGGAATAACACATCATTGGTGGTGCGCCATGGATAGATCAGCTTTACCAATCTATGCTGTCAGCGGTGTTGAATACGGGCCATCAGAAGCGCCCGATTTCAAATCGCTCATCAAAGAGGCTTTCGGCAAACAAATACGCCGCATTGGTCCTTTCATTCAAATGGCGCTTATCGGTGCTAACGACACTATTCGATCCGCCCCCCTGCCTGAAAACACCAATGTTTATCTTACCTCAGCGTCTGGTGACATGGACGTCACTATAGACGTACTAAATCGCACGGTGAGAGACAGACAAGTCCCAAAACCTCTTTCCTTCATCAACACTGTTTCAAATGCTGCGTGCTATTATTTCACCAAACATTTTGACATAGGCGGCTCAACCAGCTTCCTTTCTACGCGAGAATTCGCACTGGAATCCGCCTTTATCCAAGCCAGTCTGGATATCACAACATTGGGCGTGGAAACTGCCCTTGTTGGAAGTGTTGATATCATCACCCAACCTGAAACAACTCACAGAATACGCGTCGGAGCCTTGGAAAATGACCCCCTCGCGCAAGGCTCTCATTGGTTTCGTTTAGGTCAACCAAATAGCGATAAATCCTCAACAGAAAAACCGCTTGGATATCTAATCGATGCTTTCTTATTTAGAGACGCTAATGCATTGATAAATCATATAAAACCATTACTGAAAAACACTGATAAAATCAGTTTTGGGAACCGAATAAAACCGCAAACCAAACAAGCAATCATGAGCCAATTTGAAAATTCAGAATATGCTCTAAACACGCCCGCCAAAGGCCATTACGGCACAAATGCAGGCCATGTTTTAAGAGATTATCTCACACACGAAAACTTAGCCGAAACTCAGCTTGTCTATATCCAAGAAAACACATGCGGTGAACTCAGCTTTATCTTACTTCAAAAGCCCTAAATAGCTGTTTTTACACCCTTTAGCATATCCCAAACAGCTTGTTCTTTCTTCGCGCACACATCCAGCAAATCATATAATGCATCTGCATCCATATCCTTGCGCCCGCGACACATCTTCGTCGCATTCAGCGCAAAACGCCGCCATTCATCACCCGCATCCGTCATCGCATCACCCGCTTCAGCGAGCAGCTTGGAATTAAGCATTTCAGCGCTCTCTTTGAGGAATGCAGCATAGATAAACCGAAACCCTGCGCCGCCTGTCCCAATCTCTTCCTGCATTCGCACAATATGCCCCAGATATTGCTTAAGATAGTCTGATTTTGTTGGGTCTTTTGCCAATTTCTGGATCTGACGCCCCATATAACGAATGCCTTTAGTTCCCACCATAGGCACCATGGGTGCTTTCATCAGCTTGCGGTTACGCTCAATCGCTGCCGGAATAGCTTTTTCATAATTGATATTATTTGGCGCTTCTAACAGCTGATACATCCGCCCTTTGGGTGCCATCACCCCTTTGACAAAACGCGCTTTTTTTAAAGATGCCGCATCCGTACGCTTTAGCTCAGGAAATACCGGATCAGACACCACATATTCATCCCCCTCTTTGTGAGAGACGACCAAATTATGCGCATTAAAATGAAACCGCATATCCTCAGGCACGTAAGGCAGCCAATAAATGCTCGTTTGCAGCCCCACAGATTTACCTGCATCCAGCGCCCTATCTAGGGCTGCCATGCCTTCATCTGCATTCGAAAAAGTCTCAGACTGCCAATTTGCATTCATCGCCTTCGCGGAGCCTTTCATAATGCTCCCTGGCAACATGCGATAGGCTATCAGCGGCATCCCCGCCATTTTCACCATCGGCAAATAAGCAAAAATCAAACTGGATGATAAGCCAAACGCCATTGGTTCGCTCATCGGGACGCCAGAAGCAGAAACCAGATTTGCCACCACACCGCTTTCACAATGTGCTGATTGACGATGTTCAAATTGGGTCATGAATTGGCTTTCGGCGTGTCTGTATCAGCATCAGGCAGGCTTTTCAGCGTCTGCAAATCTATCCCCATTGCCTCACAATATGGCGCGAGTTTCGAATCCGGTAATGCATTGAATATTTTAGGTTTTAGATGGCGCTTCACACGCCAAGCACCGTATCCAGTTGATGATGTCAGCGTCGCCATATCCATGCGTTTATCAAACATATGGTATTCTAGCGGCGATGTCTCACCCGCTTTCCCGCGCAATAAAGCCGCATTGCGTTGCGCCTCTAAAGCTTCCACCGCCGCCACAGTTGCATAGGTTTCTACTTCCCAGCCAGAGGATGCAACGCCTGTATATTTACCATCATTATCAACGGCATACATCAGCTTGCTTTCACCGCCATATGTGCGGGATTTATCCTGCGGGACCTCATCCTTTTTCATGATGGCTAACTCCTAGAAACCTTTAGACGACAGTAAACAGCATGAAAGCCGTGCTAAAGCGCCCACTTTCTGGCACCCAGCACATGATCTTTTCACCAGATTTCAGCTTACCTGATTTGAGCAACTCATCCAGCATAATGTAGATAGATGCTGATCCTGTATTTCCTTTGGTAGAAAGGTTGGTGAACCATTTCTCCATGGGTATTTCAAAGCCACCCGCCTTGAGCGCATCAAACAAACGCACGCGGAAATAATCAGATGAATAATGTGGAACAAACCAGTCTACATCATCAGGTGTTATTTTGTGTTTCTCTGCGACTATAGGCACCGGCTTTTGCGCGGCATACATCATGATATTTTCGTTTAACAGTTTTACGTCCTGCTTCACAGACATCACGGAATCCGCATCACGCTCTTTGGCTGTCATACTTGTCCAGCCACGCGTCGTGCCATCTTCGTTTTTTACCGCCCCTGCATACATACAGGTTTCCATCTCACCAGCATAAGAATAGACATCAATCCATTCCACTTTCAGATTAACGGCTCCATCACGCGGCGCACTTTCAAGCATAAGCGCCCCAGCGCCGTCAGAAAGCATCCAGCGGATAAAATCTTTTTCAAAAGCGATTTCAGGATTTTCTTCCAAAGCTTCTACTTTTGCATCAAGTTCGGCCTCAAAATTATGCGCTGCTAAAATAGTCGATGCATTTTCAGAACCTGTTGCCACAGATGTATCTGATTCACCCGAAGCCACCGACATATATGCATATTTTAGAGACGTTACACCGGCTAAACACACCCCCGCAGTCGCGCTCACTTCAATAGGTGGTAATTTTAATTCTCCCTGCACCATAACACCATGGTTTGGAAAAATCTGATCCGGCATGGATGTCCCACATGCCAAAACCTGCACTTCATTCAGCTTAGATGGTTCATCTAATCCACGAACAGCTTCGGCTGCCAGTTGTGCGTTGGAATAAGTTGGTTTGCCTGTTTCTGGATCAATAGCATAATGACGTGAAACGATCTTGTTTGAACGCAAAATCATACGGCGCGCACGTGAGGGACGTCCACCAGCTTGCCCGAGGATTGCCTCCATCTCATCATTGGAAACGGCTTCTCCCGGCATAAATGCCGCACTACGCGTTACATAAACAGATCTAGTCACTTTACACTGTCCCTTTTTCGAGCTTTTCGGCTTGCTCTACATCCCATAATTCACGCCCCTCGCCTGAAGGACGCGCAAAATATGCTTTCTGACTTGCCACTTTTGCTTTTGTAAATGGCTTCAACAATTTTTTGACGACCGCCAATATTGGCATAATTGTCAGCACAATGATCGCTAAAAACGTGAAATAGATTATCAAAATAAACTTACGTGCGATCGCGTCTGGATTACCAAATTTGCGCATCAATCCCCCCCACATGCGGAAATTACGCTTGGCAACTTTCTCCGATGCAATAAGCCCCTCAGAGATTTTCACAGCTCCAAGACCAGACATCATGGGTGATGTGTCAGCAACATCTCTATTGGGCAATTGACGCACAATCGCATCCCCAAAACGAGACGCGTTTTCAATCTGCTCATCTGTCAGGCCGGCTTTGGGAATTTTGCCATTAAAATATGGTCCCTTATTTCCCGTCAACATCCAGATCGGCGTTGAATAGAATGTATAGGCAGCATGCGCTTCATCAACCAGCACCACATTATCAATCAGATGACCGCCTAGATCGTCAACACGTTCTTTGATGCTCTCTTGTGCCATCAACCACATATTGCGGCATCCAATTAACGTCATCACAGGTTTGCCATTGATGATTTTACGCGCTGCTTCAGATTTCAAAAATGAAATAATCGGTGGGCAAGGTGATAAAAACCAAGCCTGATATCCTAGAATGATCAGATCAAATTCAGCATCTGGGTCCAGGTCTTTTGGTTCAATTGCCGGCGCATCCTCATAGACACATTCAGGCATTGTATCGAAGAAATTGAAGAAATTCCAAGGAAACGGAAATTTACGGTGCGTCTCTAAAGTAATCCGAGTGACTTCAATCTGAGTCGATTCATTTACTGGCCCCAAAACTGAATCCATTAACCGACTTAGTTGACCTGTTTGGGAAAACCCAACTGCCAATACTTTAAGCATCCCCGCATATCCTTCATGACCCGATATTGCCAACTGGCAATATCATCCTACTCATCACTCGTGCTTTTCATCTTCAATCAGCACAAAGAACATCACATGTACGACACTGTTATCCAAATGCCCACTGCGCTAAAATGAAATCCCACCTGTCTATCGTGAGTCATTTAGCAGCTATACTTAAAACCCCAACCCCTGTGCTGAGGAATTTCAACGGAATGACACAAATTTGATTTTTCCCAAGCAATTGTATGCTGCTATTGCTGTATAAATGCCAATTAACTCGACGATAAGATAAGCGTAACACACACGACATCAAGTTGACTTAAGGACACTTTGAAATACCCTGTTTTGGTTTCCTCAAACGCTATCTCAAATTCAATATCGGGTTTGATAAGCGCCCTCAATTTCAATTTGGAAAAACCACATAGACGCTCAATATTTGCGTGCTCCAAAACGACCTGTTGCGCGGCTTCAACGAGCAATGCTGCTGGGATAACCGGATCGCCGGGAAAATGCCCGGGTAAACTAGGATGGTCAGAACTGATAGTTTGATTTACACGCATTTGCCTTAATCCAGTTCTACGCTCAACCTTGTTAGATTTCTTCCGCAATAAAGACAGATCAACATGACCGCAATATCAGACCTGATTCCACATACCGGAAACATGGTGCTCATAAATACTGTACAGTCTTGCAACCAAGACGACATTATTTGCACAACTGACACACATTTTTCGCCCACAAACCCACTACGAAATGCACACGGATTACCCATTAGCGCCGCACTGGAATATGGCGCACAAGCAATCGCACTTCATGGCGCAATGAATAAATCCCAGTCGGAAAAGTCCCCAAAAGCGCTTATCGTCGCCGTTAGACAAGCTGATTGGACAACAGATTGGCTTCACACAATTGATTCAGAACTCATCATACAAGCGAGCATAGCAACACGCATGAATGCGCTTGCCCGCTACACGTTTAAAATCTCTTCAAAATCAGATAATAGCTATATATATCAAGCTGATGTGTCTGTTTCGATCAGCTAGCATCAATTGCATTTAGCAATTGTCGTAGATCCGATGCATCCTCAAGAAACAATGTATCTCTTGCCTGATAATTGCGGTCTCGCGCAGCTAGGTATTCATCCCAATCAGCAGATTTTAGAAACGCAATCAAAGCCTCGCTACTTGCCTCTGGTAACACATAGCCTAAATTGTGTTGCGCCACATAATTTGCACTCTCTTGTCCCGATATTGTCAGTGGGACAACACCTAGTGCACCGCCCTGATATACACGGTTAGGAAGCAATAAAGGAGAATTACCTTCAGGGTCAAAATAGTCAGCACACCAATTAAAATGCGCAGATCCATAAATTTCTTCTAAATCATCAGGCGTGCGGTATTCGCCGCCAAATTCTACATTTTCAATGCCTGAAAATGTCTGCTCAAAAAGCTCAGGATAGATGGTCTGCTTACCACGCAGATAAAATTTTACCTTTGAACCCATAGCCTTAGCAGTATCGGCCAGAATTTTCATAGAAGCCGGACAACGCAATGTTCCATGCCAACACACAACCCAAGGCGATACGCCCTCTTCCGGCTTTACGCGATGGGCATTCATTTGCTCTGGCGTTGGCATGTCACCCATTTGTTCGGAAAGAAGCTTATTCTCCCAAACAAAATGCTTGCCGTTATAATTTTGATATTTCTCAAAATATCCACGTATAAACCCCGGAGATGTCACAACCAGTAAACTGATCTGATTGAGAATGATCTTCTCTAACCCCCGAAACACTTTTCCCTTGAGACCTTTGCCAAAGAAAAACTCTTGAATATCAGGAACATCATAAATCAGCTTCGCTTTTGAACCCGTCAAAACTTTTGCCAACATACCAATAAACATCATATCAAAATTGCGTGCCATTATGAATTTGGCACTGCGTAAATCCTGTTTATGATCAACAAGTATCTTTAGACCTTTAAGCAAGGCCGGCACCCGCTTTGCGTAATTATTATCAGCAGTAATCCCCAGCTCAACATTGTCCCATTCGGGTTGATAATCAGCGTTGTTTTTTTCACGACGGAAGAAAAAACCTTTTAATTCAACCCCTGCACTCTCTAGTGCGAGCGTGCGCTTTCGCGCATCAACATGTGTACAATCATGTCCTAGAAAGACACCTTTTCCATAGCGGACTGAAGAAGCGCTTTCTTGAGCATTTGAATTATTGGCCATAAAAATCTCTATCCAAAACGAAAAATCGGTACAAACATTCTTCAAAACAACTGCAATCGATACGCCAGACAAGCGAACACTTTATAAAAATGGACTCAAGAATTGGAAACAAGCACATATAGCTGCAAAAAAAAGCAGCAAATCAGCAGGCATTTGTGAGATTCATGAAATTTCGGACACGAAATCATCGACATATCGCCATGGCTGGTTAGATTACACCTAATCATTTCGTATTAGAAACAAAGATCGTTCACGCGGGGAGCATTTCGTGGAAACTTTAGTCGGTCTCATAGACAATGTGAGCAATTTCATTTGGGGTGGCACATGGGGAGATCAACGTATTCTTCCTGTTGGTCTTCTCGCAGTATTTTTGGTCGGGACGGGCATCTATATGATGATCCGTTTAGGAGGACGACCGTTAACTCGCTTCATTCCTGCTTTGAAAGAAGTGTGGGATGGCCGTAAGGCTCAAGGTGAAGAAGGCGCGATTACACCGTGGCAAGCTCTTTCTACCGCCCTTTCTGGTCAAGTTGGAACAGGTAACCTTGCCGGTGTTGCCACTGCATTGGCATTGGGTGGTCCCGGCGCAATTTTCTGGATGTGGGTCACTGCCATATTAGGTATGGCACTCGCATTCTCTGAATCTAGTCTAGCCATAAAATATCGTGAATGGGATGAATACGACCGTGTAAACGGTGGCCCAATGTATTACATCAAAAACGGTTTAAGCAAAAACTGGGGTTGGCTAGCTGTCCTATTCTGTATCGGGACACTTGCATCAGCGATGGCAACTGGATCTATGATTCAGGCTAACTCAATTACTGAAGCCGCAAAAGAAGTGGCCGCTTCGAGCTTTAATTTCCACCTTCCCGGCTGGGCAGTTGGAGCAGTCATCGCAGCACTTGTATTCGCAGTCATCGTCGGCGGTATTAAATCTATCGGTTCTGTTGCCGGTAAAGTTGTACCTGTTATGGCAGGGCTTTACGTCGTAATCGCTTTTGTCGTTCTAATGATGAACATTACAAAAGTACCCGGCGCTTTTGCAGATATTTTCACATACGCATTTGGCTTTAAACAAGCCGTTGGGGGTGCCGCAGGTTATGGTGTGATGCAAGCTGTTCGCTTTGGTATCGCTCGCGGTCTATTCTCAAATGAAGCAGGACAAGGTTCGGCGCCTATCGCTCACGCTGCTGCGCAAACCAAAAATCCAGTGCAACAAGGTGAAATCGCGATGATTGGTGTGTTCATTGATACAATGGTGATTTGTACGATGACTGCATTGGTGATCCTGACTGTTCAAGGTGATTTCAGACGTAATTCTGCAACAATTGCAGCAGATGCATGTTTTGCAGCCGATCTTATTTCAATACCAGCCCACCCAATTGAAGGTGAGAGCTATTCCAAAGGTGACCTATTCCCTACAGCAACACAAATTGGACG
The DNA here is from genome assembly GCF_000023785.1 of Hirschia baltica ATCC 49814. Taxonomy (NCBI): domain Bacteria; kingdom Pseudomonadati; phylum Pseudomonadota; class Alphaproteobacteria; order Hyphomonadales; family Hyphomonadaceae; genus Hirschia; species Hirschia baltica. Next base: position 3,209,520 of record NC_012982.1, read on the forward strand.
AAATTCACTTCTTGCCCATAATGGAGCTGTTGCGCAGGAATTACTGCTTTCATGTCAGGAAGCGGATGCAAGTCTCGTATCTGACGAAGCTATAAAAGCGTCATACCCAGATGTATTTAGATCTATTTCTGGTGATCAATATGACATACTTATAGCCGCGCAATCAGATTCAGAAACAGATCCAACGCTGCTGGAAGCCACAATAGAACGACTTGCAGATATTGAAGCCCAAGCGGATTCAACTCTGACAAAAGTCAAACACGCATGGGAGTCGGATGCCGATTCTGCAGCCATTACCACACGTGCCTATGGCGCAGCCTTCCCAGGTGGTGAGTGGGTTGTACCAATAGCGCTCTTCTTCTTCGCATTCACAACAATTATTGGTTGGTCTTATTATGGGGAACAAGCACTCACATATCTTGTCGGTGAATGGGCAACTCACCCATTCCGTTTTGCTTGGGTAGCCGTTGTCTTTGCCGGAAGTCTCGTCACAAACACAGATTCATTGTGGCGCTTAGGTGATATTGCCAACGCGACAATGGCAATTCCAAACCTGATTGCGATTATTGCACTATCAGGTGTGGTTATCGCTATGCACAAGAAAAACGGTGATCCTGATGCACCGGAAATTTCTGAAGAAGATAAATCAGTCTAATCCTGATAATTGGATTTAAAACAAAAAAGGCCGCATCATATTTAAAATGATGCGGCCTTTTTTAATGCTGCATTATCAGTCCGTTTTAAAGGAAGAAATCAGCGTCTAATTTGTAGATTTTTCATCCCAATTCAAACGGTTCCGTACAGAATATTCTTGTGGGCGTTGAAACCGTTTTTGGCTTGTTAATGGAGCTGGCTGACGAATAAGCTCATCACCTGATTCCACAATTTCGTGTTCAGCATTCAAAAGCTCTTCTTCACTCATATAACTATATGAAGATACACCATGCTCAAGCATCTGGTCCGCAGCTTGGCGTCCTGTAACTGCTGCTGCATAAGCTTCAAATTCACTCGCCATACTCTCGGCGCGATCCATTGTTTTTTTCTCGTGTAAAACTTGGCGCACTGGCGCTTGATATGCATTGTGACGCTCAGCTTCACGCGTTTCCAAAATCACTTCATGTGCGGGTGCTTGAGGCATAATAATGTGTGATTGCGGCATGATTTCAGGTTGGAAATGTGATTGATTTTGAACATGGTTTTGCACAGGCGCTGTATAAACTGGCTCTGAATAAGACGATGTCTGAGAGTGCGAAGATATTGCTTGACGTGAAGAAATTCCGCCACCCAGCCCCAAATGGCGCATTGTTTCCATCGTTACAAACCCCTGATGAGGCAGGCCATTTGCTGCTTGGAATTGACGCACAGCCTCTTCAGTCTGTGTGCCGATAATCCCATCGATTGGACCAGAATAGAAACCACGATCGCGCAATGCAATTTGCAAGTCACTTATTGAAGATGTCTGAGCATTTGTATCACACAGAACCTCAACCCACTCAAAACGCTCTGGCGCACGCAATACAGTGCGTTCTACAATTGCTGTGCGCGGAGCAGTCATGGATCTAGACGTACTTGCCGGTGAGATGATTTCTTGCGTAGATAATGTCTTAAATTCTGGCGGTGTTGGAATTTCTGCCACGCCACCACGATCGACCAATACCTGTTTTTGAACAGTCGCATATTGTGCTTCTACAGGGATACGTGTCACCTGCTCAGGCTGAACCATAACGCGACGAGTCACAGTGCGCGTTTTTGCAGGCACATCAACCAGACAATAAACCTGCCCAGTTTGTTCATCTATTTTGCGATGAGATGATAGGTTCGTACCCGCTTTCCAAACTTTGCGGGCTTCTTCAACAATGATTGTTTCTGTCACATCTTCAAATCGAGCAGCAATCACCTGAAGACGCTCATGCGCTGGTTTCACCAAGACTTGTTCTGTGACTGTTTCATATACGGGCTGACGCACTTCATAGCGTACACCTTGATCTTTGACCTGAACATCAATTGATGACGGACCAAATTGAGTGTCATTGACGACAAGACGTTCATGCGCGTCTTCCACCACAACTGTTTCAGGAACAATATCATATGCAGCTGGCAAAGTGATGCGTGCAAAACACTGACCCGCTTGCGCATCAGGCAAAGCACCGGCAGGGCTAAATGCACTATGTCCATTTGCATGGGGTCCGGCTGCTTGGGCCGACCCAGCAAAACCTATAGCTATCGCTGCCGCTGCCAATAACTTCTTTTTCATTTCAAAACCCCAATTAAGTGTCCGAATTGGCTATAAATGTTCGCTCATTCAGCGAATTTCATCAAAGATCAGCAAATTCGGTGCCAGCCAAAGTCTCTGGTTTGACCGTATAATCTTCTTTCTCAGGCATTAAACAACAATCTTATTGGAATATAGCTAACGCCGTGAAACTAAGTTTTTCAGGAAAATTAGTATATCGACAACACTTTAGTCCGTTTGACCAACTTAGGTGTTTGCAGTCTTGTCTCGGACGGGCTATGTCCTATTTCTAAAAGAATTACGGGACATCGGGAGTTTAGTATGACCACGCCAGACCTAGAGCCACGCCAAAACTGGACGAAGGATGAAATAGCAGCAATTTATGAATTGCCATTACCAGATCTTTTCCTAGCAGCTCAACAGGTCCGCAAAGCAAATTGGCCTGAAGGCCGTATGCAAAAATCGCAACTTCTCTCCATTAAAACAGGTGGATGCGCCGAAAACTGTGGCTATTGTTCCCAATCAGCTCATTTCGACACAGGCATTCCAGCATCTAAACTAATGGATGTTGAAGCCGTTGTTGGAGAAGCCCGCAAAGCCAAAGAAAATGGCGCAGACCGTTTCTGTATGGGGGCAGCTTGGCGCTCTCTCAAAGACCGTGACCTGCCTAAAGTCTGTTCCATGATTGAAGCAGTAAAAGCTGAAGGCATGGAAACATGCGTGACTTTGGGTATGCTAAAAGATGGTCAAGCAGAAGCGCTCTCACAAGCTGGCTTGGACTATTACAACCACAACCTTGATACTTCGCGCGAATATTATGAAAGCGTTGTGACAACACGCACTTATGAAGATCGAATCGAGACACTTGGCAAAGCCCGCAATGCTGGCTTAAACCTCTGTGTCGGCGGTATTCTTGGTATGGGTGAAGGCCGCCACGACCGTATTGGTCTACTTCATGAGCTTGCTCAACTTACACCTCACCCTGAAAGTGTTCCTATCAATATGCTTGTGCCAGTTGAAGGCACACCACTTGGTGAAGCTGCTACGAAACCACTTGAAATCGTTGAACTTGTTCGCGCTATTGCAACAGCTCGTATCATCTTCCCCAAAAGCTGGGTACGTTTATCCGCAGGACGCGAAGCCATGTCCTCTGAAGGACAAATGCTCTGTATCTTGGCGGGTGCCAACTCAATCTTTGTTGGCAACAAATTGCTTACGGCAGACAACCCAGAAATGAGTGAAGATGACAGCTTGCTTGCTGCTATGGGCGTTGAACAAGGTACGATTGCTGACAAACCACCAGCTTGCGCACCAACCGCAATACCGGCTGAATAAGTAAATCATTCTACAAACAAAAAAGCCTGCTCACTCAAGCAGGCTTTTTTATATCAGTTTTCTAGTGCTTTAATCTTGATTGAAAACAATCACAGACGCCAGAACGACCTGTGACGCACCTTTGCCTAATTGTTTATCGACAGCACGCTGCATGCGTCCTTCAAGAATATCTAGATCTGGCACCATACCCTCGCGATACGGCCCATTCGCATATCCTGTCACAGCAATACGCAAATTATCCATAATGCGCGGGCGAATTGCCTCTACATGTTTGCGTGTTTTTGATTTTTCTATGTGCAGGCCAGCATCAACAGCCATAACTGCGGATACAGCAAACCCTGAAGCAACAGAAACGCGAATTCCAAAAAATGGTACATAATCCTCAGAGCCAGATATTTTCTTCGCTGTTGGATCAATCTGACCGGAAGAAGCTTTCGCGGCTGGCGCCAATGCATACGCCATTGGGCTGGCCAACGCCAACACAATAGTCGCAATAAGAGCAAATCGTGCAGAATAGAATGTCATAACACCCCTTATACACCAACACACTTAAGCACTCGTTACACTGTTGAGGCCACATTAAGGCTATTTTACATCACAAAGCGTTCATCTTCTTACCTCTTCCTCTTGTAATCGCACCAGATAACTCTTTAGTGCTTAGTAGTTTTAAGAAAATGGAATGATTTGTGCGTATAGTTTCACAAACTATATTCCTAAGGAGATAAGAAATATGCTGGCTGTGCTCGATGTCGTTATGATGGCCCTTCAATTATTGGTGTGGGTTCTCATTGCACAAGCTGTGTTATCTTGGCTGATTGCATTTGGGATTGTGAACACTCGCAACCAATTTGTTTCAACAATCTATAGTATCACGCACCAAATCTCTGATCCTCTGACTAAACCAATTCGAAGATTTATCCCTTCTATGGGTGGTTTGGACCTGTCTTTCATTGTTCTGATTTTTGCAATCTACTTCTTGCAAAGCTTCATTGTACGCTACCTCTACCCTGCATTCAGCAGCGCAGGTATCTAGCGCATAATTGATGTCCACTTTCTGGAAAACTCGCGACGATGATTTAGACATCGTCGCGCGCGTCACACCTAATGCATCAAAAGACGCCGTTGAAGCACCAGAACAAGACGCCGCAGGCAGAACCTACCTAAAACTCCGTGTGCGCGCTATTCCCGACAAAGGAAAAGCCAATAAAGCCGTAGAAAAACTACTTGCTAGCCATTTTAACCTTCCCAAATCAAAAGTAGCTGTAGTCAAAGGGTCCACGGATCGGTTAAAGACCATTCGCATCAGCGACGGTGCTGACTTATCCAGCCAACTTGCAGAAAAGTATGGAGATAGACATGGCGACAAGAATTGATGGAAAAGCGATTGCAGCAGATGTGCGCGTCAATGTGGCCAAGGCAGTCTCAGAACTCCCATCTCAGCCTACACTAGCCGTTATTCTTGTCGGAGAAGACCCAGCCAGCCAAGTTTACGTCAACTCCAAAGTCAAACAAACGCAAGAATGCGGTATGCGCTCGCTCCATAATGTCCTACCGGCAAACGCCACGCAGGACCAAGTCGAAGCAGAAATCGCTAAACTAAATGATGATCCTGAAGTCGACGGAATTTTACTTCAACTCCCCTTGCCCAAAGGTTTGGACGCTGACTCAGCGATAGAAAAAATCAGTCCAGATAAAGATGTAGATGGCCTAACAGAAGCCTCAGCGGGTCGTCTCGTTTTGGGGAAACCTGGCCTTCGTCCATGCACACCCTCAGGATGCGTCATCCTAGCCAAACGCGCTTTAGGAAATGACCTTTCAGGCAAGAATGTTGTGGTTGTTGGGCGTTCAATTTTAGTTGGAAAGCCAGCTGCTCTACTTTTCCTCGCTGAAAACTGCACCGTCACAATTGCGCATTCACGCACCAAAGACCTTGCAGCTGTTTGCCGCGAAGCTGATATTCTTGTGCCTGCCGTTGGCCGCCCACAAATGCTCACGGGCGAATATGTAAAACCCGGCGCTGTCGTCATTGATGTGGGTATTAACCGGATTGATGCCCCTGAACGCGGCGAAGGTAAAACACGTCTTGTCGGTGATGCTGAATTTGACAGCTGCGAGGCTGTAGCTGGACACATCACACCTGTTCCCGGCGGTGTTGGACCGATGACAATCGCTTGCCTCTTGCAAAACACTGTGCTGGCAGCATGCGCACGTCGAGGCTGGAATATACCCGATATTTTAAACAGCTAAATGTCTGGCTCTAAACATCGCAATCGCCTCCCCCATGCTTGGTTTCAATCTCTTTGGACCAAGCAAGATGGCCATTGCGCAATTTGCGGTGAGCCTATGCCAAATTCACGCTTTGAAACGCCACATGCAAATGTTTGGAAAAAACAGCGACCGACATTTGACCATATCATTCCCAAATCAAAACACGGCGATGACAAAATAGAAAACCTGCAACTTGCTCACGCGATTTGCAACAAAACCAAGGGCAATCGCCTATAAATCCACGCCTTAAGAATGGGAAGTTTCCACCAAGACTTCAAATCTGACTTTCCCTCGCTCTATCTTCCTGCCATAGTTAATGCGGGGACAAAGCAAGGGATATGCTATGAGAAACGGACTAAGACCAAAATCACTAGAGACACACCTTTTTAGTGACGGACCTAAACGTATATTGGCCTTAGATGGTGGCGGCGTCCGCGGCATACTCACATGCGGTATTCTTGAACAGGTCGAAGCAAAACTTGCCGGACGACTGCCTGAAGCAGAACGTGAAGATTTTCGTCTGTGTCACTATTTCGATTTGATAGCCGGCACCTCCACAGGCGCAATCATGGCGACCCTGCTGGCGATGGGATATAAAGTCAGCGAAATAAAATCACTCTACAGAACACTTGCCAATGATGTGTTTGGTCAGAAAAAACACGGCATTATCGGCATGGTGCCCAAGTTTGACTCACGCAAACTCACTAAAGTGATCAATACATGTTTTCGTGATTTCCTAATCAGTAAAGGCGCTGACCCAGCGCATAGGCTAGAATTAGGGTCTGAATATCTGCAAACCGGATTAATGATCTGCTCAAAGCGCATTGATAAAGGCAGCCCGTGGGTACTCACCAACAATCCCAAATCGAAATATTGGGAGTGGAATTCTCCACATTGGCAAGGCTATTACGATGCAAATGGCGGCCCCGGTGAAAAATTTATCGCCAATAAGCATTACATCCTTCAAGAAGTTGTGCAGGCATCAGCCTCAGCTCCCTTCTTTCTAAGCCCTGTTGAAAAGCAAATTTCATCAGCCGAAAAAGCGCTATTCTTTGATGGCGGTGTCAGCCCACACAATAATCCGGCCATGCAAGCCTTTCTTGTTGCAACATCAAAGTGGCGCGACAATGCCAAGCCTTGGCCAAAGTGGAATGGAGAACCAAAATCTCCTTTCGGGTTTGGGTGGAAGACAGGGCCAGAAAACATCTCTGTATTGTCCCTAGGAACAGGCGCGTACCGGCCAACATTCAGCGTAAAAGATTTTAAAGGCAAAATGGCTGGCCTAAAAGCAATTGAGGCCCTGCGCGGCATGATACCAGACACATCAACAAATGGTCTCACATGGCTTCAAGCAATGTCCGATCCCGCCTTCCCAGTCAAAATCAATTCAGAACTTGGCGATATGGATGATCTGGGCATTATGAATGACTCCCTACTCCATTTCCAACGCATTGATCTGGACCTTGATGAACCAGCCGTACGCGACATTATTGGCGATGAAGCCTTTGAGGGTGAAAATTTTCTCGGAGCCTTTGAGAAAAAAGGTGTTGATGGATTAATCAATTCTATGCGCGCTCTGGAAAATTCAGCCAGCACCAATATGGATCGCCTTGAATCTATTGGTGAACATTTAGGGCAATACTGGTTTGGCATGGACCGTTTTGGACGCAAACCTACCCCCTCAAGAGGTGACCCCAAAGCAGATCCAGCATCTTTAATTCTTCCTCACCACTTTGACGGTTAAACTATTACTTCACTATTTCGGGTATATGTGAAATAAAGCCGGAAAAATGCTTCCAGGAGCATATATGAGTGGAGTTTATCATGCCCGTACAAAACCGGTTATCACTGCGTGTTGGCTTATCTCTTTTGATGCTCGGCTTTTCCGGCAATGCCTTTGCGCAAGAGGAACCATTCCGGTTTGACAATCACCTCTCCGAAAACATTAGCGTGTCTGGCGAAACTCGCATGCGCTATGAAGCGCTTAATGGGCAATTTCGCGCTGGCGGTACGGGTAGCGACCAGATGTCGTTATTTCGGACACTCATTCACGCAAAACTGGATACCGGACCAGTCACTTTCAGTATAGAACTTCAGGACAGCCGCACATATCTAGACGATAAAGACTCTCCAAATTCCAGCAGCATCACCAACCCGCTCGATATTCTGTAATTATACGCCAATTTCCAAACACCAGGCCTATTGGGTTCTGGTTCACAAATGGACATCACACTGGGCCGACAAACTGTCAGCATTGGCTCAAAACGCCAAATTGAACGTGTCTCATTTGCCAATGTCATAAAAGCCTACACAGGCATCCATGCTGTCTCCACAAATGATCGCGGCGATGAACTTCATCTCGCTTATGTTGTACCAATAGACCGCAATCCTGCTGATCCTTCAAATGATTTGAATGACAATTCTCTTTCAGGTGACAGTGAAGAATGGGATCGCCACATCTGGAGCGTTCACTACCGCCGCTCAGATTTCATACCTTCTATTGCAAAAGATATATGGGGCGAAATCTTCGTTTACGGGACTAAATGAAAAAGACAATGCAATCACAGCCACACCAAATAGAGAGTATATCGGCCCCGGCTTCCGACTCTACCGCAAACCAATATCTAGCCAATGGGATATGGATATTGAAGGGGTATGGAGAACCGGTACGCGCCGTTCCACTTCATTGACATCAGATACAACAGATTTAGATGTCGATGCACAAATGCTTTTCTCAGCCATTGGTTACACATTCGATACACCTTGGCAGCCCCGCCTTGCGCTTGAATATTACTATGCATCAGGCGATGAAGATCCAAATGATGACAAATATGACCAATATGAACGCCTGTTTGGATCTCGCCGCACCGACCTCAACAACACATCAATTCACGGTCCGCTAACACCCGCAAACTTATCTGCCCCAGGTGCGCGTATCCAAGTAAAACCCAATTCGCGCTGGGATGCACGCCTTGCCTATTCTGCCGCTTTCTTGGCGTCCAGCACAGATAACTGGGTAATTGCCAAACAACGCGACATCACAGGCCAATCAGGTGATTTCATCGGACACACACTCGATGGCCGCGCGCGTTATTGGCTCATTCCAGAAAGTTTACGTCTAGATGTCGGTGCATCTGTATTTCTCAAAGGTGCTTTTGCGAAAACTTCACCCAATGCATCCAATGAAGATGAGACATTCTTTGGCTATTCCTCATTTATTTTTAGCTTTTAATTGGCTTCCGTACAAACATTCACTTGTTGTGAACACATAACGCGCTTACATGAGAGTCTGGTGGTTTGCTGCGGCGTTTGTGTAGGGAAGTTTTATTCCAGCGACCTTACATTTTCATCAGGGAGCTGGCTCTGGTCTGGATCGTGGTCCTAACTACCTGGTGCCCACCTAGCTTGCTGGGTCGATGGGAATACACATACCCCACGGCGTTTGTGGCGCCACCTCTATTAAACTGGATAGGAATAAAATTTGTCATCTCCGAACGCGCAGCAAAAAGACCTTCTTCGAGCTCACATGAAGGAGATTCGCGCCGAATCCGCAGCGCGAGACCCTGATGCTGCCGACAAACTTGCAAAACGTTTTCCATTAAAATTACTTGATCGCTTTGGTCCCGTTGTGGCGGGATATCGCGCCATTGGCGATGAGCTTGACCCGCTTCCCCTGCTCAATAGATTGAGAAAAAAAGGTGCAAAAATCGTTCTGCCGCGCGTTGAAAGCTCAGGCGATATGACGTTCCGCCTGCATGAAAAGCCAGAAGATCTCGTCAAAGGTCCATTTGGTTTGCTGCAACCTGCTTCCGACGCTATCGAGATCCGCCCCAAACTTGTTCTCGCGCCCATGCTTGCCTTTGATGCACGCGGCACGCGCCTTGGATATGGTAAAGGCTATTATGATCGCGCTATAAAAGTGCTGCGCGCAGATGGCCCCTGCTTTTTTGTAGGCCTTGGTTACTCCCAGCAACAAGTGGATGCTGTCCCATCCGAAGCGCATGATATCGCGCTGGATTGGGCAGAAACACCAAATAATTCTGTACCTTTGTTTCTTGCGCGCGCAGCTCCGCAAAACCAAAAAGACGAATAGCGCCTCGAATACTTCCCAATTGTATGATCTAATTGATTCAGACGGTCACTTAGCGACACGCAAAACAGGAAGCCAAGATGAAAACCATTTCTTCCATATCAAAAGCTATAACGCTTGCAGTATTGGCAACAATTGGATTGAACGCTTGCTCCCATGCCAATCAAGACGATGATCACGGCAAAGACACACAGGCCTGCAAATTTCAGATCGAAAATGCATATGCTTGGGTCAACCATATGCCTCAGCCGCGCATTGAAAATGCCAAGACACCTCAAAAAAATCGGATTGTACACATCAAAGCCGAGCTCGTCCCAGCAGACACTTTCGCAGCTTTAGAGCGAAATAATGAGATGACGACAGAAACAAATTTAGTTCTCAATATCGTCGAATCCGACACTACTTTATCAAACGAAACAGGCGCTAAATATTCCGAAGGCATGGCAAGACCGCCTTTTGAAACAGTCTCTATTCACTGTAACGGACTACAAATTTTCACGATAGATGAAATCACGAAGGTTCACTAACAACGCCCTGGCTATTCACAATCGGCCGACAAAGGCGTAAAGCCTCCCTTTTACGCCCCTTGCCTATGTGGACTTCTCTATGCGTTTAGCCTTTTTCGGAGATGTGGTCGGTAAATCCGGTCGCGCTGCTGTTATTGATAATCTGCCAGACGTCAAATTTGACCTTGGTCTGGATTTTGTCGTTGTAAACGGTGAAAACGCTGCCGGCGGGTTTGGCATAACCGAAAAAATCGCAAACGATATTTTTGACGCTGGTGCCGATTGTATTACACTTGGAAACCATTCGTGGGACCAACGCGAAATGCTTACCTATATCGAGCGTGAACCACGTTTAATAAGACCCTACAACTACCCCCAAGGATTGGAAATCCCCGGACGCGGCGCTCACCTCTACACCCTGCCTGATGGTCGCCGTATCTATGTGATCCAAATACATGGCCGCGTATTTATGGACAGTCTAGACGACCCCTTCCAAGGCGTATTGCGTGCATTGCAAGAAGCCCCTCTCGGCGTAGTCGCGGATGCCATTATCGTCGAAGTTCACGCCGAAGCTTCCTCTGAAAAAGCCTGTCTGGCACACCTTATTGATGGTCAAGCTAGCCTTGTTGTCGGTGCCCACACCCACACACCTTCCGCTGATGATCAGATTTATCCGGGCGGAACTGCTTATATGACCGATGCTGGCATGTGCGGTGATTATGACAGCGTAATCGGCATGAAAAAAGAAATTATCATTCAACGCCAAACAACGCGCCTCCCAAGCCCGCGTATGGAACCAGCCGATGGTGAAGGCACAATGTGTGGTGTATTTGTTGAAACTGATGATGCAACTGGCCTCGCAACCCGTATTGATCCCATCCGCATTGGTGGTCGGCTAAAAGAAACTTTCCCAAAGCTTTAGATCGCTAAACCACGCCTGTACGCACGTCGTATTTTAAAACGGCAAACGTAGCTGACGCTGGGTGGGAATAGATGTCACCTTACCAAAAGCATGGCCGAGGACAGATTCGGCCCGCAAGATTATTTGCGCTGAAGCGCCCGCATCTTCTCCTGCATCATGATGCTTGAACTTCAAGCCAAGTCGCTTTTTAAGGCTTGATAAGCCATGCCCGCCATTGCCCTTAAATTGTGGCCAAGCTTGTTGCGCCACTTTCACGCTATCTGTCCATGCCAATCGAGGCAAAGGCAAAGCATGCATCTGGCAGGCTGCATTTATCGCTAATTCATCAAAACGACTATGCTGCACCATTGCGTGTTGCTTCAAAAATGGCTGAAGACGTCCCCACACATCTGGAAACATTTGCGCGTGCCGAACAGTATCTGCTCCAATACCATGCAGTTTCGTATTAAATGCAGAAAAAGAAACGTCTGGATTCACATAGGTAGACCATATCAATATCTCTCCATCCCAACCCACACATGCCAAACCTATCTGACATATACTCGCGCGATCATTATTGGCCGTTTCGACATCCAGCGCGATAAACCTATAATCATCCTCTGGTGGTCCCATGCTCATATCCTATTTTGATAAAACCGGGCGCGTTCAATCTCTTCCGCTTCAATCTTTGATACACGTCGCTTACCCACCGGATTTAAAGCTGTGGGCACAGATTTTAATATCGCCAACCCAGCGGGAATACCCACAATCGTCAAACACATAAGCACGCCTTTAACGACTAAAACGATTGCGACCACAATGCCTATAGGCAACCATAAGAGCAGCACCAACCACCCCCAAACGCGCCACAAGCCATTTTGAGCGATTAACCCACCAGCGTGCTTAGCCTCCACCATGCGACTACCAAATGGCCAGAATAAAAATCGTCCCAACTCGACCAAACCAGTTCCCAATGGTGCGCCCACCACCGTCAACACCAACAACATTCCTACAAGCCAAACAATTGCTGCTGACACAAATCCCAAAAAGGGGAAATACCAGAATATATTTCCTAATAATGCCATCAAAATCCCTATTGCGCCGCCATTTGACGGATGCTCGCCAATTGCTCAGGGTTTGTGCCACTGATTTCGAGGATTGAAATGGCCGATTGGAAATGTGCATCAATGCTCTCAGTTTCCCCTTGAGCCCTAGATAAATTTGCCACCATCACATGCGCATTCGCTTTCATGATGGGCGCATATTCTCCGTTATAATCTTTTAGCAATGTCAGATTTTCCTTAGCTGCCCCCATCGCGCTTTCGTAATCATCCAGCTCATAAAAGGCTTGAACGCGGCGCTCTAAGTCAGTGCTCAAGCCCGACACATCCACAGGCGATTGCATCCGCGCCAAAGCAAGGCTTTCATCTGTCGCTTGAATAACAAGACTGGCCACTGACGCACGCGATGCTAGGTTTGCAATCTGACGCAATGCATTCAATTGTCCATCAACATCATTGACGGACGCATAAGCATCAACAGACTGGCCCAGCATATCAACTGCCCCCTGCATATTTCCCATATAAGCAACATAATCAGACCGTGCGAGCAGCACCATACCAAGACATGCGCCATCATCAGCCTCCACACATCGTTGCTGTGCATCCTCAACATAACCAAGCGCTTCTTCAGCAGTGCTTTGCATCGCGACAGCCTGCGCCAGTTTCATCAATGCCCGCACCTGCGTCGTGTGATCTTGCATCTGATCGGCTACAGAGACAGCCTCTTTGAGCAGCCTCACAATTTCAGCTTTATCCCCCATATCTTCGGCGGTATAAGATTGCGACCATAATTCCTTGACGATCAATTCTCTTGAATTGATTTTCTCCAGTGCGCTAATGGCTTGCTCATGGTGTAATAAAGCTTCATCAAACTCACCGCGCTCTCTCGCAATAATCGCAAGATGATTTAACGCCCCGCCTTCAATCAAACGCGATTGCATTTTATCAGCCAATGCCAGCGCTTTGCGGGCCATCGCTTCAGCTTCATCAAGCTTGCCTTCATTGGAAAGCATGGATGTCAGATTGAGATAGGCATTGCCCTTTTCAGTCTCCATACCTGCGCGGTCCATCGCCTCAAGCGATAAGGCATAGTTTTCACGCGCAGCATCCACATCCCCCATAGACATATAAGCATACCCAATATTGCCCAGCGCAGCCGCCTCACCTTTTGGCAAGCCCAATTGCTTAGACAAAGCAAGCGCCCGCTTGGAATATGACATGGACTTCTCATAATCGCCCATCGCATGTGTCAGATTACCAAGATTGACCAATGCCCGCGCGACGGCTTCTTGATCACGTTGTTTTTCAAAAATCGCTTTAACTTTGGTTAGTCCATCTAAAGCGGTCTGATATTCACCACGTGATTGCGCCATAAGCGCCAAATTGCCCAACGCTTTTGCTTCCCATTTTTCATCTGTTTGGCCTGCACCCGTCAGTATGGAATTATACAAAGCTTCAGCTTCATCCATACGGCCCATACGCTCATAGAGTGGCGCAAGCCCGTTGGCAGCGTCTGGATTACTCGGAACCAATTTTAACGATTGCTCATACGCATCAACGGCCTTTGCAGTATCTGTTGCCGCAAACAATGCCCCCGCTTCGCTATAGCTTTGTGCCGCTGCATTTACGGCATCGCCCGCAGCTTGCGCTTGTTTTGCCGCCACTTCCGCCAGTGAAAGCGCAGCTTCTTCAACATTACCAGCCGCCAAAGCTTCTCTTGCAGCAGCTTTCTCCACATCAGAAGAGCGAAACACAGCATTTACAGCATCTTTCAAAGACTCTGCGCTACGTGCATCCAAATCTTGCCCTGAAGCCGCCAACGCCGCCGCTATTTGTTCGGATACCAGTTTTTCAATGCGCGCATCATCATCCACGAGCAAATCTTTAATTAGCGACACATTCGCTGCGGCCACACCCGCCATTGCCAGAAACGAGACAAGCGCACCTCGCGTAATCCATTTGCGTTTCCACGGAATAGCTTTGGCCGCCCGCCCCTCAACGCGCGCTTTTACTGCTTCTTCTAATTCTTGAAATGCATGATGATCACGATTGCCGTGCCAATTCATCAGCATTTCAGTGTGCACACGGTCAAACGGTTTTGGAATATCACATGCCTGCAACATCACGGGACATAATTTACCATTCACACGGGCATCATCAGCTTCAGAGCGCACCCAATCAGATGCCACTGCATTCTCCGTCCAGCAGACCACAACCGCTTTGGCGTCTTTTAAAGCCTTCTCGATAGTGATCTCATAACTATCACCAGGCAATAAAGAGCGGTCCCACCAAACATTCAAACCAGCTTTGGTTAGCGCACTTGCGACCATTGCTGCTTTATCGCGATCTTTAGAGCTGTAAGATATAAAAACGTCAGTTTTTTCAGCAGTCGAGTTCGCTATTTCAATGTTTTTGGCGTCTGTCATGGTTTCTGTCCCATATTTAACCTAAAAAACGTCTAGCATTCACAATGAAGTGACGTAAGGACTTTATCAAGAATATAAGTTTCCCCCTTGAAGCGATTCACGGTCTGGGCTTTCTTAAAGCAACTGAACTGTATTGTTCAGTCTAGGCTTTTTTTGGTTAAGTCGTAGAGTATCGCCTAGACGTTTGAGGAGTTTGCGTGTCCGATAGTGCATTGTCAAAAATAGGTCGCTTCTGGTCATTCCTCACAGGTCACGGCGCAAGTCTTGTTGCTCTGGCGGGTTTTATCGTCGTCTCCATTATCGCCACTGCTATGGGATTTTCAGATCTGCGCATGGCAAATGCAGGTAAGACCTCCCTCACCCTCGCAGAAGCCGCACCCATATGGGGCATCACAATTTTTGTCGTCCTCACAATGGTTGCAGGCTTAAACGCAGCACTCGGCGTCGGCATGAAGCCGGTCCGCGAAACGCCGACCAAGAACGACCTTCTAGAAAACCCGGACGCAAAACCAAAAACATTTAAACGCCGCATCATGCTGCGTATTCTTGCCTGCTTCTTTTACCTATTCTTCGCCTTCTGGTCTGTTGGATTTGGATATGGTTTCTTCTGGAAAGAATTGGCTGGTGAAGAATTTACCCGCAATCAATTTTCCGCTGCCATTGAAAAAGTCTCTACATCTGTCGATGCCGCCAATGAAGCCCTCAGCATTGTGGAAACATCCGTAATCGGCGCATCCACCACCGCTCGCGAGCGCGCAGACATTGAAGCCAGCCAAGGCGGCACATGTTCAAACCGTCCCAATTCCAAAGAAGGAGATGGCCCCCTCACCCGCGCACGTTTCGCCTTCGCTGATCGCGCCAAAGCCTTGCGGGATGATGTATCCGATAGTTGGATTGGCCGCCTCACAAATGACCGCACAATATTGCAGCACCGTATCAGCGCGCTATCCACAAACATCGTACCTTCAGGCGTCACAAACCCTGAAGAAATTGCGCTATTAGAACAATTAGCCATTGCGCCGCGCTTATCCTCAACCGATAGAGAACGCGTCTTCACCCAAGTTTTTGATGATGCCCGTGCCTTTACCGCAAAAGCCAACGCCTTACGCATATCAAATGCGCCGCTATTTGCTGACCGTCTTGAAACGCTCGCAGCCAATGTTGGTCCTGATCCACAAAACCCAAACCGCGCAGATCCGTCACGCACTAATGATTCTTCTTATTGTTGGGATACGGTCCTCACCGAAAAACTACGCGCATCTGCGCAATCCTTGCGCTCCCTCGAAGATATGAAAGCGCCGGAGTTTGAATTTACTGAAGGCCCAAAAGCGACACGCGCAGCTTTCTTCAATTTGGCAAAAACCATCACACCCCCTTGGGACAAAACAACAAATTTTGGTGAAAAAGAATTTATCGCGCTCTTCGCCAGTATCGCCGTCGATCTTGGTATTATGTTCCTAACGCTCATACGCGCCATGATGGAAAACAAAGGCAAAAAACGCACAGCACGCCGGCCACAAATAATGCGCCTTGCTGATATTCAAGAAGCCAATAGACAAGCCGATTTTGGCCCCAGATAATGTGTTATAAAGTTTTGCTATTTCTACCCTTGAAACGGCCTAACTTTTTGTTCTGCTCTTTTTTGAACATATAGTTTTCCGTTTCCAAAGGGACATACACCTCTCCCTGAACATGGTTTGCAGATTCCTTGTTTTTTCCTTGCAAGAAAACACCATGTCCATGCGGCTGATCGCCAAACCATGCGCCAACCCATGTCAAAACATCATCAAACCCAACACCAAAACCAACCCTTACGCCATTGATAAACTGACCGCTATAGGTCTGGTCTCTGCCATCCACTTTCTGCGTCAAAATTCCAAACCCATGCGCATCTATGCCATCGGTTTCACCTTCATACAGAATATCCTCGACAAACTCTGTCTTTTTCCATTTGATCCGGCCCCAACACACACCAGCGGAATTTGGTTTTGTATGAGAAAATGACTTTCCCAATTCTTCGCGTGCCATAGCCGCCGCCTCCTCGGCGCGACGCTCTGAATACCGCGCTGATATAAAGGCCTGTCCTGCTTCATCAGTATAGTCTTCAGCATCAACAAGGCGCTGAAACTCAGTTCCAGCCTTGCGCGCAAAAGTCAGCGTATAGCGCTCCATGCGCGCTTCATCCGCCTGTTTTATACTCTCTTCTAATTCGACGAAATCAATATTGAGGGAATCCTCCCCCTCCTCAAAAATTTCCTTGGCGCGAAATGGCAGGCTCGGCATTCCAATCTGGCGCCCAATCACTCGCAGCAGCGTCTTCCACTCATCCTCCAACCCGGACATCGTCGCAGTGGTGATGCGAAATACACCTTTTGCAACCTGTTTGGGCGGATCATTATCAAGCACCACATAATGTGACCCGTCCGTTGTCGTGGGGTCCAAGATCATAAATGTTTCAGAACGTGCGCCCAGTAAAATCAAATCAGGTGGAAAATGCAGAGAACTTTCGTCTATCTCTTCTGTTCGCACCTCAAACCGGCGCAGCCAGTTTAAAAACTCAACCATCAGCTCAGGATCTATATCATCACACATATATGTAAGTGGACGCGCTGTAGACATAAATTCACCTGCTTAAAATTGCGAAGACATACGAACATTAACCATGTTGGAAATTTACGCCCAAACAATGGCTCAGGGCTAGCCCTGATTTTCAATTGCACGCACGAAAGCCAAATCAAGGCTACATTCCTGGACGCGGCTTATCATTTTTCGGCATTATTGACTCAAATGGCACGCGATCATTGCCCTTTGCGCCCTTGCTGGGCTGTTCTTTGTCGGCACTTCGAGTTGAATTTTTCTGATAACCATATTTGCGCAATAATCCGCGAAACTGATTATAAGACAGACCAAGATGCTCTGCCGTGTTTTTCTGGTGGCCGCCACACGCTGCAAAAGCATCATCAATCAGCCTTTGCTCAAAAGCCGCTGTCTGTTTTTCAAAATCAATCGGCGCATGCGAATTATGATGCTCCAGCGCTTCTCCAAGATAATCAATTTCCTCGGTCGGAATTTGTTGCTGCTTATTTTGTCCCTCACCGCCAAGCTCCACGGCGGGTCTAAACCCTGATGCAAATGGATCAAGCGCATCCATATTGAGATTAACCGGCACATCTATCTCATGCGGCGCGCGCATCGCAAGGTCACGATACACGGCGCGCTCGGATGCATTCTTCAATTCGCGCACATTCCCCGGCCAGTCATGCGCTTTAAAGGCAGCAATTGCGCCGCGCGAAAACCCCGGAAAAACAAATCCAAGTTCGCGCGCCATCTTGTTTCCGAAATACTCAGCCAGCTCCGCAATATCTTCACCGCGCGCCCGCAAGGGGGCCAACGTAATCACATCAAATGCCAAACGATCGAGAAGGTCAGCACGAAACCTTCCATCATTTGCGCGCGATGGCAAATCAACATTCGTCGCGCCAACCACGCGCACATCACAATGCAAAACTTCCTCGCCGCCCAAGCGTTGAAATTCTCCATACTCAATCACACGCAACAGCTTTTCCTGCACTTCCATACTCGCCGTTGCGATCTCATCGAGAAAAAGCGTGCCTTTATCGGCCTGCTCAAATCGTCCCAACCGGCGCTTAGTCGCCCCCGTAAAAGCGCCCTGCTCATGACCGAATAATTCAGAGTCTAGCAAATCCTCAGACAAAGCCGCGCAATTGACCTTCACAAACGGCCCATCCCACCGTTTGGATAAGAAATGCACACGCTCTGCAATAAGCTCTTTACCCGTTCCACGCTCGCCTACGACTAGCAAAGGCCGCTCAATAGGAGCCGCAAGTGAAACGCGCTCTAAACTCTCCAACCACGCTTGTGATTGCCCGATTAATTCTGGTGCTGATCCGATCATAATGCATATTATATACTATATTTGTATTTTTTCTACATTTATTTTTCGTACTTTTTATACATTTTTATTAACGCGAATCTTGCCGTAAAACTAAAAAATACAGCAAAATCAAATACTAATAAAATTAATTTAAAACTGGCACGGTGTTTGCAAATTACTTGGCATACACGGCGACAAAGGGGCCGCCAACAACGGAGAATAAATGCATGTACGACAATACAGATCACTCAAAGTCCTCGACCGAAGACACACTTAACCGGTTGGGCAACTGGCTTAAGTCTCGCCCAATTGAAAACTGGGGTTTCTTCATTGCAGGCGTGATCATCGCACGCATTCTCTTTTAATCACTGACCCTAAAGGATACCGAACAATGGGAATTTTTTCTCGCTTTGGAGACATCATAAACTCAAATCTGAACGCCATGCTCGACAAGGCTGAAGACCCTGAGAAAATCGCACGTCTAATCATTCAAGAAATGGAAGACACACTTGTAGAAGTCCGCACAGCCGCAGCCCGCACAATGGCAGACAAAAAAGAACTTCAACGCGAAATGCGTGAACTTCAAATTGTCCGCGATGACTGGTCTGCAAAAGCAGAACTCGCAATCGAAAAAGACCGCGAAGACCTTGCACGTGGCGCTCTCTCAGCGAAACAACGCGCCGAACGCGAAATCGAAAGCCGCAAATCAGCCCTTGCTGCAGTCGATGATGCCGCCGCAAAACGTCAGGATGATCTTGGCAAACTTCAAGCCAAACTTGAAGAAGCTAAAACCAAGCACCGCGCTTTGATGGTCCGCCGCCAAGCAGCTGAAGAACGCATCAAAGTTCGCTCACGCATTGATGATTCAAAAGTTGATGACGCATTGCACCGCTACGCAGCAGTTGAGCGCAAAGTCGATGAATTAGAAGCTTATGCCGACACATACGACCTCAAAAGCAAAACACTTGAAAGTGAATTTGCAGACCTTGAGGCCTCAGAAAGTGTCGAATTGGAATTAGCCGCCATGAAAGCGCGCAAGAAATCAGGATCGGATAACTAATGGACGAAGATATCCTCATCCCGATTATCGCAATCCTGTCGATATTCGTGATCTTCCCCGGCATGTGCATGCATTACTTTACAATGTGGCGCAGCAATAAAGGCCTCTCAGCAGATGACGAGAGAATGCTGGAAGATTTATGGCGTTCCGCCCGCACAATGGAGCGCCGCATCGAAACAATAGAAAAGCTGATCGAACCAGAGGGGCCTGAAAAAGCCCCTCGCCGCCCCAGAAGCGATTTTCGCGACCTCGACGGTTAATACGATCAATTCAGAATAGAAAGAATTTTAAGATGGACGAGTATTCAAACTATAAAAATCCTAAGAGATTTTACCGCCCGACAAATGACCGCATGATTGGTGGTGTTTGTGCCGGTATCGCCGAGCGCATGGGATGGGACCCGTTATTGGTTCGTATCGCAGCCGTTGTATCTATGATTACAGGTGTATTTTCCGGTGTTGTTTTTGCCGGATATCTCATCACATGGGCTGTCACACCCAAGCGTCGCACAATGCACAATATGACAAAGGACGAAGAGTCTTTTTGGCAGGGCGTATCTGACCGCCCGAAAGTTACACTGTCTAACATCAGATACAAATTCATGGACCTAGAAGACCGGATGCAGGGTGTAGAAAAAGCCGTCACATCAGATGAATGGCGCCTACGCAGACAATTTCGTGATCTAGAAAAAAGTTAGCAAAAATCGAGCTGTATTATCGGACCTCCCAAAAAATATAATGGTCCGGTAGCGCAGCGAGAAGCAGAAGAGGGAAAATAAAATGGCACTGCAATTCTCAACACGCGTCATAGCGGCAACAAGCCTACTGACAACTGGTTTAATCGCCCTGACAATCGCATCTCAGAATGGTGAAATCAGCGTTCGAACCGCCGGCTTAGAAGTGAAATACTTCCAAGCAGACGCACAAACAGGCAAAGCACTTGAAATCAATCAGGAACAATGCCCGCCGCAATGCCCTCTTCTCGATATCAATTGGAAAAAATACGCAGACGCAACTAGCTTGAAGATTTTACGCTAGACATCGAATTTTCTGCTAAATTGCAAACGACAACAAGAAAGAGGAGACAGAAAAATGGAAGGCGGACAAGTAATGGTCGTCTGCATCGTGGCGCTAGTGATGTTGACCAGCCTGATCAAGGCATCAATCCAAAGCAAAAACAATGCAAACAAAAAAGATATGCGGAAGGCAAACGAAAACACTGCTCAAACAGACGAATTGCTTTTCAAAATGAACGACCAGCTCGACCGCATTACAGCCAGACTAACAGCGCTGGAAACCATTGTGACCGACGAAGACCGCGAGCTTAAACGTGAGTTCCAAACCTTAAAAAGCGACGTTTCCAATGTCCGTAAATCCGTAGACACAGACCGTTATTAAGAGAAAGCCCAAATTATGGATGTATTTGTATTTGTCGTCATTATCGTTGCCATTGGTTGCGGCACAGGAATTGTCACCTCCTATTTTGAAAATAAAGGCAAGTCCGGAAGCAAGATTAGCGACGCAGAGTTTGCCGAAATCGTCAGCAAATTAGACAAAACCATTACCCGCGTTGAAACACTTGAGCGCTTGGCCCTCGATAGCGACCAAGACCTCAAACGAGAATTTCGCAACCTTTAGTGAATACAATATAAGCACTCACTCTATTTCAAACAGGCAAATGTTATGGATATTTATGTATTTTTTCTGCTGTTAGCCGTCATCATATTCGTGACTTGCGGCGTCACAATCTATTTTGAGGCCAAAGTCACCGCAGGAAGCCGCGTCACGGAAGGTCAGTTCAAAGAACTTACTGAAAAACTGGATATCGCCCTCACAAGAATTGAAACGCTGGAACGTCTAGCCACAGACGAAAACGAGCACCTCAAACGCCGCTTTGATGAAATATCAAAACAGCCAAATTACGCCTAAGATAATTTATGACACACACCTAATCTTTTTTCGGTTTTTCACGCTTCAATTGACGCATAAAAAACCGCGCCGGTGCAATGAGTTCTCGACTGTCAGCCCCAGTTGGAACTGGCCCCCCAAATGCATCGGCGACGATTATCTGCGCCAGAAATGGTGCCCATGTCAGCCCGCGCGACCCTAAGCCCCCCGCTGCATACATACCCCGCTGATAAAGCGCCTTGAAACCTTGCCCATCTATAGGTTTCAAGGCTCTTCCTGTCCGCAGATCCTCACCATAATGCGCTCGATAGGCTGCAAATTCCGGCAATCGCCCCGCAAAAGGCAATTGATCCGGCGTTGCCGCGCGCACAGCCGTTGCAGATTGGACCTTCCCAGAGAGAATTTTTTCTTTGAGTTCTGGTGCCAACACATCCAGCGCAAGCATATTCTCCGCCCGCGCGGCATCACTCGCTTCTGGCGCTTTCCCATCACTATCTTGATAGGTGGCCCCAAATACGATTTTACCATTCGCACCCACAACATAATGCCCCTTTGACCGCGCAAAGTCAGGGCCATCATATTGCGCATATTCCAATTGGCCGCCGCGTCCGCGCAATGGCAGCCCCTCGCCGCCCGCAAGATCAGCTATCCCCATGCCTGCCGCGATGACAACAAGATCCGCCTCATATTCAAAGACCTGCCCATCACGTATCGCCGTCACACATCGTTGTGCGCCATCTACCGCACCAATCGAGGTGATTTTCGTATTCCAGACAACATTGATATCTTTGAGCAATTGCGACCGCACATCCACAGGTGAAACCGCCATAGAAGAAAGATAATTCAGACCCATCTGCCTGCCCTCATCTTCCAAAACACCAAGTAAATCAGTATCCAATGGCGGATCATCTTTTATCTTCGCATGTCGCCCAATCTCTTCATTCGAACTTGAAAAATGCGCCGTATCCACAGGCCATGCGCCAATATTTTGCGTCTTGTAAAAGGCAATGGCAGCAAGATAGGCATCAATCAAAAGCCTTGCTTGCGGCGTATCTGCGCCATCCAGTCTTGGTGCAACCAAACCAAGCGGATTTGCGCTCGCGCCTTCTTCTATACCTTCCCCCTTATCCAAAACCGTCACATCACAGCCGCGTTCATGGAAAGCCTGCGCCATGCATGCCCCCATAATTCCGGCCCCAATCACAATCACGCTAGCAGGACACGCTCGTTCGGTGTTCAGCAGCAATGGATCACAATATATCTCAGGCTTGGGCAGTGTTGGATAAATTGCCTGCATTCTTTCGCGTTTCGTGCCAAATCCGGGCTGTTTGGAAACCTCAAAACCACCCGCAGCGAGTGCCCTTCTAACATGTCCCGCCACGGTATAGGTGCCAACAACACATTCAGGCGCTGAATGTAGGGCAATTTGCGCCATCACCTCTGAAGACCACATTTCTGGATTTTTTGCTGGCGAAAATCCATCCAAAAACCAGGCATCGGCTTTAAAAGCTGTATTTTTTAACGCCGGTTCAATCTCATCTTGAACAATCAACAGTGACATACCAAAATCTAGACAGAGTCTCTGCACTCCCTTCGCACGAACTGGCCACAAACTCAGCAGTGTTTGCACATCAGATGCTAACTCTGGCCACACTGAAAGCGCAGTTTTTGCATCCTCAACCCGCATTAAGCGCCCTTCAAAACTGATCACTTCCAGCCTTGCCTGCGGATTGGGACGATGCTCTCGCCACAGCTGACGCAGCGCCGCAATATTTAGCCCCGTGCCAAATCCCAGCTCTCCAATTGTGAAGGTATTTGATGCACTTATCCCCGCCCTCATGGCTTGCCAGCGATCAACTAATCCACACCCTCTAAAAAAAACCTCGCGTGTTTCTTCCAACCCATTAGATACGCTAAAATACACATCATCATTGATCTGATCACGCGGAACTCCATCCTCTTGCCAATATAATTCGGGTCGAGGCGGAAGACGTTTTGATTTGAACATATTTTCTGACATGCAAACACGAATACGCCGCCTCAACCCAACTGGCGAGACGGCGCATACAATTTTTTATAAATGCAGAATTAAATCTGAGGCGCAGCGTTTAGAGCTTCTTCCATTTGAGTGAATGAAGGCTGACATGATGTCGGAACAGATCCACGCCCTAGCTCAACTGAAATCTGAGCCGCATTACCGTGTAGGTGAGAGACTAGCACATCCTTGATGATCTTGTAGAACTGACCTTCTTCATCCAACACCTCGCCCATACGCGCCGCAAACGGGCCCACAATACCATAAGCGATAAAGATACCGAGGAATGTCCCCACAAGCGCAGAACCAATCAATTTACCCAAATATTCAGGTGGCTGAGAGATCGCACCCATTGTTTTAATAATACCAAGCACCGCCGCAACAATACCCAAAGCCGGAAATGCATCGGCGAGGTTTTGAACAGCATGTGCCGCGCCATGCGCCTCACTATGATGTTTCTCAATCTGTTTTTCGATAGCATCTTCCACCTGATGCGGATCATCCATATTCATCGTCATCATGCGCAGCGTGTCACAGATAAGATCACAAGCGAAATGATCCTTCAGGATCTTGGGATAATTTTGAAATATGCTTGAATCTTTGGGGTTTTCAATATGAGGCTCAATCGCCACAACCCCCTTGGTTTTCATCGTCTTGGTCAACACAAAGAGCAGCGTTAAAAGATCCTGATAATCTTTGGCTTTCCACTTTGGACCCGACAGAGCTTTACCAAAACCACCCATCGCACCTTTGATTGTTCCCATCGAGTTTGAGATTAGAAAGGAACCAACACCGGCACCACCAATCATCATCATCTCGAACGGGGCCGCCTTAATGATCACGTCGAAATGACCACCGGCAAGCGCAAACCCACCGAAGACCATGCCGAACACAACGAGTAGGCCTATGATCTGAAACATAAAAGATATCCACCAAAAGATTCAACTTAATTAGATCTCTTTATGACTGATTATCCTTAATGTTAGGTGTGAGCATTCAAAAAAACAGACAGTTTACATTAGGATTTGCTTCATCTCATTTTTACAGATTATTCAAACAACACGGTCAAACTCAGCATTCGCCAATATTAGAATTGTGTCATTATCCACCCTCCACTGCTCTACGACCTAGAAAATGCCACAAGCTTCCGTTATCAACGGATAAATGACAGATCACGCTTTTGGTTGGACGACGAAATTAGGAGCCACCTGATGAAAAAAATGTTTATCATCTCACTATTTACAGCAAGCCTTACCGCACCTGCTTTGGCCGCTGTTGGCAGCTGTGAGAAGCCGGCTGAAATCAATGTGCCTGAAAATGTCGCTCAATTATCTTTGACAGAATTTAAAAATATTCACCAGCAAGGTGAAAGCTATATGGACAATGCCAAGTCATATCTCAAATGTCTGGATGGCATTATCTATTCGACTGCTCCAGAAGACCCGATCGTCTCCAAAGCCGGAAAAGCACACAGCAATTACGGTGAAGAATGGGGCGTTGTCTGGGGTCAACTCAATTTAGCTTGCGTCAATTGGGAAGTCGCTCACGCCACTCAATTTCCTGGCGGATGCCAACCCAAAAACCCAACGAGCTAATCTAGGGATAGAAAACGAAAATAGCTAAACGCGCCCCCTGTGATTCGCGGCGCGTTTTTATTGCCGACTATCCAGCGGCTGCCGCTTTCACGCTCGCCAACATCTCCATCGTTGGGAAACCATCGGCTAATAAATTACGGTCTTTCTGGAATCTCTGCAAAGCTGCACGCGTGCCACGTCCCGCCAATCCATCCACTGGGCCTGCATCATATCCCATTGAATTAAGGGCAGCTTGCAATTCTTCCACCTGAGACTTTGTCAGCATCGTAATATGCGTTGGCCAAGCTTTCACCAGATCAGGTCGTCCTGCCAATTTATCCGCCAATAAGCCTATAGATAGGGCATAACTATCGGCATTGTTATACGTCTTGATGACATAGAAATTATCAAACAACAAAAACGCTGGGCCATATGATCCAGCTGGAATAAATAATTCCGCTTCAAGGTTTGGGCTTGCTGTGCGCCCACCTTCAATCTTAAAGCCAAGCGCCTGCCAGATCTGAACTTTACGCTTTGTACCATCAGCCAGCGCATAATTTGGGTTATCCGGTAAAGACACCTCCAACGCCCAAGGCTCACCACGTTTCCAACCAGACGCTTCCAAATAATTGGCTGCCGAGGCAAGCGCATCTGAACGCGAGTTCCAAACGTCCTTCTTCCCGTCTCCATCCCCATCGCGCCCATGCGCCAAGAAAGTGGACGGCATAAATTGGGTTTGACCAAAGGCCCCTGCCCAGCTTGCTTGCTTTAATTGCTCTCTTGAAACAATGCCTTGCTCGAGAAGCTTAAAGACTGAAATTAACTGCGCCTCTCCAAAGGCTGTACGTCGCCCTGTGTAGGCAAGCGTCGCCAATTGACGTACGGCATCACTACTTCCCAATATACGCCCATAGCTGGTTTCCATACCCCAAACTGCGGCAAGTATCTCGCGTGGCGGTGTATATTGAACCTCAATAGTGTCGAAAAGACCAACAGTCTCTGCCAGCTTTTCTTTACCAAAAGACACACGATTTGGGTGCGTCGCGGATGCGACATAATCCCATATCGGTTTAACAAACTCGGCTTGATCATCACCAATTGCCGCAGCTTTCACCAATTCTAACGGCACGACACTTTGCAAAACGCTGTGAACAATTTCTACATCACGACCAGAATTTGCTGCTTCTTGAGCAAACCTCACGCGCCACGCATCAAACTCAACAACACCCGAAGGCACAAATAATGGCACCTCCACATCGGTTGGAGCTGTTGGTGTCGGAGTGGGTGTTGGGGTCGGTTCAGGGCTTGGTGCCTGTGGTGTTGGCACACCCGGATAGGTTTCTGGGCGCGGCAATTGATCAGCTGCACACGCACTTAGTGCAACAAGCATTATACCCGTTGTACTTAGCCATTTTATCACATGTGGCATCAAAATCCCCTATCCTACTAAACTGCGGTTTATCCCTAGCATTAACCCTGTTTTTAAAGCCTATCCATCATTTCTTGCATGACGATTATGTTATTTTTCCACTATTTTCGTCAGTAAGCTCCAAAATTTTCATACTCATGCTGAATCATCGTTGACAGATCCTAGATAGAGCGCGTATGTACCGCGCTCAAATTTTTGCTACCAACGCTCACGGCCGCTCTGTAAACGGGGCCGCAGAAAGCTAGAAGAACGATGAAAGTTAGAAGCTCTCTTAAGTCTCTTAAGAACCGTCACAAAGACTGTAAAGTCGTGCGCCGTAAAGGTCGCGTCTACGTGATCAACAAAACAGACCCTCGCTTTAAAGCGAAGCAAGGCTAAGCCTTTTCCTGTTTTAGGAGTTTAGTTCATGACAGACCAGATTGTTCTCTTCGATCTGGGAAATGTTGTTGTGGACTGGGATCCAACACGCCTTTATCGGCAATTACTCGCCTCGCAGGAAGAAGCTGAACGCTTCTACCGCGAGGTTTGTACGCTTGAATGGCACACACATCACGACCGTGGTGTGGACATGCAAGAAAATGCTGCACGTCTGATAGAAGCTCATCCTGACAAAGCAGAACTTATCCGTGCATGGCGAACCGGTTGGCTTGAAATGTTTCACGGATATGTCCACGGCGTTCCTGAAATTATTCAAGAACTTATAGAACAATCTACGCCTATTTATGCCCTGACAAATTTTCCGGCTGAAAAATGGGAAGAAACAGCTCAAGCATTCCCTGTGCTTCAAGCGTTTAAAGATGTTATTATTTCCGGCGTTGAGAAAATGGTCAAACCAGACCCACGCATTTATGAACTCACACTAAAACGCTTGGGCTCACCTATACCATCCAGCATTATTTTCTTTGATGATCGCCAAGATAATATTGATGCAGCCAAACGTGCAGGCATCACCTCTTTCTTATTCACGGATGCGCAAACTATGCGCCAAGACCTTGAAAAAACCGGCATTCTTACAAAATAGTCATTGCACTAGGGCTCACTTTTAAAACTACGCCTTGCTTCTGCCTTCAAGCTTTGCCCATATAACATTATGAGACTCGCCAAATCACTCTTTTGTACACTTGTATTATGGATCTCTCTGCCATTGAGTGGTCTAGCAGACTCCCCTATTGGCCCCGCCCAAAAACTGCTTGATAAGCTGGCCGTAGCCAAAACCGAACATGAAGCAAACTATCTCTACGAAGATATTATTGCCGCTTGGCTCAACTCAGGTGGTCCAACAGTCGATATTTTGATGGAACGAGGCATAGATGCTCACAGTCAAGACAATCTCGCCCTCGCAAGAGATATGTTTGACCGCGTTATTCTTATCGAACCTGATATTGCTGAAGCTTGGTATCGTCGCGGCGTCGTTTTTTATCTTGATGGAAAATACGATCAGGCGATCCTTGATTTTGAACAGGCGCTAGAGTTAGAGCCACGCCACTTTGAAGCATGGCTGGGATTGGCCGCAATTTTTGAAGCCGTCGAACATAGAGAAGCCGCGTTAAACGCTTACCGACAAGTGCTAAAACTTTTCCCTCACTCACGCCACGCAAAACAATCAGTCGCCCGATTAGAACCATTAATCGAAGGTCGAGCGCTCTAGTATTTTGGCAATCTGATTCTTTTTTCAACATTCCCCAGTAAAGTGTATGCAAAACTTGCAAATCTACTCAAATGAGAGCTGGACCTCTGCGCGAGACACGCTAGTGTCCGCCTTTCTTTCTTGGAATTTGTCTTGAGGAATTAGAATGGACGAAGAAGACAACGTTGTTGGCGCAATGGGCTCTATGGACCCTACGACGCGGGACAAACTACGCCAGACAATCGAAAAAGTTGAACGACTTGAAATCGAAAAAAAAGAAATCGCGGAACAAATCAAAGAAGTTTTTGCTGAAGCAAAGGCCTTTGGATTTGACCCCAAAGCGATGAAAGAAGTCATCAAACACCGCAAACAAGATC
Source organism: Hirschia baltica ATCC 49814 (assembly GCF_000023785.1). NCBI lineage: Bacteria > Pseudomonadati > Pseudomonadota > Alphaproteobacteria > Hyphomonadales > Hyphomonadaceae > Hirschia > Hirschia baltica. The sequence continues at coordinate 3,238,244 of NC_012982.1, forward strand.
CCGATAAACGTGAAGAGGAAGAATTGGTCCTCGGCACATATCTGGCAGCCCTTGGCGAAATCTAATACCTCTATTAGATTATGAGTTATTATGGCTCGCGATATCGATGATAAAAAAACGAAAAAGGCTTTGCGTAAGCTGCGCAAAGCCAAATCGCGCGCCGAATCTGAGGATGGCCCCGGCCTTACAGATTGGGAAAAAGAGTTTTTCGAGGGCGTAGAAGAACGCCTAGAAACCTTTGGCTCAGCTTTTAATGATCCCGAAAAAGGCAATCTGGACAGCGCACTCTCCGCACGCCAAACGCATATCGTGCGTGAAATTGACAAGAAAGCGCGCAAGAAAAACGGCGGAATGAAACGTTCCAGCTTTAAACCCAAACTGAAATCAGATTCAAAAACTAAAACCAATAATTTTTCACCACGTGGCCGCGACATCAATGATGACATTGAAACAAACATCAACGCGCCGAAAATGCCGCCCCAACCAAGCTCACCAACCTTATATCTGGCTAGCACTCACACCGAGGAAAATAAGCGGGCGACAAATGATGCCCCCTCAACCTCAGAAACAGCGAAACCGCTTCCCTTTAAGGTTATCCAAGGCGGAAAAGCACAGTCTTAATATTTACGCCTATATTCGCGCGATCTATTTTAAACAGAACTCAAATATCAGGAAGCTGCAAAGGTAAATTTAAACCGTGCGCCGCCAGTATAATCTTCATCCAACCAAATCTTACCGCCATGACGTTCAATAATTCTGCGGCAAATGGATAGACCAACACCATCTCCCTTTGGTGGAGAAGCGGATTCATGTACGCGTGTAAATATCTGAAAGATTTCCTGACTATAATCCGGCTTAATCCCCAATCCATTGTCCTGCACAAAGAACACAGGTACTTTGGATTCCGTATCCACCCCAATTGTGATAACAGGCGATGCGTCCGAGCGATATTTCATCGAATTTTCAATGAGATTCTGAAATAAATTCAAGACCAACTCTGCGTCAACATCAATAGAAGGTAGCGGATTGACCACAATCCTACCCCCCACTTCCTCCAGCTCGTCGCTTAACAAGGCCTCTATCATAGAAATGGTCTTACGCAGATCAGTTGGCACTCGCTTCAGCTCACTTCTAGATACGCGCGATAATGCATTCAAAGAATCCACCATGGCTTGACCATGGACTGCATTTTCTTGGATCAACGCAGCATATTCTGCGGCCTCACTATCGGGCTGAACACTTAATGACAACAGCTCGGACAGCATTCTCATATGACGCAAGGGCGCTTTCAAATCATGAGAAACGACAGTATTAAATTGTTCAAGATTTTTATTTGCTGCTTCTAATTCATCGACCACAACAGCAAGCTTCATCTCTGCATGTTTTTGTCTGGTGATGTCAGTACTTATAATCAACCAGCCCTCATTCTCAACGCCTTCGCCCAAGACCGGAATAATATCAATACTTTCCCAAGTATCTGGCCCCAGACCTCCCTCAACTTCAACACCAAGCATTGCTTTTCCTGTCGCAAGGACTTGTTCGTCCAGTGCAAGGCATGCCTTCTCATCAAAATTCACAAAAACATCTTGCGGCCGTAGGCCAACAATATCCTTCACTGACATGCCGACCAGATCAGCGGCTGATTTATTGACCTTCAGATACCTGTGATTTCTATCTTTTCTCCAGATAGAAGTCGGCACATTGTCAAAAATCAGCTGCAATTCATCACGGCTTTTTTCAAGTTCCTCACGCGCAAGATCTAACGTTTTCCGTTGAGAAATCATGCGGGCGATGACTGAAATTATCCCAATCTGAAACTCATCATATTCGGTTTTATTTGCCTGCTCTGATATAAAAGATACAAAAGAGACCACATCACCTTGCACAAATATTGGTGCCGCAGCGTAAGCGCGGACAGATATGTCTTCGCCTTCATACAAATTCGACACCAAATCTATATCTGATAGAAAAACAGCCTTATCCAGAGGCCAGATTCTAGATAAAATAGTCTTTTCAAATGGAAAATATGTTAGCTCATGCGCACAATCATTATCTTTGCTACTGCACTCCATTCGAACATTGTCACCCTCAATAGCACAAACGAAAGCATACTCCATTCCCAGCGCAGTTCGTCCGGCGAGAAGCATTTTCTTCAAATATTCATCTGTCGAAATATCCAAATCAGCCGAAAGTTCATATAGTTCCATTAAAGCCCGTTCGCGGCGCTTCTTATCAGAAATCCCACGCAAACCAATTTGCAAAGACTTCTCACCATCCTTCAACACTGAAACACGAAACCATTCTTCAAAATTGGGGGAAATATAGTGGTGATCAAATACCAGCAATTCATCCATATCTAGCGCCGGTAAAATCTTCTCCACCAACCCAGTCTTTCCGACATCAGGGAAGGTTGCTAACACTCTCTGTCCCATCATATCGAGCTCAGAAAAACCAGGAAATGCATATCGCCCCAAATCGGCGTATTTGACGATTAAGTCTTCAAATTCTCCAATTGGTGAAAACACAACATCTACGCAAAATCCCATCTCCATATTCGCTGCTAGAGCCGAACGATGATGTGCACTCATCACCTCCAATTGAGTTGGATAATTTTGGTGTTCAGAAACATCTTGAGCAAAAATAACTAAAACTGGCTTTTGACCATTTTTATCCAGTGTCAGCTCAACATTCACTGGATAAATAGAATGATCTTTCCGAATAAAGGCCGTTTCAAAAGTAATTTTTTGCCCATCATGGGAATCTAGCAGGGAAATATGTCTATCCAACTCGTCAGGACCGATGGAACATAGCTCCAAAAATGTTAAACTCTTTAATTCCTGACGCGTATATCCAAGTTTTTTACATACCAAAGCATTTGCGACAATTACCCCCCTTTGGGTTGTATCGAGAATGAATACTTCGCCAGATATGCTTTCTACAATCGCTTTCAAACGCGCCATTTCCATGCGCACCAAAGCAAATTTTTCTGAATTCAAGACCTCTGGACATGTCGACACCATGTTTTCCAAGAGATCAATAATTGATTTAATTTGAAATATTTCAGCTTCTTTAAATTGTATTTCTGAGGAATGCGCTAGAAAAAAATGTGCCTCCACATCTCCATATGCTTTGAGTGGGAAACAGGCAAAATAGTTGGCCTTCTGCGAAATATTAAGCAAAATTTCATTGTTGGCTGAGCGTTTTTCCTTAAAATCAGAAAGAATGCACCCTTCTGGCTTATTGTTAAACTCAGACCAATATGCATTCCCGATGGCCGGATCACGTTGGTGTTTTTTAAACGCGCCTTGATGAAGTATAAATTCATCTCCGGTTTGCGCGCACCGAAGACCTATCATCTCAACCTGAAATATGCTGTATGCTAGTTTCAATAGACCTTTTACGAATTCATCAGACCTATTAACTACTGTAGATTGTGGATCTTCTACGACTAGATATGCAGCCTTCCATAACTCGTCAAATCGATCGAGTTCGAACTGCTGTCTAGACTTGAAATCTGTTTCAGAACCCGTCATTGCTTAAGTCACAATCCCATTTGCTTCGCTGTCATAGTCGCCACAAAAGACTCCACATTATGAGACGAACCGCCCCCAAAACACCTGCTATCTTGCTTATCGATGATCATGCTGTATTTGCAAAAATATTCTCGGCATATCTTCTACGTACACACTTCAATAGCTATTTTGTGGAGAATGCAACCTCATTGCACATTGCTACTCAGCACTTAAAAAATCAATCGTATGATCTGATTGTCCTAGACAACCGAATTCCACCGCATCTCAATTACATTGAATCAGTTAATATTCTAATTAAAGCAAATTGGACTGGCCCTATTTTGCTTATGAGTGGAGAAGAGATCAAACTTGATGAAGAATCATCTGGAGATAAACACATTTCGTGTTTCTTATTGAAAGATGACCTGAATGAGAACACGCTCAATCAGGCCATAAATCAATGCTTAAACAAGCACACTTCGCAGTCCATTCAGGACAGTTAAATACACTTATATTAAAGTGCTTTGACGATATTCTCGACCATCTTTTTGGCATCATCGAGCAACATCATTGTGTTTTCGCGGTAGAATAGATCATTTTGAACCCCTGCGTATCCAGACGCCAAAGAGCGCTTGATAAACATAGTGGTTCCCGCATTCCAAACCTCAAGAACAGGCATACCATAGATAGGTGATGCTGGATCATCCTTCGCGCCAGGATTAGTGACATCGTTTGCACCAATCACAAACGCAACATCAGCCTGTTTGAACGAAGAGTTAATGTCATCCATTTCGTAGATTTCATCATATGGCACTTGCGCTTCTGCAAGGAGCACATTCATGTGACCCGGCATGCGCCCAGCAACAGGGTGAATAGCGTAAGATACATCAACACCCGCCTCTTTCAGACTATCTGCCATTTCTTTAAGTGCGTGTTGAGCTTGCGCCACCGCCATACCATATCCCGGCACGATGATAACTTTAGATGCATTCTTCAAAATAAAGGCCGCATCATCAGCAGATCCAATTTTGACCGGCTTGTCGGAATTATCAGCGCGAGCAGACGTATCCGCATCATCGCCGCCAAATCCACCTGCAATCACAGATATAAAGGAACGGTTCATCGCTTTACACATGATATAAGATAGGATCGCACCTGAAGCACCAACAATGGCCCCTACAACAATCAAAGCAAAGTTTGAAAGCGTGAAACCAAGTGCCGCTGCTGCCCATCCTGAATATGAATTCAGCATAGAAATAACAACCGGCATGTCCGCACCACCAATTGGCAATACAAGTGTAATACCTGCAATCAAAGCCAATGCAGCAATCGCAAGAAGCAAATACCCATTACCTGCCTGCGCGACGGGTGAGACCGCCAACATAACAGTCAACGCAACCAGTCCAGCCACGATTGCTAAGTTCAACCAATGACGTAATGGCAACAATACTGGACCACCCGGAAGCGAACCATTTAGTTTAAGAGCCGCAATAACAGACCCAGAAAAAGTTATCGCCCCGATAAGCGCTGAAAGCGACATTTCCACAAGGGATCGTGGCCCCATAACGCCATTTTCACCAATCAACCCAAATGAAGCCGGCGCATAAAAAGCAGCAAGTGCGACCAATAAAGACGCCAAGCCCCCAAGCGCATTAAACATACCCACCATTTGCGGCATGGATGTCATGGGCGCACGTGTAGCTAGAACAGCCCCCACGCCTCCACCAATAGCAACACCACCAGCAATCAAGCCGAAAGTGACACCATCTAGATTGTCTTTGATAAGAAAGAGCGTTGTCGCTGCTGCGAGCGCCATTCCAAAAATACCGATCTTGTTACCCTGACGCGCCGTTTCCGGGCTGGATAGTCCGCGAATGGAGAAGATAAACAACACCGCACAGACAAGATATAAAAGGGCTGAGATATCAACCGTAGACATAATGATATTCCTTTCTGTGAGTGTTAGTTACTTGAAGAACTTGCAGATTTTTCAGCTGCGGGACGTTCTTTTTTCTTATACATGGCAAGCATTCTATTGGTGACCATAAAGCCCCCAAAGATATTGACACATGCAAGCGCAACCGCACCTGCACCCAACCATTTTGCTGTCCAGACTTTTTGTACAATTTCTGGATCACTTGTACCAAGCGAAGATGCCGCAGCGGCGACAATTGCACCAACAACCACAACAGCAGAAATAGCGTTAGTCACTGACATCAAGGGCGTGTGCAATGCAGGCGTTACTGCCCAAACCACGTAATATCCAATGAATGCAGCCAGCACGAAAACTGCAAGTCTAAAGATCAATGGATTGATCGCGTCATTGCCAGTTTGCGCCAAAGCTGCAGGCGAAAATATGAGAGCCATAAAAACCAGACCACTCACAAGGGATGCAGGCTTAATCGTAGACATAATTATCCTTTCTTTTCTCACCATACCGCAAAACACGATTCGTGTTGCGTTGCAGCATTTCGAGAAATTTTCTTGTTTTAGGCCGGTTCCGGCACGAGGGATGGATGAACAACTTTTCCGTCTTTAGTTAGAGCAGATGACGTAACGACCTCGTCATCCCAATTGGGAATCAAAGCACCATCTGGCCCCGAAATAAGAGCAATAAAGTTCAATAAATTCTTCGCATACAATGCAGAAGCATCAGCTGCGATAGATGCAGGAAGGTTTGTCGGGCCATAGATTTTAACATCATGAACCTCAACGACTTCATCTGGCCGGGACAATTTGCAATTCCCACCTTGCGCCGCAGCAAGATCAATTATCACAGATCCTGCGCGCATGGATTTGACCATATCTTCGGTCACCAATTCCGGCGCTTCACGCCCTGGAATAAGCGCTGTGGTAATCACAATATCCTGTTTGGAAATATGGTTGGCAACAAGCTCTCTTTGTTTGGCCTGATACTCTGCAGACATTTGCTTGGCATACCCACCAGCTGTTTCAGCAGCTTTAAACTCGTCATCTTCAACCGCGATGAATTTGGCACCCAGAGAAGCAACTTGTTCTTTGGTAGCAGGACGCACATCTGTCGCAGATACGATAGCACCCAAGCGACGCGCAGTCGCGATCGCCTGAAGACCAGCAACACCAACCCCCATAACAAACACTTTTGCGGGTGCAACCGTGCCTGCAGCCGTCATCATCATCGGCATGGCGCGGCCATACAAGTGAGATGCTTCAAGCACAGCACGATATCCAGCAAGGTTTGCTTGAGAAGACAGCGCATCCATAGATTGTGCACGCGAAATACGCGGCACAAATTCCATAGCAAAGGCAGTAATACCCGCCTGTGCGTATGCATTTGCTTCTTCAACAGCGCCATGAGGCTCCAACAAAGCAATCAAAGATTGACCGTTAGAGAAATAGGACTTCTCATCGTCTAGAGGTGCCCTCACCTTCAATACCAAGTCAGATCCTTCAAGGGTCGACTTCATATCAGCGGCGATTTGTGCACCTGAACTAACAAATTCATCGTCAAGAATACCAGAATTTATCCCAGCACCCTTTTCAATTTTTACTTCGTGTCCGGCAGCAATCAATTTCTTGACAGTTTCCGGAGTGGCGGCAACGCGAAGTTCCTTTTCGCGCCGCTCCATGGGAACGGCTATTTTCATGGCAGTCCTGTGTGTCTTACATTAAGGCACCGCCGAGAGAGACCATGACTTGGACAAATAAGCCCAAAAATACCAAACCACCAACTGCAAGGAGGAAACCGCCTCCTAGACCCATCACCATTCCGCCGATAACACCGACAATGGCGAAAAGTGCCATGGCTACCATCCAGTGGACGCCCATGGTCAGTGTGAAAGTCGCATACCCGAGTATCAATGTCAGAAGTAGAGATGTCCAAGCAGTCACTTTCAAGAAACCTGAATAGGTTGCTGTTTGTGATTTGACATCCATCTGACCGCGTACGTACTCGCCTGTCTCGCTCATTAGTTTCACCTTTTTCGTTCAACGTTTAGATAGCTACCGTGAATTTTTGAGACAAGCAGAAAATCATCCTCATATCTACGGTATAAATCGTAGTGATAAGACAAAAATATGCCACTAAAGCCGCAATCTTCACAAAATTATTTTTTTGTACTCCAAGCCTAGTCGATAGACACTTAGAACACGAATTCTTGAAATATCCTCAACAACGCAAAAGGTCCAGCGCTGTATCTATATATAAGCTGTCCCAAAGGTCGCACGTTGGCAAAATCAATCTTGCCTTTCAGAGGGATGTTCCTGCATCGTATTAATCGCGCGAATTGGATATGGGATTGTAATTCCCTCTTTTGCGTATCGTTTATGAAGAAGTTTGATGAATTCAGATTTCACAAAGAAGCGATTGAAATACTCTTTGGCCCGCAACATAACCGTAAAATTGATGCTAGAGCTATCAAAGGTGTGAAACACCACAAATGTCTCATAATCAGAAACACCCCATTTATGTGTTTTCAAAACATGGCGTGCCACTTCCAACGTCACTCGCTCGACATGGTCCAAATCGGAATCATAATGCACACCAACTTCCACCGGCACCGATAACTCTGGCGATGGATAATAATAGTTGATCAGCTTGGAATTGGATAATTTAGAATTGGGAATAATTATGAAATTGTTGGGCAACATTTTTATCCAAGTCGACCGCCATCCAACCTTCTCCACAAACCCCTGTTCACCTGTCTCTAATTCGATGTAATCACCAACCCGTACGATTTTATCTGCCACAAGCTGAAAGCCAGAGAAGAAACTTTCCAAAGTGGGCTGAAGCGCCAGCGCAATAGCAAGTGATCCAATCCCCATGGATGCAACTATAGGCGTGATCGAAATTCCCAAAGTGCTAAGCCCAATAAGAACACCGATAACCAATACAAAGATACGAGAAACGCCTTTGACAAGGTCACGGCTATTATTGAGCAAGGAAGAGCTTTTCGAATATCTTTCAATCGTTGTTTGAGAAATTTTATCCGCAAACAAAATCACCGCCAGTATGAGAAACACATTCGCAACGACTGACGTCAATCCATGAATGCGATCGCTTCCGACTTCATATTCAGACAGTAACGCGCCCAAAAGAACAACGAGCAAGGCAAAGAGTGCGATCGTTAGTGGGCCCTTTATAGCAGTTAGAATTAAATTGCGGCGACGCCCCTCCGGTGCAGGCAACAAACGTGACAGAATAAAAATCAATACCCACCGAAAAGCAAACAACCCGACAAAGGCTATTAGCATCGCCAAACTTAGCCCCACTCCCAAAGGCAATTCAGTGACTTTCTGTATTATATGTTCCACTTGTTCGGAAAACGGCATGATATCGCTTTTTCTATAGCTACAAGAAAGCACATCAACGAGCTGCACTTTATTCTAAGCTTCAGCGTCAAATTCTTTTTCATCAGAGACAAATGTGAAATGGAAATTTAGCTATATAAGTGCGTCTCCGCCTAAAAGACTGACAATTTCTAGATCAACTGAACCTAGTTGAGCATAGATTCAGCGCCCCCGACTCTCTAATTTTTCCATGTTAAAATCAGGATCAGTTTCAATGCTTGGTAAGGCGTACGCAGACTGTGAGCCCAATCTATCCAAAGCGCGATCAAAAGCACCGTGTATCAATTCACTTATATTGCGAATACCCAAAAGCGACGCCGCCTCATCATAACCGATATTTCCACCTGCTTTTAAAATACGCAGCATTGGCCGCTGCATTTTATCAGAAGCGCTCTCAATTCTCTTGGCAGCATATCCAGCCAATGCCCAGCCTAGCAAATATGCCATTGGGTATCCCGGCGCAGATAAACTGGAAGAATGCCGCCTCCAAAATGGCGCATAGCCTTTCAAAGAAATATCAGGACCGTAATGGGCTCTCAATGCATGAATCCAAACCGCATCGGCCGACATATCCTGTGTTGCAATCCCCAATTCACGCTCAAACATCGCAATTGCAGGCTGATGAACCAACATCGCAAAATCTTGGTCAGATATACCATTATTATCATCACTCAGATTCACATGCTCAAATAGAAGTGCAATGGTTTCTGCTACCGCCCACCCCGCGTCACTTTGCATCGCCCCTGAGGGAGCAGATAAATAAGCATGCACAGCATGGCCAAGCTCATGCGCTAAAGTACGTTCACTTTCCGCAGACCCATCAAAAGGCGCATACACAAAAGGGCCAGCCTCGACCTTTCCTTTCCGGCCATATAGAACAGGCGTTGTAAAACCGCCGCCTCTTCCACGCGGCTGAATCAAATTATTGGACTCCACCAATCTGCGCGCGGCTTTATTCACCTCTTCGCCCAAGCTTGATAAATTTCGTAATACATCTTGTTTTGTATCACGCCACGCTTTGGTTTCCCGACTGTCATCAATACCCGCATAGCGATCATGCCAGAAGATCAATTCGCCACTCGCTTTTGATTGAACCGCTTTTGATTTTAGGTATTTTTCCGTAAGCTGAGGTGCCCGCTCCAGCGCGACGCGACGCGCTATTTCTAGCGTTTTTTCAGATGCATCTATTGCAGCAAAATTAAATCTCTTCTTCTTAGCAAGACGAGCGTGTGCGCGAAATAAGTCTTCCCCCTTCGAGCCAACCTCTTTTAGCCATTCGCCCATTTGGTCTGCCGCAGCAATGCGAATCTCCCTGTCGCGATTGCGCAAACCTGCCCCTAATTGTGCAAGCCCACCATAACGGCGCGCCATATCGTGAATGGATTTATCATAACGATATTGAGATACCCAATGATGATCAAAAGCAAATTGTGCCTGCTCGGAATAACTCACAGCCGCACGCCAAGGCATAACGGACACGCCTTGCCTACGTTGAGACGACTTCCATTTGGCGGGGGCGTCTGTGGAATTTGAGACAGACCATATGGATAATGCCTGCAATTGCGTACGTTCTGTATTTAAATCGTTAAGTATAGATAACGCTTCAACTTCCATATCACTTCGCAAATCTGTCGTTAACGACAAATACATATGCAAGAAGAGCCGGATCTTTCGCATCAACGCGTTAGCTTGTTCCATCTCACTATACAAATGAGGTTTATCGGCCAAACGATCGCTCACCATAACCTTGACCATTGCTTGCAAACGTTTTTTGTCTTTGAGCAATTTCTTGTCAGCTGGACTATGGTAAAGGCTATTTCCCCATCCTCCCAGCTTATCTCGGTTCATTTTGAGCCAATCTGGCGCCATTTTAGTGCAGTCCTTTAAAATTGCATCATAGTATTTAAGCACGATTTCATAAGTTCGTGCCAAGTTGAACCATGAAAACGAGGTCGCGTTGTTTCGGCCGCTTAAATGATGGTTAAGATAATGGCGAAAACTGTTCTTATTGTTGATGATGATCCTACCCAACGCCGATTAATGCAAGCGGCTGTTGAACGCCAAGGATTTCGAGCGCGTCTGGTCGAAAGTGGAGACCTTGCACTAGAAGAAGCATCAGATGCTAAAAATGGTATTTCTGTTGTTTTGCTTGATCTAATTATGCCCGGTCTTTCCGGTATGGAAACACTTGAGCGTCTTTTAGAGCGTCGCCCAGACCTACCCGTTATCGTGCTCACTGCATCTGGCGGTATTGATACAGTTGTTCAAGCTATGCGCGCAGGAGCGGTCGATTTCTTCGTCAAACCCGCTTCTCCAGAACGTATTGTCGTTTCGCTTCGCAACGCTTTAAAGGTCTCGGACCTTCGCGGTGAAGTCAAACGTCTCTCCAAGAAATCTGAAGGCACTTTAGGCTTTGACGACATGATCGCAGGTGCACCGCTAATGCGCCAAGTCGTTCGTTTGGGACAACGTGCAGCCAAATCGAACATCCCTATCCTCATCACTGGGGAAAGCGGTGTTGGTAAAGAAGTTGCGTCTCAATGCATCCAAAGTGCATCTGAACGCGCAGGCAAACCATTTATCACCGTGAACTGTGGAGCCATCCCAGAAAACCTTGTTGAATCCATCCTTTTTGGTCACGAAAAAGGAGCATTCACGGGTGCACATGAGAAAAAACTAGGTAAATTCGCCGAAGCAGATGGCGGCACACTCTTTCTAGATGAAGTGGGTGAACTTCCCCTTGATATGCAGGTCAAACTCCTTCGCGTATTGCAAGAAGGTGAAGTCGACGCCGTTGGTTCACGCAAACCAACCAAAGTGGACGTTCGGATTATCTCAGCGACCAATAGAGATCTCGCGCAAGCTGTCTCAGAAGGCCGCTTCCGTGAAGATCTGTATTACCGCTTGAATGTATTCCCAATCGAAATGCCGTCTCTGCGCGATCGCAAAGAAGACCTACCGGCATTGGTTGATCACTTTATTCGCCGCTTCAACGCACAAGAAGGCATGTCAATTACAGGTGCGTCCTTGGAAACAATGGGCATGATTGCAGCGCATGACTGGCCTGGAAACGTACGCCAGCTGGAAAACTCAATCTTCCGCGCAATGATATTGTCAGAAGGCGACGAATTACAGCCTGTTGATTTCCCTCATATTTCTGGCCTTACACCAAATTACGAGATATTAAAAACACCAAATAATGGTGCAAGCATATCGGATGCAGCCACAACAGCGACACAGCTCAACAGCCCACTTGGCGGTCCTGTCTCCATTGTCGATGACAATGGTGAATTACGCCCCCTAGAAAGTGTTGAACGCGACCTAATCCAATACGCAATTGATCTATATTCAGGGCACATGTCACAAGTGGCTAGACGCCTTGGGATTGGTCGCTCAACCTTGTATCGCAAAGTGCGCGAATATGATCTGCGCGTACGCGATGATGAGGAAGAAGATCTAAACGTCGGCTAATTAAAATTTTTATCAAAGCGTTCAGCCTTGAATGATTTTATGTGTTAGGTGATCTTGGCGCGTGTGAAGTCCAATCACACGCGTTAAGTAATTCTGGATTTTTTATGAACGCCCCAAATATAAACGCCCAGTCACCACTTGAACTTCGCGCAACAAGCAAGTTTTTCAAGGGAAAAGCTGCGGTAAAAGATATGTCCTTCAGCGCTCCCAAAGGGCAAATATTGGGGTTTCTTGGCCCAAATGGAGCCGGCAAGTCCACAAGCCTGCGTATCGCTCTTGGCGTTCTCTCTCCAGATAGCGGAGAGGCATTGCTTTTTGGTGAAAAACCCAATCTGAAAAATCTTAGACGCGTTGGCTTTTTACCTGAAGAACGCGGCCTATACCGGAAAATGACAACACGTGCGATCATTTCCTATTATGGACGCTTAAAAGGGCTAGATCGCAAAACCTCCCTTTCCCGTGCAGACGAAATGCTACAACGTTTTGGCCTTGGCGATCACCTAAAGACAAAAATATCCGACCTTTCCAAAGGTATGGCCCAAAAAGTCCAAATCCTATCCACACTTGTGCACAAACCCGACTTGATTATTCTTGATGAACCTTTTTCTGGGCTTGATCCCGTCAATCAACAAGACCTTGAATTACTCATCCGTGAAGAGCATGCACGCGGTGCAACGATTATTTTTTCAACTCACGTCATGGAACACGCAGAGCGTCTTTGCGACCGCTTAGTCATTATCGGCAAAGGCCAAAAACGTTTTGACGGCACTATAGATGAAGCCATGAGCCTGATCCCTGAAACAGCCGATATCAGCACAGAAGGTAATTTTGACCTTCATGCTGCGTTGGAAAAATCAGGCTTCACTTCTTCATATGATAAGGAAGATGAGACCGGAAAACACTGGCGCATAGACCTTTCACACGGTGAACGCGCTCAAGACGTGTTACGCGCAGCGATCAATGCAGGTGCACCTATCACCTCATTCACACCGCACCGCGCCAAATTACGCGACGTTTTCGTCTCCCTTGTTGGTGAAGATGAAAGCCCTGCCGAGACTGAGGAAAACCACTAATGATCCGCTCAATCTGGCTTGTCGCAAGACGCGAATATCTTGGCTATGTCTCTGCATTGGGATTCTGGCTTGGCCTTATTCTGACACCACTTGGTCTGGCAGTGGGTGTGCTTGTGCCCGGCATGATCATGAAAGCTCAACCCGCACGCTATTATGCCGTGGTCGACACCCAAGATAGCCTGCAAGAAGCATTGGATTGGCAGTTTGAAAGCTGGCAAAGCAGCGATACTAAAATGATGCTCCGCCAATCCCTATCCACGACATCTCCAGCGGAAAAACGCAGAATAATCAACGTCTTTGAAAAAGCTTATGCGGAAGGCTCTTCTCCCCAAGAAGCATTAGACAAGGCCGACGCGCCCCTGCATTTAAAAGCCTCCCCGATTAATTTTCATCCTATCAAACTACCTAATAAATCAGTTGAAGAGGTGGAAAAAATTCTGACATCAGGTCAGACATTTAACGGCCCTGTTGGAAGACACACATTGTTTGCCGCCATCATCGTCAATCGCGACCAAATCGGCAATATTGCCAGTGTTGATTACATCTCACCAGATATTGTAAATTCAGAATTAAAACAAGCCGTTACAGGCGCACTCAAATACCTAGCTAGACTAGAATTGTTTAAAAGCGTTGGCGTCACGCCCACTGAAATTAGAAATGCAGACGCAGATATCCCCTCTCTATTCGTGCGCAAACCGGGCTCACTTGAACCCAATGAGAACCAAAGCAGCGAAGTCACACTCACCGATCGCGCGCCCTTTGTCGCGGCGACCAGCATAGCAATTGCGTTATGGCTTTTGATATTTTCGGTGGTGAATTTTCTACTGACCGGCACGATAGAAGAGCGCTCGAACAAAATTTTCGATAGCCTACTTACAAGCGTCAGCGTCACAGACTTACTCTCGGGCAAATTATTAGGCGTGCTTATGTTATCCGCCACTCTTCTATGTGCGTGGATGTTAATGGCGACATGGGCAGCCCTATACGCAGATCAAGCCATCAGCCCAGCCGCGTGGGAATTTGCGCAAGCTGCACTAGACCCAGCACTCATATTGCCCGCTTTAGCAGGCTTTCTAGCTGGATACCTTCTGTATGGCGCAGTCTTTCTTGCCCTCGGCGCAATGTGCGACACTATCCAAGAGGCTCAAGCGCTTGCAACACCGCTTATTCTGTTGCTGACAACGCCCTTATTCATCATCATTATGGCTTTGCAAAATCCCGCTTCAGGCTTTGTCTTCATTATGAGCTGGGTGCCGCCCCTCACGCCATTTTTGATGATATTACGCGCCCCATTAGAGCCACCTCTTATAGAAGTCCTAGGTCATCTCGCATTAATGCTAGTATCCACTTCCATTGCTTTATGGTGCTCAATTCGGGTTTATCGCGCCGGTGCAGTTAATGGATTCGGTGTGAAAGAGATTGTTAGCTTCTTTAAAAAGAAAACCATGGGTAAATCAAAGTTATAAAAGACTGTCCAACACCAATTGAGCGCTCACAATCTGGCAATATTCACCCGCTAGATTTGCAAGCGACATCGCGTGCACCTCTTCGGCGCTCCTCTCCACGCCATTCCAATCAGTTTGATTGTGCGTAAAGCAGGCATCTTCGATAAGTAAAATATTCAAGCCAAGGTTCGCGCCATGGCGCACACTTGTTTCAATTGAATTATTGGTTTTGACGCCGCACAGAAACACTTGTTCAATACCTTGCGATCGTAGCATCACATCAAAACCAGTGCCTACAAACGCACTATGTGTATTTTTGCCGATAATGGTTTCGCCAGCTAAGGGCA
Source organism: Hirschia baltica ATCC 49814 (assembly GCF_000023785.1). Taxonomy (NCBI): domain Bacteria; kingdom Pseudomonadati; phylum Pseudomonadota; class Alphaproteobacteria; order Hyphomonadales; family Hyphomonadaceae; genus Hirschia; species Hirschia baltica. Next base: position 3,253,420 of record NC_012982.1, read on the forward strand.
AAACATCTTCTTTAAAAGCATGTGTCGGGCTATCAGGCCGGTATCCAGACCCAACTTCATTTGAATCATGACGAACGTGGAAAACTGGACGAGATGTTTGCCTCCATGCACGAAGCAAATGGCTCATTTTCGCTTCTGCATCAGGATTATTGCGGACACCCCAAACAGGTAAATCTATTGCTTTTTGAACATCCAGCACAACAAAAGCAGCATTTTTATCAATATACATGACTTACCCCTAGAAAACAGCAAAAGCCGCTACGGCGAACCGAGCGGCTATATGCAGTTTGAATGATCAATCGGGTATGATCAAATGCAATATAATTGGGTTCAAGCACCAAATTCAAATGAAGGTGCTTGGCAACACCATCTTATCTAGCTTTAAGAAGACCTTCGCGCTGTGCGCGTTTACGTGCAAGCTTACGAGCGCGACGAACGGCTTCAGCTTTTTCACGTGCTTTCTTCTCAGAAGGCTTTTCAAAGTGGTTGCGGCGCTTCATCTCACGAAAAAGGCCTTCGCGTTGCATTTTCTTTTTTAGCGCTTTCAATGCCTGATCGACATTGTTGTCGCGGACTACGATCTGAACGATTGTTCAATCTCCCGATTTAAAAACCAATAAACACATGTGTCGCGCCTTTTAGGGGGCGTCAAATGCATCAAACTTTGCTAAACTGATTGGACTTATACAGCCCGAAGCGGCGGATCTAGCACAAAGAATCGTGCCTGCCTACCTTTACTTGACCTGAGTCTACACCATGAATGCCAAAAAATCCAATGAATCTGATCAAATCCCGCCTTCTAAGCGGAATCTGGAAGCATTACTCAATGCTGTAATTGAAGATGCCGCTTTTGATGGATGGAATGACGAGACACTTAAAAGCGCCGCTAAGAAGCTCCAACTCAGTCAAGGTGAGATCATTCTTGCTGCCCCAGAAGGCATTACAACCCTTTTAAAGGCATGGGCAGACCGGGCAGATCTTCACACAGCAAATATTCTCAAATCCACAGACCTTTCCAAACTTAAAATAAGAGAGCGCATTGCACTTGGTGTTCGCACCCGCATCGAATTTTTGAAGGATAACAAAGAATCTGCCCGTCGTGCATCTCACGCAATTGCTGCGCCTTGGCGTGCAGGTTTAGGCCCTAAATTAGTTTGGAATGCCGCCGATACCATTTGGGCAGCACTCAATGATAAATCCACCGATGCAAACTGGTATTCAAAAAGAATGGTTTTATCTGGCGTCATTGCCACAACGCTTTCAAACTGGCTTGCGCTGGAAGAAGACGAAAATGACAATGCATGGGACTATTTAGATGATCGCATTGAAAATGTAATGCAATTTGAAAAAGCCAAAGCCAAGGTCAAGCAAGTGACTGATAAATTTCCCAACCCTTTGGAATTGCTCAATCATCTCCCCAAAACTGGACCATTGGGCAAATAGGATAAAAACATCAGATTGACATTTCCCAGATATGGAACATTATTCCATATATGAGAAATGCAGCAACAATACCTGATAATTCGCCGAGTTTTACGGATGCAGACCTCGCCCAAAGGCTGAAAGAGCTACGCGCTGAGCAAAATTGGTCCCTTGATCAGCTCGCCGAAATCTCTGGAATCAGCAGAGGAACGCTTTTCCGCCTCGAAAAAGGAGAAGTTAGCCCCACAGCCCATGTTTTAGGAAAATTATGCCCCGCCTATGGCCTGACCATGTCGCGCCTAATGGCAATGGTTGAAACCCAGTTCAGCGCCCTCATTCCTCGCGGCGAACAAAAAATATGGTATGATGCCGATTACAGCTTCAAGCGAAAATCAGTCTCACCGCCCTCAACCAATTTATCTGGCGAAGTCATCGAATGTGAGCTCATTGCAGGTGCAAGCATCTCATATGATAAACCTCCTCGTCGGGGTCTTGAACATCATCTTATTATGCAAGCGGGCCAATTACAGGTCACAGTGGACAATGCCAAATATTCACTAAAAACGGGCGACTGCCTTCGCTACCAACTCACAGGCAGCTCACATTTTAAAGCCAATAGCGACGCAACAGCTCAATACATTCTCGTCATTATATAGAGACTTTCCTATGAAAACCCCTCAAATTGTCGAACTAACTTCGACAGATATTGATCAGTATATCGATAAACTTTGCACAATTTTACACGCCAATGTTCATGATGGAGCGAGTGTCAATTTCATTGTGCCATTCAGTTTCGATGATGCAAAAAACTATTGGAAAAACAAAATCCAATCATCCATTGAGAAACAAGAACGCACTTTATGGGCCGCATTCGAAGGGGATAATCTGGCCGGCAGTGTGCAACTAGATTATTCTATGCCGCCCAATCAAAACCACAGGTGCGAAGTCTCTAAACTGATTGTTCACCCAGATTTTCGTCGTCGGGGAATTGCCCGCAAACTCATGGCGCAAATTGAGGATAAAGCACGAGAACTTAAACGCCAACTGATTACTCTAGATACAGTCAAAGGCAGCAAAGCTGAACCATTATATCTATCTCTTGGATTTGAAATTGCAGGCATTTTACCCGGTTTCTCTAGACATCCAATTGAAAACCGTTTCGACGCCACAACTTATATGTATAAGAATTTAGCGGCCAAGTTTGACGGATAAAAACTAGCTTAAAATTTTATTGCTGTGCCCAAGTTTACGCCCCTCACCGCCACCGCGTTTGGCATAAATACGGGGTGCAGAGCCATTTTGGGCTAATGTTTCCCAGCTAGCAATATCACGATCACCAAGCAAGTTATCCATGCGTATATCAACGAAGCGCTCAGGTGACGCCAAAGGCCAACCACAGACTGCGCGCATGTGTTGCTCAAACTGCCCAATCAAACATGCTTCTTCTGTCCAATGGCCCGTATTGTGAACACGCGGCGCAAACTCATTTGCAAGCAAACTTCCATCCGGCATCACAAACAGTTCAAGTGCAATTATTCCAACATATTCAAGTTGTTCTGCGAGTTTTTGACCCAATTCTTTTGCTGCCTTCCGGGTCGCGTCTGATATATTTGCAGGCAAAGTTGAGGATTTTAAAATACCACCAGCATGATCATTTTCAGGCGTATCAAAAATAGCAATCTGACCATCTTGCCCTCGTGCCACAAGCACAGAAATTTCACGCTCAAATGCGATAAAAGCCTCTAAAACAGCTGGCACTTTGCCAATCTTATCCCACGCCGCTTCTGGGTCAGAGCTTTCATCCACACGTGCCTGCCCTTTACCATCATAGCCTTCGCTACGCCCCTTCAACACACCTTTGCCTCCCAGCTTTTTCAAAGCCGGCAGAATATCTTCAGGGCCTTCGACACGGGAAAATGGTGCTGGTGGAATTCCAATCGAAGTCAAAAATTCCTTTTCTTTCAACCGGTCCTGCGAACATCCGAGCGCATTGGACTTTGGAAAAACCTGTGTTCCCGCCTTCTCTATAATGTCCAAAGTAGATGCTGGAATATTCTCAAACTCAAACGTGATGACATCACAACGTTTCGCAAATTGCACCAAACTTGCTTCATCATCATATTCTGCAACAATCACATCAGCACTGACACGAGATGCGCAACTATCTGATTCTGGAGCAAAAATAATGACATCCAGCCCCATGCGTGCAGCCGCCATGGACAACATGCGCCCTAATTGGCCACCGCCTAAAATTCCAACAACGCCGCCAGGTGCTATTTTGTTCACGAACCAAACCTACTCTATGGCTAGTATTTTAATCTTCAACTGTCTCAACAACAGCTTCAGTTTGCGCTTCTCTAAAAGCTGTGAGTTTCGCGGCGACTTCAGCATCATGACCAGCAATTATACTTGCTGCTAACAAGCCTGCATTTGCCGCCCCTGCATCACCTATCGCCAATGTACCGACCGGAATACCTTTTGGCATTTGCACAATAGAATACAAACTATCAACACCTGATAATGCACGTGACTGGACAGGAACACCCAACACTGGAACAATCGTCATCGATGCGAGCATACCTGGCAGATGCGCAGCACCGCCTGCCCCCGCAATAATAACTTTCAAACCACGATCTTGTGCTGTTTTTGCGTATTCAATCAAGCGCTCAGGCGTACGGTGCGCTGAAACTATCTTCGTTTCATGCGGCACACCCATGCGCGTCAAATAGTCGGATGCAAGCTTCATAGTCGGCCAATCGGAACGACTTCCCATAACCACACCAACCAAAGGCTGATCAGAATTTGACAATGCTTTATCAGCGGTCATGAAAAGGCCTCCCACAAGACGAACTGTTTAGAAAGAAACCAACGCGCATCGCATGTACATGGAATCTTGGAAGCGCGGCAGTATAGGCATAGATCGCTCTACGACAAGTGATGTAAACTGATTGAAGTGTTTATTAAACATAATTGCAAACACCCCCTTGCATAGTTTGTTTCTTTTTCACCTAATTGGAGAGAGTGTTAGCAAAAAGTTAATTTTTAAATTATGTTGTTAACCACACGCTAACTGACAAAGGGTATTCATTAACCATGGCAAGACTTGTGGAATGGTAATGAAATTTCTCTCAATCTTCTCTGCAAACCGTAATGCAGACGGAAAAACACGATATATCGTTGAAAATGGCGATATCGGAGTTGAAAAAGCATCTGAGCTTTTTGGAATTTCCGAGGCTGAACTGACGCCAACAGTACGCGCAGCTATTGCCGCAATGACCGGCGAAATTAGTGAGCTACGAACTAAAAACAAGTCACTTCTAAAATCACTCGAAAACGCGGAAAGCATGGCAGATCATGATGCCTTGGTCCCTCTTTTCAACCGTCGTGCATTCGTCCGCGAACTTTCAAGATTGATAGCCTTTGCAAGACGCTATGGTTTGGATGCCAGCGTCATTTACTTCGATTTAGATGGCTTTAAATCAATTAATGACACGCATGGACATGCCGCTGGAGATAAAATTCTACTCGCTGTTGCGGAAGTACTCATCCAGCAAACGCGTGAATCCGACCTGTTAGGTCGCCTAGGCGGAGACGAATTTATTGCAGTGCTTACGAGCGTAAAACCTAGCTCTGCACGTGAAAAAGCCGCGCAATTGGCTGACGAAATTAGAAACATCTCGATCCAACATGAAGGTAAACTTCTTAGTATTGATGCGTCATTCGGGGTCACAACATTGGAACATGATGAAACAGCTGAAATCCAAATCGCAAGATCTGATGAAGCAATGTATGCCGCAAAACTACGCCGAAAGGCAAAAGCGACCTCTGAAGCAGGCTAGAAAAAAAATCAGCCTAAAAGAAAAATTCGCCAATTAGGCGATAATATCTGGAAGAGTATCTCCTTTTAATCTGATATATTCTTCTTTCAGAATTTGCTTTTTTCTCTTTAAAGAAGCCACCTCTAAATCAGCTCCACCTTGTACAATAAGAACCTCTATGCGCGTATCAATCAGCTCAATTTCAGATTCAATTTTGGTCATCCGCTCCGCTACTGAAATAGCAGAATTTTTCGTATCTTTTCCGTCTGCATAATCCATAGTTCAAACTCTCCCGTACTCATAAAATCACAAGACCTTGATGATCGCAAAGCGTTTAAAAGCCTAAATACAAAAAGCAAATATGCAACTTATACTGAAAATTTCCAATCAAATACCAGCTCAATATTGGTATGATTGGCAACTATCTCCAGAACAATATCAAAATAAGTAAGTCCTCCTTCTCCAGCCTCCAAATCTGCTAAATTTTTCTTGATCAACGTGATATTAAACAGCTCAGGTTGCTTTAATTTTTCTTGGTATAAATTTCTTGTTGTCTCCATCCCCAATCGCTGCTTGCTTTGCTCTACATTTGTCCAGATAAGCTTGATCTTTTCACGCCCCTTAATAGCACCAAAACTCCCATAGAATAGATCATTTAGCGCATCCAGACTTTGCCCTATGTCCCAATCTTCTTCACTCATAAAGACATGATTCACCTCATCATAAAAAGAGGCAATATCTGTTATTTTATTTCCATCCAGCGTGAAGGTTTTTGTCATTGAAAAATCCTGAAAACTTCGCCGATTTAGCATTCGGCCGAACGCTAAATATAATAAAATTTTGGAGCATTTTATCATGAGAAGCATACCAAGTACGACCCATGTTTCAATCACGATTGAATTATGAGTGCGTGTAGATAATGAAACAACAAGTGAAATCTTTTTAAACTCAAAGGTGATGACTCATTAAAAACTCTATGCTTAACTTATCGGACCATATAGTAGGAGGTTTGAATGAGCACAGACGCACGTATCCGTGAACTGAGTGAACGTCATAAACGTCTCGAAACGGTACTCGAAGACAAACGAAAACACCCCTCAACAACTGATCAGGAAATGCTTGATCTAAAGCAGAAAAAATTGCGAATTAAAGACGAGATTATTTCGCTAAAATCTGCGTAAATTCTCGTCTCCCCCTCACAATCCCTCGGACAGTAATCGCCCAATTGGAGAAATAGGTTTTTATTATCTAATTATTGGCTTCGTATTTGCTCTCTCTTCATCTTAAGCGACTATACAAACTCCAAACAGATGACATGAAAGGCTGTAAATATGCGTGGACCAATCGACCCTGAGCAATTGCTGTCCCCAGGGATGTTAAAATCGGCCAACACACTCCTGACAGTGTGCCTCGCAGCATTATCCGCAATGGGTATGCTCCACGCGATAGGGCACTTGTTTAAGTGGCGCCCGTTTACAGCACTACTCGTTGCTGCTGCTGCACTCGCGATACCATTAGCCATATGGATGATTGTACGTCTTCTAAGCGAAGGCTTAGCTGCACAACACAGCCTAAACGAGCGCATTACTCTTCTGAACGAATCTCTCTGGGGGCCAGAAGATGAAGAATGGGAAGAAGTAAATTCAGCTGACGAAACTGATGAAGTTGACGGTGAAGTTGAGTCCATTTCTCCCGAAGCTGAAATTGTTGAAGTGACAGAAACAGCAGAAGCAGAAGCAGAAGCAGAAGCAGAAGCAGAAGATACTTCGGCATCTCAAACTGATGAAGACAGAAAATAGCCATTCTTCAACATTCAATTTCGAAACCTGAATAACATCAGAATGTTACAGGCCGCATCGTTCAAATTTTAGGGTTGGATTTTATGTCCAATCCCTTTATTTGTTTGAACTCAATAAATGACGGAGTTTTCCCGAATGGTCGCCTCCCCCAAAACACTTGTTATAATCGGTGGAGCCAAACGCATTGGTGAGCATTGTGCGAATGCTTTTACAAAAGATGGTTGGAATGTATTTCTAGCCGATACAGATGCTAAAGCTCTTGCGGCGATCAAAGATGATCTAAAGGACAAAGTAGACACACTAGCGCCTTCATGCATCTCAACAAATATGGGATTAAACAATATCCTATCAGGAGCAATGAGCACATTTGGGCGCGTAGATGCGGTATGTCACATCCCTAAATTGCCTGCCGCCAAACGCTTCTCAGACACAAAACTAGATGAATTTGAAGAGAAAATAATAGCGCCAGCGCGTTCTATTTCTGCAGCGATCCGGCTTTTTAGCGATCAGATGGTTCGGCAAATGGAAGACATGGAGCCAACAGAAGCAAAAACAGCCAATCCTAGCTTCATTCAAGTTTTTGGTTTAGGCGCACTCTATGGAGATCCCGGCACCTATTCTCAACACGTCGCACAATCGATGGCACTGGCAGCAGCCAAGGCAACCACGATTGATCTGGCGGCTCTGCGCATCCGCACAAACGCCATCATCGCCGTTAGGCCGCGTGCAGAGAATGAAGAACCTTGGCTTAAAAAGCGCACTCCGCTTGGACGCCATTCTTATGCAGAAGAAATCTCAGCTGCCGCACTCTTTCTAGCCGGAGAAGGCGGCGCGAACATGACAGGTCAGTCTATAATTCTAGACGGTGGCCGCTCCATGCTAAATGGCATTTATGACTTAGACCGCACCGCAGACTAAGCAAGCAGCGCCAATAAAAAAGGCGAACAGATATGGAAATCTATTCGCCCTTTTTACATTGAAACCATTATATTGTTTTAGTCTTTGTCTTCCTCAGAAGATTTTCCAAAATTCGCAAACACGTCATCTGCATTTGGTTCATTCTGGTCAGACTTGCGTTTCGCTTCCGCACCAAAATCAGCGAATGGATCAGAAGTTTCTAATCCACCCTCTTCATTTGTTCTCAGCATATCAATACCTGCTCCAACGGAGCCGATTTCACGGTTTTCTTCCATTTTCTGACGTTTGGCTGAAGCTTTAGCAACCAACGCATCAAGTTCGAGTTGAGAACATAGACCAAGCGTCACAGGATCAACAGGTTTTAGGTTTTCAGAATTCCAGTGTGATTTCGTCCGAATAGCTTCAATCGTATTTTTTGTCGTACCAATAATTTTAGAAATCTGAGCATCTGAAATTTCTGGGTGGTGACGAATAAACCATGTGATCGCGTCTGGACGGTCACTACGGCGAGAAACCGGCGTATAACGTGCGCCCTTGCGCTTTGGTGGAGCAACAACCTTATCAAACTTGGACGATGCTGGTTTCAATTCGTATTTTTCATCTGCTTCGCCGCGAGAAATCTCATCACGCGTTAGCTCCCCACGAGACACAGGGTCCACACCGCGCATGTGCTCAGCTACTTCACCATCTGCAATACCTTTTACTTCCAGACGGTGCAGTTCACAGAAGTCAGCGATCTGCTCAAATGTCAGTGCAGTGTTGTCAACAAGCCAAACGGCTGTCGCTTTAGGCATAAGAATATTGGCCATTAGTCGCCTCCAAAAACAATTTCGCCCGGCACTTGGGCCGGGCGATTTGATCTCACCTAGTGTGAGACAAAACGTTAGTTGCAATCAGTATACGCATATTTAGCGGATTTGTGAATTCCCAAAGCAGAACATTTTCGACAATCTGCTTTTACAGCGTCAACATGATTTTCCCGATATGCTCACCACTCGTCATGCGGTCATGTGCTTTTTCAGCCTTCTGCATAGCAAAACTTGAATCAACAATCGGCCTCACCTGCCCGCTCGCCACCCACGGCCAAACTTCTTCAACGGCCATATTAGCTAAATGCATCTTCGCTACATCATTGCGCCCCCTTAAAGTTGAACCAGTAATATTTAACTGCTTCATCATGACTTTAAGGATATTCACCTCTCCTTTAAGGCCGCCTTGAACAGCTATGTGAACCAACCTTCCTCCAAAATTCAATGCATTGATATGTTTAGGCAAGTAATCACCGCCTACCATGTCTAAAATAACGTCAGCACCGCCAACAGCCTTTAGCTCTTCTTCAAAATCAGTTGTTTTGTAGTTAAATGCCCCATCTGCTCCCAACTCAATGCAGGCTTTACATTTTTCATCGCTGCCTGCCGTCACATAGACATTCGCACCCATAGCTTTGGCCATTTGAATAGCTGTCGTGCCAATCCCCGATGCACCTCCTTGAATGAACAAGGTCTCACCAGGGTGTAAAACTGCTATATCATAGACATTCGCCCACACAGTCAGAACTGCCTCGGGGAGTAACGCGGCTTCTTGTAAAGACACGCCCTCAGGAACAGGCATAACACTTCCATGATGTGCAATGGCATATTCAGCATATCCACCAGCAGGCAATAATGCACATACTTCTTGGCCTAATTGCCAATCATCAACACCCTCACCAACAGCTTCAACATAACCCGAGACTTCAAGCCCCATAATATCCGGTGCCCCTTCAGGAGGTGGATACATGCCACGTCTTTGAAGGATATCGGCGCGGTTTAACCCTGCCGCCACAACTTTTATGAGCACTTCTTTAGCTTTAGGAGACGGTTTGACCACTTCTTCCCATGACAAGGATTTATCGTCCTTAACAATGATGGCCTTCATCATTTGATTGGCTGTGCTGTCCTGAACCATAACATATCCCTCTTTTGTGCTTTGCAAAGCAGATTAGCGTCGCACCAAGCTTCACGATAGTGCCCAAAGAGGATATTCTAAATGCCTGTTTCTCTGGAGAGTTGAGGTAATATCATGTTTGAAGAAGAACCACGCATTAAACCACCACGCGCACTCGAGGATATGTCTCTAGAAGAACTGGCATCCCAAATTGAAACGCTAAAAGAAGAAATTGCTCGCTGCGAAGCAGAAATTATCAAGAAAAAGTCCGTTAAAAACGCCGCCGATGCCATATTTGGCCAATAAAGCCGCCTCAAATCGTTATAAACTGGACTCTCTCCTGCATATTAAAACATCATGTAGAGACTTAAATAAGACTCTTCATGCTATATAGAATTATGGTCCTGACCTTAGGCAGTGTACAATCAACAAGTATGCGCTACAAAATAATCCAAGGTCCAAAATTATTGGGTGTCTAAATGAAATCTGTTTCATTAGTCGGAGACGGCTGGAAAAATCGCGTAACCGAATTCGCTTCATCTGAAGTGTTTGACCGTCTTTTCAAAGAGGGCATGGCACTTGTTGAAGAAGCTGCCGCATATCTTGATGGACCAGGCCGCCAGCAAAGCCGTCAATTGGATCGTGAAAAAGCCCTTGTGTACGCTGCTGAAAGCATGGAAGTCACAACGCGCTTAATGCAATCGGCAAGCTGGCTTGTTGTGCAACGCGCCGTCCGTGAAGGCGATATGACATCTGATGAAGCAGGTGAAGACAAATTTCGTTTGTCCGCGCCGGGAGAATTACGTCAACTCACAGCAGTAGAGCATTTACCTGAAATGCTCCAAGATCTTGTTGTGCGCTCACGAGCTCTTTATGAGCGTGTATGGCGACTAGATGAAACATTATTTGCCGTCGAAGAAACACCAACTGAAAACCCTGTCGGCAATCAATTACAGCGCCTGCAAGACATAGCTGAAAGCGGTGCTTTTGATCCTCTCGCGATCTGGCGCAATGTAAAATAATGTTAAATATAAACTGAAACACAAAAAAACCCGCTTCAAAATCTGAAGCGGGTTTTTTATTGTTTTTCTGACAACTGAATGAACAGTCTAGAAAATCAGGTGCAACACCTTATTTCTTTTTCATAAAGCCAGAGAATTTGTCGTTAAAGCGAGATACACGACCTGCACGGTCCATCATGTGCTGGTTTCCACCAGTCCAAGCTGGGTGTGTCTTAGGGTCAATATCCAACTGAAGAGTATCGCCTTCTTTACCCATTGTTGAACGAGTTTTGTAAGAAGTTCCATCTGTCATCTTGACAGTGATGAAGTGATAGTCCGGATGTACGTCTTGTTTCATCGGTACGTGGCCCTTAAACGCCTTGGTCTTAGTTTTTAAAATCGAAGCAGCGCGCTTACCGGATATAGAGACATTTATCAACCCCTAACTGGGTTTTAGAGCAGAATAAAATATGACAGAACACCAAACACAAGCCGATATTGATCGCAAAGCTGGCACACAGAAACGTGGATCAGCTGCCCTACCCGATAGACCACGCAGCAAGAAACTACGTCCTCTCTTTCAGTTATGGCCATATGTTGCTGGAAGAGGTGTTATTTTCTGGCCTGCTCTACTTCTGCTTCTTGCTGGTGTGGGTATCACGCTCTATTTGCCTGTTGTATTGCGCGGCATCGTCGACAATGGCCTCGCCAATAACGACATCCCAGCTATCAATAACGGCTTCAAAACCTTTATCGGTGTGGTCATCCTCATGACACTCATCACCTCAGCGCGCTTTTATTTCATGTCATTGCTAGGTGAACGTGCCGCCGCCGATTTACGATCAGATGTGTACCAAAAACTCATCAACCTCTCATCTGGTTATTATTCCAGCCTGCGATCAGGTGAAGCTGTCTCTCGTCTAACTGCCGATGTCACTTTAATTGAAAGTTTTCTTGGTTCTTCCGCTTCAATCTTTTTACGCAATGCGCTTTCCCTCACAGGTGCGCTAATCATGATGTTCATCCTGAACTGGCGCTTAACCGGTGTTATGTTCATCGCAGTGCCGCTCATTATGATACCCATGTTCGTGATCGGTACGCGTGTGCGTAAACTCTCTACTGCTGTTCAAGACCGTATTGCTGATGCCGCAGGAGAAGCTTCTGAGAGCCTTGAAGCAATTGAACTGGTTCAAGCGTATGGACAAGAAGCCACACGCGCCAGCCGTTTCCGCCAAGCATGTGAAACTGCATTCATCGCTGCCCGTCGCCGCATTGGCGCGCAAACGCTTATGTCAGGTTCAATTATCTTCGGATTATTTACTGGTATCGCCTTCATGGCATGGCTGGCCATTCAGGAAGTGCTTGCAGGCCGAATGACGTCTGGAGAGTTGGCCCAGTTTGCGATGTATGCCCTATCAGGTGTTTCCGGTTTTGGCATGCTGGCTGATGTTTTCAATGCGGCCATGCGAACCTCCGGTGCTATTCAGCGGTGTTCAGAAATCCTCAATGAAGATCCTGACATCCGCGCGCCTGAAAAGCCTCTTAATCTACCATCCCCTGTTACTGGTGCTGTGCGTTTCGACAATGTATCCTTTTCCTATCCGACAGATTCACAACGCTCGGCACTGAATGGTTTCGATCTCAATATCAAAGCAGGTGAAACAGTTGCGCTTGTCGGACCATCTGGTGCGGGTAAATCCACTGTGTTTCGTTTGCTATTGCGTTTCTATGATCCTAATGCCGGCGCAGTCTTGCTTGATGGAATGGATGCACGCGCCGTCACACCACAAGAATGGCGCGCTCAATTTGGATATGTCCCACAAGAAGCAGCTTTGTTTTCAGGGTCAGCAGCCGACAATATGCGCTTTGCATTCCCAGAAGCTTCAGATGAAGACATTATCAACGCCCTTAAAGCGTCAGAAGCTTGGCAATTCCTTCAGACGAAACAAGGACTCGATGCTGAATTGGGCGGACGCGGCAAGAATTTATCGGGTGGAGAGCGCCAACGGGTCGCTATTGCACGCGCACTCGTACGAAACGCTCCTGTTATGCTGCTAGATGAAGCTACAAGCGCGCTGGATGCCGAAAACGAGCGCTTGGTACAGTCTGCCCTAGATCGCGCATCAGACGACCGTACAACGCTTGTTATCGCACACCGTTTGGCAACAGTGCGCAGAGCAGATCGTATCATTGTGATGGATCAAGGAAGTGTGGCGGAAGAAGGCGATCATGAAAGTCTCGTCAAGCAAGGCGGCATTTATGCCCATCTGGCCGAACTTCAATTTTCAGGCACCTAGCTGAAGCTAATCACCACCATGTCTGATCGGCTCACTTTCATCGGAAGTGAGCTGCATCCATTTGGTTCGCTCAAAACCATAAGCCATATCCATCAACTCAAATTGGAGACCGACAGGTTTGCTAGACGTTGAATTCCACATAGCAACAATCCCTGTATCCAATACTGGATCAAACAAGATCATGGCACGATAACCTCTCACAGCTCCGCGATGTCCAATCAATTTATGACCCGCATAATCATAAACACGCCACCCTAGAGCATAATCAGCATGTGTGACATGCGAAGATTTGCGCCGCATGCGATTACGTTCTTTCCACGTTGGTGTACGCGGTGTGTGTATCTCTTGCAAAACATCTTCTGGCAGGACTTCGGGCACCAAACCCATTTGGGCGCGCATATATTGCGCTAAATCTTCAATAGATGAGTTCATACCGCCTGCCGCAGGAACTTTATAATAATTGTCATTTAGCTCGACCGGACGCATCATAGAAATTCCAGACGAATATCCAAATGGCCGCGCCCAGTTACCTGTACGTTTTAGATCATCTTTCGTTAGGCTAGCTGAACGCATATTAAGGGGTGCAAAAATATATTCTGTCACCAAGTCCTTATAATCTTTACCAGTTGCTTCTGCCATCACTTCTGAAATCGTGTCAAAGGCAACATTCTGATATGAATGACACTCACCTGGCGTACAAATATTGGTCAGTTTACCTAGATCTTTGCGTATGATTTTCGGATCAATGCCATCCTCTAGCCGCGTATCATAGGCATTAGGAACAATCCCCAACTGATGCGAAAGTATGTCCTCTACTTTTAACGTCGAGAGGCCGTTTTTGGGTAATCGCAAAGACGTATGAAAATCAGATATTGGCGCTTTTAAATCTAACGCTCCATTTTTATTCAAAACACCAGCAAGTGTACCTGCCATGCCTTTAGACAAGGATGCCCAACGAAAAACCGTGTCTTTATCAACTGCAGGACCACCCGGATAGGTTTTCCCATATCCTTTTACAAATGAAATTTCGCCCTTCTCAACAACAGCTAGGGCAAAACCGATCATCTGGTCTTCTTGCATTAATTTTTCAGCACGTTGATCAATATAGGCAAGGTCAAGCACCGGCGCGGGCGCTGGCGGCGCTAAAGAAGGCGCACTTATATTTGGTTCCTCATCGAAATGATAAGCACTAGATTCCTGCGCGAGCGCTTGAATACCTGAGAAGAAAACTCCAAGCGCAAAAAATATAGAAACGACTTGATTCATACGACCTAAGAATGACGACATTTTGAACCTTTGCCAAATTGACAGACCTATATTGCAAGCTGCACTTTGCGACCAATCGAGTCAGAATTGAGGTGAAACCATCTTTTTATTCAATTTAGCAAAACGCACAGAATGTGATTATATTCTGAACCTTCAATCTGAACAGCTCATTAATCAATTATGTTGAGAGAAACAAAATTCAACTCGTCCTCCAGATGGAATATCACGCATGAATTTGACCAGAAATTACCAGCAACTTGCCCTCTATAATCAATGGATGACAACCAAAATCTATACCGCCATAAAAGACCTAACGATTGAAGAGCTGAAAAAGGATCGTGGTGCTTTTTTTAAATCCATTCATTCAACTCTGAACCATCTCCTCTGGGCTGACATTCGTTGGATGAACAGGTTTACTGGTAAAACTTATCCAATCCAGGACGGGCAAATGGGCGTCGACTTATTTGACGATTTTCAAACCCTGCGTGATGAACATTTCAAAATGGCAGCATACATCATAAAATGGTCCAACACACTTGAAGAAAACCAAGTATCAGGTGATCTGAGTTGGAAACCCGCATGGGGTGGTGATTTAATCACTAAACCCTTCTGGCTATGCATCACACACTTGTTCAATCACCAAACCCATCATCGTGGCCAAATTACACAAATGCTCAAGCCAATCGGCATTGATGTTGGCGACACTGATCTGCCGCTTATGCCGAAATAAGAGCATGGAAACAAAAAGGCCAGAAAATATCTGGCCCTTAAATCAAACTAAAATGTATCAGAAGACTTGGGCTTCACGCGACCTTCAATACGATCTGTCATTTTGGCAACCAGTGTAGAATTCCCGCAAACGAGATCCCCATCATTTAGCGGTTCCTTACCGCCAAGGCCATTGACGACACCGCCAGCTTCGCGAACTAGAACAATTCCCGCCGCCACATCCCATGGTGCCAACCCTCTTTCCCAGAAACCATCAAAGCGACCAGCAGCGACATAAGCCAAATCAAGCGAAGCTGCACCAAAACGGCGAATACCAGCAACTTCACCCATTAAGATGTTAAGTTCTTTCAAAAACTCCGGGTGATCACCACGCCCCATAAAGGGAATGCCTGTGGCAAGAACGCTTTCGCCAAGTTTACGGCGATTAGATACACGTAGACGTCTATTTTCTAACCAAGCACCTTCACCTGTCTCTGCCCAGAAAATTTCATTGCGGATCACATCATGCACAACACCTGCACGCAATTCACCATCGCGCTCAAGCCCGATTGATACGGCGAAATGCGGGATACCATGAAGGAAATTTGTTGTGCCATCTAACGGGTCAACAATAAAACGGTGTGATTTATCAGATCCCTCTACAATGCCGCCCTCTTCCATCAAAAAGCCATAGCCCGGACGCTTCTTGGATAAGCGATCAAAACATATCTCTTCGGCTTTTCTGTCAGCAGCAGAAACAAAATCTGCCGGTCCTTTTTTAGAAATCTGAAGCTGTTCCACTTCGCCAAAATCACGCAATAATTTACGGCCAGCCGCCTGAGCAGCTTCAATCATTATCGATACGGTGGGTGAAGGACGCGACATTTTTGATTTCCTAAGAGCAGTCTTTGCGATGTGTGTGGAGATCACAAAGTAAAATACCAGACGGGGCGTCTATCCTAGTCAGAGCAAATTATCAAGGTAACAAGCCATTGTAGCTCAATTTCAAGGCGATTTTACAAATTCTACACCCAACAATCAAACCCACCCCTTTTAAATTTCCATCACAAATGAGCAACTAAGAACGAACAAACTATATCACGTAATTGCTATCAGTTATTGCTCTAAAGGCCGGTTTAGCTTTGTAATTACGATCAAACAATAAAGGGTAATTGGTGCGCTCAGTCGGCCTCTCATTGAGCCATGAATGGGCATCGGAAACTCCCCAAAATGAAACGTTTTCTACGCTCGGTCGCAATATTAGGCCATTGAAAAGGTCTCTGAAGATTTGCGCCTGAAGCTTTAATCGCTCTGCGGGCACATTCGCACCAAAATCAGCATCACACCCCGTTTCATTTTGCCAACAAGAACCAGGATCTCCATATACCGACATATCCATTTCCGTAATGTGATTGACGAGTCCAGCAAAAAGATCATCAACTGCATCAATTGCACTTAATACCGAAGATGCGGCATCTCTATAATCTAAATGGCACTGGTGGCCGACACCATGAATCGGTATGTTCCGGTCTAGCAGGTCTTCGACTATCTCAATCAACCGGCCTCTTTTATCTTCAAATTCTGTATTGTACTCATTGATAAAAAGTAATGCATCTGGGTCCGCAGCATGAGCAGCTTCAAATGCCCAATCAATATATTCAGCACTACCAACAGCCTGATACCAATCAGAATTTCTATATGGCGCAGTTGTTTCGCTTGCACTGTCTGAGACTACTTCATTGACCACATGCCAAGAATGCACCTTACCTTTAAAATGCGTCACGACCTCAGTCACATAATTTTGAAGTTTCGTTTTGATTTCATCTTTGGAGCCTAAAAAGAAATAATCAGGTGTCGATGAATGCCAGAGAAGCGTATGGCCATGTAATTCAAAACCATTGGCCTCAGCGAATGCAACCAATTTGTCACCAGCTGAAAAATCGTAAACCCCTTCAGAGGGCGAGATGACATCCGCCTTCATCTCATATTCCGCCATCATAGAATTGAATTGGCTTTTAAGCAGATCGACTATCGGATCATTTGCATCAATCTGAGGCGTTAGTGCCGCCGAACCGATTTTAAAATTATTCCTATATGTGTTGCGCAACAATCCAGATGTGGGTTCATAATCAATTGGCGTCGAGGTGGATGTTGGCGTGGGCGTAGGCGATGAACCTCCCCCTCCACCACTACAACTTCCAAGCGCTAGAAGACTTACGCCACCAACTAAAAACTTCAACCGTTGTCGTGCATCGATCTCAGTCATCATGCTACCTCTCAAACGCGGTCCAATCGAGCCAATAAAATTCGCTCGACGTTTAAATTATTTGGTTAATTATAGAAAAATCAGCTATCTAGGTCAGAATTTGCCGGAAATGTCCGACATTTTCAACCCTTTGACTGCATCAAAACGTTAAAAGCTTCAACCGCTGCTTTAGGTCCGTCAGCATAGTTCCAGACGCCCGATGAAACAGCAAGAAAATCAGCCCCCGCATCAATCAAAGGTTTTGCATTTTCAACCGTAATACCACCAATCGCAACGCAGGGAACTTCAATAAATTGTTGCCACCAAGTCAATGTTTCCAATTCAGCCTTGGCTTTAGGGTCTTTGGTTTGTGTGGGATAGAATGCACCAAAAGCAACATAATCAGCCCCCGCCTCACCTGCTTCCATCCCCAAGTGACGGCTATCATGACACGTCACCCCAACAATAGCATCATCACCAACAATCTGACGCGCGTCTTTCAAAGTCACATCATCTTGCCCAATATGCACACCATCTGCGCCAAACTTCTTCGCAAGATCTGGACGGTCATTGATCAATACAGCCACATCTTTGGCCTGCGCCATTGGAAGTATACGTTTCGCAACTGCTTCTATATGTGCATCACTTGCAGCAACACCTTCACGCGTTTTCAAGCGGATCTGAAGACACGCAACATCTCCCCCATCCAAGGCTTGCTCACAATCACGTGCAAAAGCTTCCACATCCTCAATAACAGGAGGCGTGATCAAGTATAGGCGGCATTCTTGGTTCATCATTTAATCTTATTAAGGCAAAGAGCTTTGGTAACTAAATCTATATGTCAGCCTTTTATGGTTTTTGCATCAGAAAATTGACCAAGCCGCATATTGTCCCGCTTTAAAATAAAAACCCGCCCCTATATCTAAGGAGCGGGTAAAATAAATTGTCCAATCAATATGGAAATGCGACTGATTTAGCCAGCTTTAGAAGCTTCACAAATGCAATCGATTGTTGCTGAAAGCGTTGCATCAAACTCATCATCACTTTGCTTGGCTGAAAGACCTTCAAGCGTCGCACGCGAGAAACTCGCAATCATGCCTGTGTTAGATGCAAGCTTTGCATTCGCGTCTTCTCGTGAATAACCACCAGAAAGCGCCACAACACGTTGCACGCGTGGGTGATCGATCAATGGCTTGTAGAAGTTTGCTTCGCTTGGAAGTGACAGCTTCAACATAACCTGCAAATCGTCTGGCAGCGCATCTAGCTGTTTTGTGATCTCAGTGCGAAGAATAGCTTCAGCTTCGGCTTTGTCAGCAATTGTGATTGTCACTTCTGGTTCAATGATCGGCATTAAACCATGTGACAAAATCTGCTTACCAACTTCAAACTGCTGAGCAACAACAGCCGCGATACCAGCTTCATTAGCTGCATTCACAACAGAGCGCATTTTCGTACCATAAACACCATTGGCAACAGCACGCTCAAGCAAAGCATCCAAACCTGGGTTTGGCTTCATCAACTGAACACCGTCTTTTTCGTCTGCAAGACCTTTATCAATTTTCAAGAATGGAACAACGCCGCGCTTTTCCCAAAGATATTTTGCTGTTGGCATGCCATCAATTTGGCCATCCATCGTGCGCTCAAACAAAATAGCACCGATAACTTTTTCGCCATTGAAAGCTGGTGATTTAATGATGCGAGTACGCATTTCATGAACAAGCGCAAACATTTCATCATCATTGGAATATTCGTTCTCTTCTACACCATAAGCTTTAAGAGCTTTAGGCGTTGAACCACCTGATTGGTCCAGAGCAGCTACGAATCCAATTTTGGTTGCCGCTTGGTGCGCCATTTCTTTGTTAGTCATTCTATTTTGTCCCATTTGCATTCGCGTTTTCGCGATTATTGCTTTATTGCGGTTGCACGAAACCCTAGCAGATTTCGTGCCGCCATTTCATCTTCTAACATTATATGCATCTATAACGTCAGTTTTGTTACGTTTTTAGGCACGTAGCGCTTCAACACCTGGCAAAATTTTACCTTCCATCCACTCTAGGAAGGCACCGCCAGCTGTAGAAATAAAGGTGAAATCCTCAGCCGCACCTGCATGATTAAGCGCTGCAACAGTGTCTCCACCGCCTGCAACCGCAGTAATCTTACCAGATTTTGCGAGATCACCAGCACCTTTTGCAGCTGCCACTGTCGCTTCATCAAATGGCTCAAGTTCAAACGCACCAAGCGGACCATTCCAGACAACTGTCTTAGATTTAGACATTTCATCGACAAGTGCTGCTGCTGCGATAGGACCTGCATCAAGGATCATCTCATCATCAGCCACATCATTTGCGTCACAAATACGCGACGGTGCAAATGCTTTAAATTCTTTGGCACACACAACATCTGTTGGAAGCAAAATCTTACAGCCGGACTTTTCAGCAGCTGCTTTAATTTCTGCAACAGTGCCAGTTAGTTCTGACTCACACAGAGATTTTCCTACATTTATCCCATCTGCAAACAGGAATGTATTCGCCATACCGCCGCCAATTGCCAAAGTATCTACTTTGGACACAAGGTTTTTGAGCAAGTCGATTTTAGAAGATACTTTCGCGCCGCCAACCACAGCCACAACAGGACGAACAGGTGTCCCAAGCGCTGCATCAAGTGATTTCAGCTCTGCTTCCATAGACCGTCCAGCATATGCAGGAAGAAATTTAGTTATCCCCTCCGTTGTGACATGTGCACGGTGCGCCGCAGAAAATGCGTCATTGACGAATATATCACCAAGCTTGGACATTTCTTCTGCAAGAGAAGTATCATTTTTCTCTTCGCCTGCTTCAAAACGTGTATTTTCAAGAAGAATAACATCGCCTTTACCAGCAAGATCAATTGCTTGTTGCGCAACTGGGCCTACGCATGCAGTTGCAAACGTAATAGACTTACCCAACACAGCCTCAATAGCAGGAACAACTGGCCCAAGGCTCATCTCTGGAACCACTTTACCTTTTGGGCGACCAAAGTGTGCCAAGAGCGCTACTTTTGCGCCTTTATCGATGAGAAATTTAATTGTCGGCATTGCGGCGCGCAGACGTGTGTCATCTGTCACTTCGCCGGCATCATTCATAGGTACGTTAAAATCAACACGAACCAAGGCTGTTTTGCCGTCTAGTTCATTGGCAATCGTGTCTATTGTTCGAAAATTCGACATGACTTTCTCCTAATGGTTTAAATCTATGACATTCAGGACAGCAAAACCGTTTAGAATGGCGTCTACTGCAACAGTGGACAATATCATTCCCATTACACGACTTATGACACTAGCTCCAGAAGTCCCGATTAATTTTAGTATTGGATTAGCAAGAAGAAGCAGCACAAAAGTGAACACAAGCACACCCAGCAACAGCCCTGCGGTAGCGGTTTGTTCCAAAACGGAATGCCCATGATTATCGGTAAGAATAATCACAGTCATAATTGCACCCGGCGATGCAATAGATGGCATAGCCAAAGGAAAGACCGCGCTTTGGCTTATTGATTTTGCTTGATTGAGTTCTTCTTCGGGTTTTGAAGGCCCAAATATCATTTGCAGTGCAAACAAAAACAGAATTATCCCGCCTGCAATCTGAAAAGATCCTAACGCCAACCCAAGCGCTTCAAAAACCAGCTGCCCAAGTATCAAAAACGTGTAGAGCACGATTGCGGCGATCAACACACCGATAAGCGCCACTTTAGGGCGGTTTTCAGGTGCCATACCTGCGGTAACTGCAATAAAAATGGGGATCGTTCCAATAGGGTCAATAACCACAAACAGCGTTATCAAATCTCGATAGAGCGATCCCCAATCCATATACTATACTCTTTAGTCAGTTGTTATTAAATAAATTTTGCAAGCTCTACTGCAGTGTCAGACATACGAGTTGAGAAGCCCCACTCATTGTCATACCAAGCTAGAACAGACACAAAGTTTCCATCCATAACCTTAGTTTGGTCAGCGTGGAAAATTGATGAGTGTGGGTCGTGGTTAAAGTCAGAAGATACATGTTTCACTTCAGTGTAACCTAGCACACCTTTCAAAGAACCTTCAGCAGCTTCTTTAACAGCAGCGTTGATTTCTTCGATTGTTGTGTCGCGTTTTGCAACGAATTTCAAATCAACGACAGACACGTTTGGAGTTGGAACACGTAGAGAAAAACCATCAAGCTTTCCGTTCAACTCAGGAAGAACCAAACCAACGGCTTTAGCAGCACCTGTTGATGTCGGGATCATAGACAATGCCGCGGCACGTGCGCGATAAAGGTCATTGTGCATACGGTCGAGTGTCGGCTGGTCACCAGTGTATGAGTGAATTGTTGTCATGATACCTTTTTCGATACCAATCGTGTCATTCAACACTTTAGCAACTGGAGATAGACAGTTAGTCGTACATGACGCGTTAGAAACAACCATGTCATCAGCGGTCAATGTACCGTGGTTCACACCATAAACGATTGTTTTATCAGCATTCGTTGCTGGTGCAGACACAAGAACGCGTTTTGCACCTGCTTCAAGGTGGGCAGACGCTTTTTCTTTTGAGGCGAAGAAACCAGTACATTCCATCGCGATATCAACTTTGTTTTCCGCGTGTGGAAGTTCTTTAGGGTCACGAATAGCTGTTACTTTGATCGCTTTACCGTTTACAATGATGTTATCACCATCAACAGACACATCCGCCTGAAGTGTACCGTGAACAGAGTCATATTTTAGAAGGTGTGCGTTTGTTTCAACCGGACCGAGGTCGTTGATAGACACAACTTCAACATCAGTGCGGTTGTTTTCAATAATAGAACGCAATACCAAACGTCCGATACGGCCAAAGCCGTTAATTGCTATACGTACAGCCATCTTTATATTCCCTTTTTAGTCCCTGTGAGTGTCGCTACGGAATACATGGCCCCGTAGCGAAGTTTTATCAATATTAGTCAGTCAATTAGATTTGCTTTAATGCGGCATCCACAACGGCATCAGACGTGATGTTAAAGTGATTGAACAGATCTTTTGCAGGCGCAGACGCCCCAAATCCATTCATACCAACAAACTCACCATCTGATCCTATCACGCTATCCCAACCAAAACGCACGCCGGCCTCGACGCCAACTTTAGGTAAGTTACTGCCAAGAACTTCAGCTTGGTATGCGTCAGATTGCTCTAGGAATAATTCCATACATGGCATGGACACAACCCGTGCGCCAATGTCCTGAGCTGCGAGCTTCTCTTGAGCTTCCAGTGCAAGACCAACTTCAGATCCAGTCGCAATCAAAACAACTTGAGCTTCACCCTTGGCTTCAGATAAAATGTAAGCGCCTTTTGCCACCAAGTTTTCATCCGTGTGATCTTTACGTGCCGGCACAACACCTTGACGCGTTAAAGCCAAAACAGAAGGTCCGTTTTCACGGCTCAATGCCACTTGCCACGCTTCCATCGTTTCCACACCATCACATGGGCGCATAACGTGTATGTTCGGCATCGCACGCAAAGAAGCCACGTGCTCCACTGGTTGGTGTGTTGGTCCATCTTCACCCAGACCGATTGAATCATGCGTCATGACGTGAATAACGCGCGCACCCATCAAAGCACCCAAACGTATCGCACCACGAGAATAATCAGCAAATGCGAGGAATGTCCCAGAATAAGGGATAACACCGCCATGCTGTGCCATACCATTCATCGCAGCCGCCATTGCGTGTTCACGCACACCATAATGCATATAACGCCCAGCCCAGTCATCACTGTTCAAAGCCGTTGTGTGAGATGTTTTCGTGTTGTTTGAACCAGTCAGGTCTGCCGATCCACCGATCATCTCAGGAATAGCACCTGTCAGCACTTCAAGCGCAGCACCAGACCATTGGCGCGTTGCTTTTGTCGCTTGGCCTTCAGCAACTTCTTTTTTGTGAGCATTCGCCGCAGCTTCTACGCCTTCAGGAAGCTTGCCTGCCATTGCGCGTGTAAATTCAGATGCATTATCTAATGCATTCAAACGTGCTTCCCACGCCTTGCGTACATCCACAGAACGCGCACCCGCAGCACGCCATGCATCCAGCACTTCAGGCACAACCGTAAAACGCTCACTTGGTAAACCAAGGTTTTCACGCAGTGCCGCAGTTTCATCTGCTGGGTATGGACCACCGTGCGCTTTACCTTGTCCGGCAAATGTTGGCGCACCAAAACCAATTGTAGTTTTACAAGCAATCAAGCTTGGCTTGTCTGTGTTTGCTTTTGCGCGCTCTATGGCTTCAGCAACGGCCTCTGGGTCATGACCGTCAACGGCATCGACCTGCCATCCAGAAGAGGCAAAACGCGCTGTTTGTTTTGTTGAATCAGCTACATCAGTACCGCCATCAATCGTCACGGCATTGTCATCGAAAAGTACAATCAACTTGCCAAGCCCCAAATGGCCAGCAAGTGTCAAAGCTTCTTGAGAGATACCTTCCATCAAGCAACCATCACCCGCAATCACATAGGTGTAATGGTCAACAAGCTCATCACCATAGCGCGCATTCATATTGCGTTCGGCAATCGC
This sequence comes from Hirschia baltica ATCC 49814, assembly GCF_000023785.1. NCBI lineage: Bacteria > Pseudomonadati > Pseudomonadota > Alphaproteobacteria > Hyphomonadales > Hyphomonadaceae > Hirschia > Hirschia baltica. The sequence goes on from NC_012982.1 coordinate 3,277,370, forward strand.
CATCCCAACAGCTGTGGCAATCCCCTGCCCCAATGGACCTGTTGTTGTCTCAACGCCTTCAGTAATGAAATTTTCAGGGTGCCCAGGTGTCTTAGACCCTAATTGACGGAACTGCTTGATATCTTCCATTGATACGGATGGGTAACCCGTTAAATGCAACAAAGAATAGATGAGCATAGACCCGTGACCAGCAGACAAAACAAAGCGGTCGCGGTCGGCCCATTTAGGTGCTGTCGGGTCAAATTTTAGAAACTGAGCAAACAATACAGTCGCAGCATCTGCCATCCCCAAAGGCAATCCAAGATGCCCAATTCCCGCTTTTTCAATAGCGTCTGTAGAGAGTGCGCGTATGGCATTCGCCATATCCCGATTTGCAACTGTTGATGAACTCATAATGGCTTCCCTGAATTGTTTTTAGCTGAGTTAAACGCATTATAAATTACGTCAAGACCCTTCCGATCAGACCTCGACAAATGGCCATTGCAAAAATTGATTGCATCCAAGTGTTTAGTGAAGCAAAATAGTTAATATGGATCAGCAAGATAACGATAAAAAAAGCGAGCAAGCACCCGTCCGAGATATTCTGGGACAGGCTGAATTACGCCTGAACAATGCCGTCACCTCTTTGACGGGAAGCGTAGACCGTATGCTCGAACGCCTAGAAGCTGCCCGTCCCGCCGAAAGAGAAGCCGAAGCTTTGAGACGCGACCGTGCACGTTTGGCCATGGATCTTGATAGCGCACGCGCAAGAGAAAAAGAATTACAACAGCTCGCCGATGAAGCCTCTAGCGCTTTAGGAGCAGCAATAAAAGAAGTAAGAGAGGCATTGGGCAAAGTCTGACATTGTGGGAAGTACAGACATTAATCAAAACCCGTGTCTTTTTGGGGTGAAAAGATGAGCAAAGCAGAATTAATAATCAATAAGAAGCGCTACATCGTTTCTTGTGAAGAAGGACAGGAAGCACGTTTAACCAAACTTGGTGAACGTCTGGATAAACGTGTCATCGGATTAGCTGAAGTCATGGGAGAGATCGGCGTAGAAAGACTATTCCTAGCTGCCGCTCTATCTCTTCTTGATGAATTGGACGATGCAGAAATGGATGCGGGTGTTAAATCACTTGATGAACGGATAACAGCAATAGAAGCGCGCGCAGCAAAAGCATTATCTGATGCGGCCAGTCGCATTGAATCATTATCTGCACATTTAGAACGCGCTCACTAAACCAGTTTGATCTCAATCTGGTTTAGGCATTTTGCCCTGCCACATAGCCAGATGACCACGCCCATTGGAAATTATATCCACCAAGCCACCCTGTGACATCAACGGCTTCACCAATAAAGAATAATCCCGCTACATTTTTAGCTTCCATCGTTTTTGACGACAGATCATTGGTATCAATACCGCCAATCGTCACCTCAGCGGTACGATAACCTTCCGTGCCAACAGGTTTTAACCGCCAAGCTGAAATACGCTTTGCAATCTCTTCCAATTTCGCGTTGGAAAGATCAGCCATCCGAAAGCTAGCATATGTCTGTTCAGCAATTGATTGGGCCAGACGAGATGGTAAAAATGTTTCCAACACACTTGCCAATTTCTTTTTCGGTGCTTCTTCGCGTCCTTTTTTCAAAGCAGCCAAAGCATCAACACGTTGCGCCAGATTGACTTCAATTTCATTGCCGGGAAGCCAATAAGACGACGCTTGCAGTGCGGCCGGTCCTGATAAACCTCTATGCGTGAAGAGCATGGCTTCATCAAAGGCAATCTCCCCAGTATCAATGCGCGCACGCACAGACACACCAGACAATTCCGACATTTCTGCCAATAATTCTCCGCCAAACATAAAAGGCACGAGTCCCGGACGTGGATCAATAATGTTGAGGCCAAATTGTTTTGCTAATTCATAAGCAAAAGGTGTCGCTCCCATTTTAGGAATAGAAAGCCCGCCCGTTGCCACGATAAGTGACTCACAATGCATATTGCCTATACTTGTCTGCACCAAAAATTCGGTATCACGTTTAGAAACACCTATAATTTCAGTACTCAACCTGATCTCGACATTATTAGCCGCACAATCATCCAACAACATTTGAATAATTTCAGTCGCACTATCATCGCAAAACAATTGGCCCAAAGTTTTCTCGTGATATTTGATGCCCTGCTGATCCACGCGCGCAATAAAATCATGTTGCGTATATTGCTTCAGCGCTGACTTACAAAAATGCGGATTTTGCGAAATGAAGCGGGAGGGATGCGTGTTCACATTTGTAAAATTACAACGTCCACCACCCGAGATACGCACTTTCTCAGCTGGTTTCTTGGCATGATCAATCACGCAGACTGATCGACCGCGTTTTCCCGCCTCAATGGCACTAAAAAGCCCCGCCGCACCTGCGCCAAGGACAATAATATCGTAATTTTCTGAAGACATAACCACCTTGGAACACGGTTTAAGGCTTTAGCCAAGCCAAGAAGCAAATACAAAAAAGCCGCCAAGTCCCACTCGGCGGCGATCTTAACACTATTGACGAAGCTTAGGCAGCCATAACGCGTTCTACTTCATCGACCAATTCTCTTAAGTGGAAAGGTTTAGAAAGCACTTTCGCCCCTGCTGGTGTCGGGCTACCGTTTGAAAGCGCAACAGCCGCAAAGCCAGTAATGAAAACAATCTTCATTGCTGGATCAAGTTCTGCACCTTTGCGCGCCAGCTCGATCCCATCAAGACCAGGCATAACAATGTCAGTCAGAAGCAGATCAAACACTTCTTCCTGAAGTGCTTCAAGCGCTGATTCACCATCATCATAATCACGAACTGTGTGACCTGCCTTTTTAAGCGCATTCACAAGAAAACCGCGCAGACTGTTGTCGTCTTCCGCAAGAATAATTTTAGCCATAATGTCCTGTCTCACCACACCGCTTGTTCGCAATAATAGCAAACTTCCCATAATTGAGTAAAGTTCCAATGAACAATCAAGTGCAACTTCCTTTATTTCATTGATTGCATTCACCTTGCGTCACGGATTATACCATTGGAATGCATGGTCACATTCCCTCTTCTGAAGATAAATCAACACAGGCTCAGGATCTAACCTGCCGCCACATTCTTGACGACTCGCAAGAGAGTTTTTCCATATCTTACCCAGAATCGCATACAAGCCCGCTCGTCTTTGCCTCACCGCATTCGGGCAGATGTTATCCGCGTGCGTTTTTTAGTGCGTGTATTGCCACCCCTCTGGACCTCCGCCGCGTGGAAGATGCCTATGTCGATGTATTATTTGATGATATTCCAGCAATAGGGGCTCCCCTGCTGCGCGCACTTGTAGGTCGTGCATGTCTGGACCTTAACCGAGCCTCCAATGAATTGGACGCTCACCTTATAGATCCACCCATGAAATCACCCCGCCCCAATAGAACACCGCGTGTTCAAGCAGGTTTAGGGTGTATTCCGCGAATAGCATTTTCAGGAAAAACTATATATGGGCGTAAACTTACCCCAGATGAGGTAAAAAAGCGTATTAGAACAATATACCTACCTTATCACAAAGCCCTTGATGCTCTGATAGACACCACCCGCAAACATTTTGGTGTGTCATTCTTGATCGATTGCCACTCAATGCCGTCTCAAAGCGAAATAGGCGGAAATTTCCCGGATATCGTTCTTGGCGATCGCTTTGGCGGATCATGCTCTGCTGAACTGACTCAAAAAGTGGAAGACGCTTTCACTTCACACGGATACAGTGTTGCCAGAAATCGTCCCTATGCAGGTGGATTTATCACCCAATCACAGGGCCGCCCTGAAAAGCAGCGCCATGCTTTGCAAATAGAAATAAATCGAAAGCTCTATTTGGACGAACAAAATGTCTTATTGTCAGAAAATGCTAAAAATCTGAAATCCGACATAAATTCAATTTTTAAAGAATTAAATATTTGGGCAAAGCAAATCGCTCCCAAAACCCCTAAAAATATACCAATCCCGCAATCGCAATAGAGGTACGCAATAAAAAAAGGGCTATGCAAACGCACAGCCCGAAAGTTTTAATAGGGAGGAAACGTTCTGAAAATCAGAACGAATGCGGCGCGAACGCCAGCAAGACCTTTAAACCCCAATCAATTGTGTTTCGCAATTTTTCAAAACGTGTAATGACATTTTTCTAAGCATCCGCCCGTTTCGCTTGCATTCGAGATTTTACTGCACTCCGTTTAAGCAGATTCGGTCTCGATCCATATCAAGCATGGTTAAAATAAGCCCCATTTAAAAAATCTTCGCCGATTTCCTGCATTTGGCCCATAGATTGCTCAGTACCCCCCGACAGGTATTCAATTGGTACGGTGCCAAGCGTGCCAACAAGGTCGGAGTGTAACAATGGCAACAGATGTAGATATTTATGTAGGAAAGCGCCTTCGTCGCAGACGCCGTCTTCTAGGGATGACCCAACAAGACCTAGCCTCTGAGATTGGTGTACGTTTCCAACAAATTCAAAAATACGAATGTGGCGCAAACCGCATAACAGCCAGTCGTCTTTTCGACCTTGCAAATGCTTTGACAGTTAATGTCAGCTATTTCTTTGATGGACTAGCGCCAGATGGAAAACAAGCACCAGCAAATGACGGCAATGACACATTGTCAGGTGACATTCTTTCTCAAAAAGAAACACTTGAACTTGTTCGTGCCTATTATCGTTTGAGCGAACGCCCACGTCGTCGCCTTCTTGATCTTGCAAAAGCACTTGAAGAAGACAACAAAGATCAAGGTGCCGCATAAAAGCGTCACGAAACACACTCTGACTAAGGGGTAGACACACACTACCCCTTCACAGAGTCGATATTCATTGATCACAACACTGCCAATTTATCGACACTGTTCACACAGTGGTCGACTTTCCGCTTGCAAAATATAGCAGCTCTCGGCATCTTGCTCGTATGAGCAATGCACAAGAATTACTAGAACTCACAGCTTTCGCCGAGAAACTGGCCGACGCTGCAGGCAAGACCATTCTACCTTTTTTTAGAGGTGAAGGATCAGTCGCTGACAATAAAGCGACATCTGGTTTTGATCCGGTAACAATTGCTGACAAAGCAGCCGAACAAGCTATTCGTGACATCATAGATAAAGAACGCCCTGATGACGCCATTATGGGCGAAGAATATGGCTATAAAGCCGGTACTTCAGGCTGGACTTGGTATCTTGATCCCATTGATGGCACACGCGCATTCATGTCTGGCCTTCCCGTCTGGACAACGCTCATAGGACTAGTGAGAGAAGAAAAATCGGTCATCGGCATTATCGATCAATCCTATCTGAAAGAGCGCTATGTCGGCACACCTTCTGGATCATATATGATTGATAATGAAGGTAAAAAACACAGTTTAAAAACACGAAACTGTCCCAAATTGACCGACGCCATACTCGCAACGACCGATTATTTCATTTTTACTCATCCCGAACGCGGTGCCTTTGAACATTTACGTGCAACAGCAAAACTCACCCGCTATGGGCTAGATGCATACGCATATGCGCGTGTTGCCGCCGGCACAATGGACATGGTCGCAGAAGCTGGCCTACAATCATATGATGTTGCAGCTCTCATCCCCGTCATCGAAAACGCGGGCGGTGTTGTCACAGACTGGTGCGGAAGACCAGCGCAGCTCGGCGGACAGATTGTAGCTGCTGCAAATCAAAATATTCTGGACGAAGCACTTATTTCACTGCGCCGTTCTGCAAAAGCACTTGATTGTAACTAGTTATATCCCAGCACGATCCAGCATTTTATCAAAAGCGGTCATAAACTGATCCCGACGACTATCTGTTTCCATTAGGATTTCATGCTTTGCCCCAGCAACTTTGATATGCTGAGCGCTCTTCAAACGACTTGCCAGTAAGGCGTGAGAATGATTGTCCACGAGTGCTTCTTCCAATGCCGATGCAATGAGTATTGGGATATTGATATGATCTAATGCCTTGGGCTGAGCTAAAGTCTTAGATACCTTCAGCGCCTCATTCACCCAGCCCCAAGTAATTGCACCCAATGCCAATTTTGAGTTTGCTTTGATTAGGTCTTGTTGGACCTTCCAACGTTTTTCATAATTGGTAATGATATTGCCTTCAAATTTCTCATCGAGATCATGCTTATGGACAAGTTTTTCAGATCTCCCGATTTTGCACATTATGGGCACAAGCGGATGCAGAATTTTCGCTATTTTAAGCCCCCACATTGGCGCACAAAAAGCAGCAGCTTCAACATCAAGTACTTGTTGCCGTATTGCTTCTAGGGCGATAGCTCCGCCCATAGAATGCGCCAATACAACTCTTGCTCCATAAAGTTTGTGATCAATCGCATTTAGACCACGGCGAAAAGCTTGAATATATGTATTAAAATCATCGATATGTCCCGCTAAGGGATCTTTGAGCATGCGATAAGATAACCCTTGCCCAGGCCAATCAAAAGCAACAACGCAAAACCCACGCTCTTGCATGTCCCTAGCAAGTTCAAAATATTTTTCGATGAATTCAGTACGCCCAGGACTGATAATAATTGTTCCACGCGGCGAAGCATATTTAGAACTAGCATGCGCGAACATTCCACGCATTTGACGGTTTTGATCATCTCTAAAATAGAAAATCTCAATCGATTCTGGCGCAGGATTATCCGGTATCAGGACATATTCATTCATCAAAAACTATCCCCATCAAAACCACGCGCAATTTAAGCAAAACCCATATAATATGAGTGCATTCTCAACATATATGGCGAAAAGAATGCACTCTAATTCTGATCAAAATCAGTAGACTAGCTCATGCTTGAAAATAGACCTTGAAGTTTCATAGCAACACTCATGTCACCAGCAACTTTCAATTTACCTTGCATGAAAGCCATCATTGGATCCATTTGACCCTGAGCAAGTTTTTTGAAATCTTCAAAATCAACAGAAATAGTGGCATCAGCCTCACCATCTTCATTGGTGACAGCATTCTGAGCACCATCGATGAACAATTTTCCAATGTCACCAAAGTCAAATTTCACTGTGTTGTCAAAATCTGTTCCTGAAGAAACAACACCGGCAATCTTCGCAGTAATTTCGTTCAAATCCATGTCGTAAATCCTTCCTCATATCGAGGCTATTGATAGTGTTTTGCTACAATTGCCACGATAAAACAGCAATTGCGACTCCCCATATTCTCTTTAGCTGATTTCCTTGGGTAAAGGGAAACCCCCATTTTTAAAATCGCAGGGTAGAACCTAAGCGATAACCAGTATCTGGATCATTGTAAGCAAACAATTTGCGGTCTTTGACTTGCGTTTCTTCCAGTAAATCTGTCGTTTCCATAGTTAACAATTTTGATTTCACCTTTACGGAAAAGGATGCCAACGAAAACCTAGACTGTGTAACCTGCCCAACCTCAGCTTCGGCAAACGCTTCTTCATTCACCATCTCTTCAGTATCGTCTGAACTCTCAAGCGCAAGAATTAGCCACTGATCCACAGCCGCCCTCGTCGCTGCCATATCTGCATCACTTAAGTCCAAGAACACACTATCCCCATTTGCATCCACAGCTAGGAAAACAGGTCCTTTGGTATCTTCCAATCCATAATCGGACTTTATTTTTTCTGCTCGCTCATAATCATAAGCATCTCGCAGTGCATCACAGCTTGAAAAATTGCCTGGTTCATCTTTGAGCAACCAGTAAGTCACAAAAAAATCCTGATCCGGTGCATCTGCTTTAGCCTCGGCATGTGTCCTTAACTCTTTCGTGTAAGCATCACACAACACAGCATTTTTCAGCTCTTCACTTTTATCAAACAACACCAAACCAACGGGAAGCTCGCCTTCTTTTGGCAAAAAGCCCTCGTCTGCTCTTAAAAAATCAGTAACGACCTCAAGGGAAGCAACCTCATCCAATGCAACCTCGTCATCGGAACTTGCTTCCATCCCCATATCTTCATCAGGTTCAGGCAGAACAGGAGGAGGAGGAGGCGGAGGTGGTGGTGGAAAATCTTCTTGAGTTTCACTCGGGTAGGAATCCTCAGGTGGCGCACTACAGGCAAACGTAAATACACTTAGAAAAAGCGCACTCAAAGCAATAAAACGTTTCATCTCCGACACCCCTTTTATCATAGATAACTTAAAGCTAAGTCCCACCTTAATAGCATTACCAGACAATGAAAATAGAATGGCACCCCTTCTGCATTGTGAGAAGGGATGCCACGTTAGTTTTTTTAACTTGTTTTTATTCAGCTTCTGGCTTCATAAATTTCAATGTCATACGGTCAGATTCACCAATCGCTGCGTATTTTGCGCTATCGAAATCTGCCGCCGGCTCTTCTCCACGTGGTGCAGAACGATTTACAGGCGGCAAAGTCCAAACACCAAATGGGTGGTCAGCCGTATCCGCAGGATTTGCATTGATTTCAGAACTTGCCACAAATTCAAACCCTGCTTCTTCAGCCATTTGACGCACCAAAGACTCCTGAACATATCCACCGCTACCAGAAGGGTCTTGTTCTGCAGCTGTTGGCAAACGGTGCTCAACGACACCCAATATTCCACCAGGCTTTAAAGCTCTAAAAGAATCTGCAAACATTTTGTCGGCATAAGATCCACCCATCCAATTGTGAACATTTCTAAATGTCAGAACCACATCGGCTGTTCCTTCAACACCCAACCCATCAGATTCTTTAGATGCAACTGTAAGCTCGATATCGCCGTAAATTTCTGGTTTTGACAAGAACGCTTCTGTGTATTTCTCGATACCATTTTTTGCATAATCAGAAGATGCTGGATCAAAAGAAGCCGCAATCAATTTTCCGCCACCTGATTTTAGGTATGGCCCTAAAACAGATGTGTACCAGCCACCGCCGGGCCAAATTTCAACGACAGTGTCACTGTTTTCAACACCAAAGAACTCTAATGTCTCAGCAGGATGGCGCCAAACATCACGCTCTGGAGCAACGCGCCAGTCACCCTCCAAAGCAAGCTCAATTGCACTTTTTTCGGCTTCAACTTCAGTTGTTTCTACAGTTTCGGATGCTGATTTTACATCCTCATTTGTAGGTGTTGATGTTTCTGGCTCACATGCAACGAGTGCAAATACTGCGGCTCCTGCCATCAAAATTTGAGTTGTTTTCATGGGTATTTCCCTCCACCTAAAATCAATAATTTGGACATTATCTATTTTGTTGCCCTTGAACACCCTAATCTTCATTCCTAACTTTAATCCAGAGACGCCGATGACGGGTCTCTCAAGCAAAGCGATGAACATTTGTTGCGTGATGCTTGGAATTTGAAACTGTGAACCGGAACAATCGACACCCGGATCGCGCCTGTTGCTGAAGAAGGACAGATTATGAGCACGATTGATTTAACACCACTATACCGCACAATGGTTGGATTTGACCGCATGGCAAACCTAATAAATACCGCACAGCGACTAGATGGTGCACAGGGCTATCCCCCTTATAACATTGAACAATTAGACGAAAATGCATTTGCAATTGAAATTGCTGTCGCTGGTTTTTCTGAAGATGATCTAGAAATAGAAATCAAAGAAGGCCAACTGACCGTTGTCGGCAAAAAGGCAGGGCCAGACAGTTCATCAGATGCAAATGAGCGTAACTTCCTCCATCGCGGAATCGCCGAACGCGGCTTTGTCCGTCGCTTTCAGGTTGCCGATCACGTTATCGTGACCCAAGCCGATTTGAAGCACGGTATGCTGCGTATAGACCTTATTCGTGAGCTTCCAGAAGCTATGAAGCCCCGCAAGATAGCAATTGGCAGCGGGACATCTAAGGCGCAACCAGAAGCGATTGACGGTCAAGCCACTGCTGAAACAACAAAAATCGGTGTCGCGTAATAGAGCGCTCTCACCAGAACAAGACTTAAAGATGGATTAGATATTTCGTCCGTCTTTTAAATCCCTGAATGATCCCCCGATTCAGGTAAGCGATACTGCCGATCTCTCTCCCCTCCCGAGATCAGAGCAGTATCGCTTTTTGTTTTTAAATAAGGCTTTTAAACGCTGGATACCAAACTCAATACCTGAGAAATCAAACTATTGAGAATGCCCGGATGCAGACAAACCGTAACAAGAAGTCCAGCAATAGCACCACCGAGATGTGCTTCATGTCCGATTTTAGAGTCTTCATTCCCAGAAGCAAAAGCAGAATATGAGATGAATGCTACTCCAAATACGATGGCCGGAATGGGAATAATCATAAACAAATAAATCAATGAGAATGGTTCAAACATGCAGAATGAGATCAATGCACCCGAAACTGCACCAGATGCTCCAACCGCAGAATAATCAAGCCGTCTATAATTTTCCAATACAGCCCACGCTCCACCAGCAATGAGCGATACAAAATAAACCAGCAAATATCCTGTCGGCCCCAGCAGTTTTATTTCTAAATACGGGCCAAAAAAGAAGAGCGTCAGCATATTAAGCAATAAATGCCCCGGCGACACATGCAGAAAGCCTGATGTTAAAACCCGATACCATTGGTGCTTCTGGACAATGTCACCAACCAATAAATAATTCGCACGAAAAAATTTCTCGTTTGAAAAACCGATCAATGAAAATGCCACATTCGCCGCAATTAGCGCCAACGTGATCGGTGCCCCCAATAAAACTTCGAACATCAATCACCCCACCCTATGCGCTTAAATATCTAGTCTTTTGTGGCTTGATTTTCATTATCATCCGACGCAACGCCATCTTCTTGCGAAACAGCAGAACTCGATTTTTCTGCTAAACCCGCATCAATGGAAGGAGATGCCTCAACAGAGGTGTTTTCGTTCGCCTCAGTCTTTTCAGTCATATCAGAATCAGCCGGTTCAGCTTTTTCAACTTGATCAGCAGCTTCCTGTACTTTGGCCTCTTCAGACGAAACTATAGGTGTTTCTTGCTGATTGGAATTATCGGGACTAGTTTCCGCTTCAGTTACGGATTTAGCCGAAATATCAGCTTCATTCTCAACCGCAACAATCCCAGCTGCTACGACTGCTTCACTTTCTGTCGTATCATTCTCGCGTTTATTGCGTGCACCTCTTCGGCGTCCACGGCGATGATTGCGCCCTTTACCATCGTCATCACGTTTTGGTCGTTCTGGACGACGCAAAAACTCTCCAACACCCACAGCTTCAACAAATGACATCAATGCTTCTTCATCGTCACGCGTAGAAAACTTACGACGCACATCTTTGAAAGAGCGTGCAGCTGAACGCAATGGTGCATGTGTCACAGCTTCTTTGCCAAGAACAACAGTCACTTCTTCTTGACGCGATAAAGATGCTTCAAGGTTTGCCGCCGCCCAAGGCAGAAACGTAATGGCAAGTTCTTTAGAAAACAAAGGAGCTAGCGTTTCAGTCAAATCGGCCAATGGCTCAAATGGACCATTTGGCTTTGGGTCATCCATGAACTCACACCAAGCTTTTACGAAAGGACCTTCTTTTTCAATAATTTTCGCAGGTGTTGGATCTTTCAACAATTGTCCCAATTGAGCAGCGAGTCCAAAATCAGCAATGGACGGCCGACCGCCGAATATAAACAAGTGCTTCTCAAGGTGCACATTCAGAAGCTTCACGAAACGTTTGAAACTCTTCTCCACAACGCCGCCCATTTCCTTATTCAATCCCATGCTTGGAAACATATCCATCATGCGTTCGATTGAATCCTGAAGCATCTCTTTGCGGTTTTCAGGTTTCTCTGAAACGAAATACTCATCAAAAGCACGTATCGCAGCTTCCTTTTGATCTTTCTTTCGTCCCCAGCGATACTGCATCACTGCTTTGGAAAGCCAAAGGTCAGCATAATCTTCAAGGACTGCCGCTAAAAAAGCGCATGATAAGTCTTCTGGGATCGCTTCAGGGTTAGGACTATCAGCTTCAAGAGCTTCAATTGTCGGTGTCGTGTCGTGTACAGCAAAACCATTCGCTGTCACAAGCACGGGCAATGTTGCAAACCTTGCAACTTCTTTGAGCGTTTCTTCATTCTCAGATGTACGCACAAGCCATTCATGCTCAAGGCCTTTATAGCGCATGTAGCTTCTTAGCTTGATTGAGAAAGCGGAAGTTTCCGCGCCAAAGAGACGGTAGGACGCGCTCATATCTATATAACTCCTGAAAATCGAGCCGGACGCTACGCCGTAGCGCCTTTCAAAGCAACCCGCCTTAATTAGGCTGAATTGAAAATATGGCAACAAAACCACACTTTCATTCTATATTTTTAGCGCAACTCCCGCTGGACATATATATTCAATTTGCGCTTTACCACTTATGCGCCTTTAAAGCTGCCCTATTACTTTTGCGGATAGAACACTGTGATGCCTGACGCCCCAGCCAACTTTCTGGTCTTTGCAGACAAGCTGTTTTCTCCTTCAGAAAGTTTCATTCATCGTGCCTATACAAGCTTTTCAAACCTCAAACCGGTCTATATCGGCCATGAATTACGTGGCCCAGCACCCGAAAATACTGATTTCATTACACTTGGAGACTATCACGGCCTAGCAGGTGAAACCGGCTTCAAGCAATTTGGGATTATTTCTAAAAAACTATTAGCGCGCCTTAAGAAAGAAAAACCAGTTCTAATTCATGCCCATTTTGGCAAATCTGGTGCCTATGCACTTCCTCTAGCCAAGGCTTTGGATATTCCGCTAGTTGTCACCTACCATGGTGGAGATGCAACTAAGCATTCAAATACTAAGAATAGTTTGTTTCGTGTCTATAATCGTCGTCGACAACAATTATGGAATGACGCCGCACTTATACTGCCTTGCTCCGAATTTATTGGCCGAGAATTAAAAGCAAAAGGCTGCCCGGCAAGTAAAATGAATGTTCACCGTAATACAGCTGATCCAGATCGTTTTTATGCAGGCGACAAGAAGAAAATTATTCTATTTGCCGGCCGCTGGATTGAAAAAAAAGGCATAGACACCCTCATAAAAGCGCTCGCCTTGGTTTCTGATCAGTTGGAGGGTTGGACAGTTCGGTTGCTTGGAGAAGGTGCGCTCAAAGCACACCTCGCCGAGACACTCAAAGCAGCTAATATCGATGCAGAACTTCCCGGCTGGATTCCCGCAGATGACATGCCAAAACATTTTGCCGAAACGTCTATTGTTTGTATTCCATCTAAACGGGCCGCCTCAGGAGACGCCGAGGGACTGCCAATGGTTTGCATAGAAGCTCAGCTAGCCGCTTGCGCAGTGATAGCGACGCGTCATGCTGGAATACCAGAATGCATTATCGACAATGAAACCGGTTTCTTGGTTGATGAAAATGATCATGTAGAATTTGCAAGGAAACTGACTCTCCTACTGGCATCACCAGAAAACGCGTTAGCGATGGGACGGAAAGGGAAAGTACACGCCGAGCAGAATTTCAACCTTCAAACACAATCAAAAAAACTGGAAGAAAAACTGCTTTCCTTAATCTAAGTCTATCGAGCGAATTAGGCCGCCGCGACGCCGCTTAAAAATTGCTCAACTTGCACTTTCATTTCTTCAGCGCGCATTGCTAAATCATCGGCTGCATGTCCAACTTCAAGTGCTGACGAAGTTGTATCTTTGGCTGTTTTTGTCACATTCTGAGTGTTTTCTGAAACCTCTAATGTACCTGTAGCTGCAAATTGCGCATTTCGACTAATTTCATTCGTAGCAGCGCCCTGCTCTTCAACAGCGGCTGCGATAGCGGACATAATGTTTGAAACCTCTTCCATTGATTGAGTGATATTTTCAATGGAGACGACAGTTTCTTTCGTTGAACCTTGAACCATAGAAATCTGGTTTGAAATTTCATCCGTAGCCCGCGCTGTTTGATCAGCCAATTGTTTAACTTCAGATGCAACGACGGCAAAACCCTTTCCAGAATCCCCAGCTCTTGCAGCTTCGATCGTCGCATTTAGGGCCAATAGGTTCGTTTGTTCAGCAATATCAGCAATCAAACTAACAACATCACTGATCTTAGACACAGCATTTGCGAGCTCCTTCACCTTTTCATTTGCTTTAGAAGTCATGTTTGCTGTTTCGGAGATCGTTCCATTATTATTGTGTACATTCTGCATAATTTCAGACACAGACGCAGACAATTCTTCAGCTGCAGCAGCAACAGTTTGGACATTAGAAGATGTTTCGTGCGAGACGGCAGAAGCCCGCGCAGATTGCGCATCAGTTTCCTGAGCATACCCTTGAAGTCCATCAGAAGAAGATTTCAACGAATGGATATTGGCTTCCATTTGTGAAAGAACGTCTGCAGATTTACCCTTAAAGACTTCAATTAATTTTTCTATTTTGTTTTGACGCAATAAATTAGAAGATTCAGCTTCTTTATTTGCTTTTTCCAATACCGCACGCTCCGCAAGCCCATCTCTAAAAGCTGTAACCGCGACAGCCATCGGACCTATCTCGTCCTTGCGTTCTGTACCCTCAACAGCAATGGACGTATTTCCAAGCGTTAATTCTTTCATAGTATCCGCTAGCCTTAGCATGGGGCGAACAACAGAGTTTGCGGTTCGCATAGCGACCAGACCAGTAATGCCACCAAAAGCAAGAAGAATAATAAAGCCTTCAATCAATGTGTTCATTAGAACCGACTTCAAATCATCAATGTAAACACCTGTACCGATGACAAATCCCCACGGCTCAAACACGTCTAGGTAAGACGCCTTTTGTACGGGCTCTTCGTCGCCCGGGCGCGGCCACATATACTCAACAATTCCACCACCGTTCATGGCGACTTCAACCATTTCACGGAACAAGAATTTACCTGTCGGATCCTGAGAGTTTTTAACCGAAGTATTGTTTAATTTGGGTTTGATTGGATGCATCAACATATTTACATCTTCATCAAGGATGAAAACATATTCACTGCCACCATATCTAAGTGCCGCAATACTTCTAAGTGCATTTTCCTTGGCGACGGCTTCAGTGATTGAGCCGTCCTGGAACAAATCATATTCAGACTGGATAATAGTATTGGAAGCCTGAACAATGCTCTCCAGTTGATTATGTATTCCCTGCTCACTCTTGTGATAGCTGCGCCAGCTTAGTGAAAAAACGCAAACCGCCATACCGCAAAGAGAAAGTGCAACAACACTCAGTATTTTGCTTTTTATAGATATCAACAATGGAAGTACCAACTCAGTTTATGTAAAGGACTACAATGCACCATGGTTAATTTAACTATATTTGAATTACTAATACGTTAAAAGTAAAACGCCTTGCAAAAGATGAAGTATATTACATTTGATCGTCTAAAAGCAGTGTACTCGCTTCAAATTCAAACATGAATTGCTGCCCGTCTTACACAGGATAAACAGTCAGGGGTCGCCAAACGTGTTTCTTTGCTGTATGTCGCGCCCAAACGATGTTGCGGAAAGGCTCTGCAGCGTCAAAGTATTTATATCTCCCCGGAAGATGCCACATGACCGCCGAACAAACCACTTCGATGCGCAACATCGCTATTATCGCTCACGTTGACCACGGTAAAACAACACTTGTTGACTGTCTTTTGAAACAGTCCGGTGTTTTCCGTGAAAACCAAGCCACATCTGAACGGATGATGGACTCAAACGACCAAGAACGTGAACGTGGGATCACAATTCTAGCAAAAAACACATCTGTTGTTTGGAAAAACACTCGCATCAACATTGTTGACACACCAGGACACGCAGACTTTGGTGGTGAAGTGGAACGTATCCTTCACATGGTAGATGGATGTATTGTTCTTGTTGATGCTGCTGAAGGCCCAATGCCTCAGACTAAATTCGTTGTATCTAAAGCGCTTAAACTTGGTCTAAAACCAATCGTTGCTGTCAACAAAATCGACAAACCAGAGCGCCGCCCTGATGAAGTGATTGACGAAGTTTTCGATCTATTCGCAAACCTCGATGCAACAGACGAACAACTTGACTTTAAAGTGCTATACGGATCTGCCAAAGCCGGCTGGATGGGCACAGACTACAACAACCCAACAGAAGATATGGCTGCTCTGTTTGACATGGTCATCGAGCATGTTCCTGAGCCAGTTACAGAAGAAGGCCCATTCCGCCTTCTAGCCACAACAATCTCTTCTGATAATTTCCTTGGTCGTGTTCTAACTGGACGTGTTGCTTCAGGTTCGGTTAAACCAAACCAAACGCTCAAAGCATTGTCTCGCGATGGTACTTTGATCGAACAATTCCGCGTTTCCAAAGTTCTCGCTTTCCGCGGACTAGAGCGTTCCCCTGTTGATGAAGGTGTTGCCGGAGATATCGTATCTCTAACAGGAATGACGAAAGCCACTGTTGCAGACACTTTGTGTGACCCTGCAGTGACCGAAGCCATGCAAGCTCAACCGATTGACCCGCCAACAATCACAATGACATTCCGTGTGAATGACTCACCATTTGCCGGAACCGAGGGTACAAAAGTAACCTCCCGTATGATTTGGGATCGCTTGGAAAAAGAAGCTGAAGGTAACGTTGCTCTGCAAGTAGCGCGCGCTGCTGAAGGTGATGCTTTCGAAGTATCAGGACGTGGTGAGCTTCTACTTTCTGTATTGATTGAAACAATGCGCCGCGAAGGCTTCGAGCTTGGTGTTTCTCGTCCGAAAGTTGTTTTCAAAGAAGACGAAAACGGCAACAAGCTTGAGCCTATCGAAGAAGTTGTGATCGATGTGGACGAAGAGCACTCAGGTATCGTTGTTCAAAAAATGAATGAGCGCAAAGCTGAGATGATCGACATGCGCCCATCAGGTGTTGGCCGTACACGTTTGGTATTCTACGCACCATCACGTGGTTTGATTGGTTACCAAGGCGAATTGCTAGGTGACACACGCGGTACAGCAACTATGAACCGTATTTTCCATGATTACGCTCCTCACAAAGGTGCTATCACTGGTCGTCACACAGGTGTGTTGATCTCTAACGGTACTGGTGAAGCTGTTGCATTCGCACTTTGGAACCTAGAAGACCGTGGTCCGATGATGATCGGTGCTGGTGTGAAAGTTTACGAAGGTATGATCATCGGTGAGCACACACGCGATAACGACCTTGAAGTGAACTGTCTTAAAGGTAAGAAACTCACAAACATGCGTTCATCTGGTACAGATGAAGCTGTTCGTTTGACCACACCTCTTCAAATGACTTTAGAAAAATCACTTGCTTACATCCAAGATGACGAATTGGTTGAAGTCACACCAGAAAGCATCCGTCTTCGTAAAGTCTGGCTAGACCCGAACGACCGTAAACGGAACCGCGGCAAAGCATAAGCTTTACAATAGCGACGAAGTTTTAAGCCCCACCCGTTCATTCTGGTGGGGCTTTTTCGTGACAGCACATGCCTATTCTCGCCCCATATCAGCCAAGTTTTAGTTATCTGATATACACATGAGATATCCAGCCCCCCTCTTCGCTACAATTTTACCGCTGGCTTTTGCGTCTTCAAGTTTTGCGCAAGTAAGCGATATCGAATTTGGCAAACGCCTTTCGAGCTCCGCTATAGAACGCACACACCATTCAGTGACTTATGATCCCGCTTATGCACGGCTTGATTATCCCAATGGAGACGTAGCACCAGATAAAGGTGTCTGCGCAGATGTCGTTATACGTGCCCTCAGAACGCTCGACATAGATCTGCAAAAGCTTATCCATGAAGACATGAAAGCCAATTTTGATGCCTACCCTCAACGATGGGGGCTAAAGCGCACAGATCGCAATATTGACCATCGCCGCGTGCCGAACATAGAAGCCTATCTATCACGCCATGGAATGCGCCTGTCGCCTTCTGAAAACCCATCTGATTATCAAGCAGGCGATATCGTCGCGTGGAACTTAAGTGGCCATGGCCGTGGATGGATGCCACACATAGGCATCGTCACAGACCAAAAGGCACGCGATGGCACACCTCTTATTGTTCACAATATAGGTGCAGGCCCGCAATTGGAAAGCGTGCTATTTAACTGGCCAATTACAGGACGATATCGGCCTAAACGATCACAATTTTAGTGATCATATTTAAACATGTTGAGAATGTCTCTCAAATATGTGACAAGACTTTTCATATCCACATCACGACGAGGCACCCCATGAAACAACCGACTCGCACTCTATTCACAGCTTTAGCTCTTGGAATTTCAACTTTTTCCATGGCCGCCCCTGCAATGGCACATTGTGAAATTCCTTGTGGAATTTATGATGACGAAGCCAAATTTGATGAACTCGCCCTTCACGTTAAGACGATCAAACGTTCCATTGAGGGTATTTCTGAATCAAAAACCACACATGACACAGTCCGCTGGGTGATAAATAAAGAAAACCACGCACAAAAAATTCAAAATGAAATTGCAACTTATTTTTTAGCGCAACGCATTAAAGCGCCGGCTGATGCAGCTAAAAACGAGGAATATGTTCAATCTTTAGAGCTAGCACATTCAATCATCGTTGCCGCCATGAAAACAAAACAAAGTTCAGACATGGAAAAAGCAGATATCCTGGGCACCAAAATAGAAGCTTATAAGACGCTTTATTTTAAAATCCACGGACATGAACACTAAACCGATGAAATAATCTTCTCCAGCTGGTCATCATATTATCGTTTCAAAGATCAGCTGGACGAATATTTTCTCGACCACTTAAAGCATTCACCATTCCCATCACGATATAGTTCTTGCAATATTTAACCATTCATCTGGTCATTTTTTATCATTAATTGTAAACGCATATTGCTCTAAAAAGTGATTATTATTGCACCTTCATGACTTATCAAATTATCCTTGCACTTTTTGCCTTTGGTGGTGTGGCATCCATAACACCTGGTCCTAACAATCTCATGCTCATGGCATCGGGAGCCAATTTCGGTTTCCGTCGCACGATCCCGCACATGTTAGGTGTTGGACTTGGTTTCATCTTCATGCTTTTTCTAGTCGGGATCGGATTAGTGCGTGTATTTGAGGCATTTCCTCAATCATTTACAATTCTAAAAATCGTCAGCACGCTCTATCTTTTGTTTTTTGCTTGGAAAATTGCCAACGCAAAGCCTCTACAATCAGCATCAGATGAAAATGCTTTAGGTTCAGCGCCCCTCACCTTCATGCAAGCATCATTGTTTCAATGGGTTAATCCCAAGGCTTGGACAATGGGCACAACGGCGATGGCGGCTTACTCTGTGCAGGATGCACCATTCTTAAGCGTCTTGGTCATATGCGCTGTATTTGGGATCGTAAGCCTGCCCAGCATCAGTATTTGGACCATCGCAGGTACAAAAATTCGTCAATTCTTAAACAGCCCACTCAAGACGCGTGTTTTCAACATTACAGCAGCCGTGCTGCTAGTTTTGTCCTTATATCCTGCTTGGTTTGGCCACTAGACCCGACCGACGCTTAATCTGAGCTTTGATATCGCCTAGGAATTATCGTTTTCGTCATTTTTAGAACGACGCCCCAACACGATAACACGCTTACCTTCGCGTTCGGCTTTCTGCAGCCTATTTTCAACTTGAGTAGACATGCCTTCAATACCAACCCATTCAGAGTACAAAGGAGATTTCGCATTTCCATTTTGAGAAATTTGCAGGTCTTCCTTTGGTACGATTTCAAATCCTAACTGATTGAGCAATACCAAAAAGCCAATACCAGTGAAAGCAGCTGTCGTCACAATTCGCACGATGAATTTCATGACCATGCCACGAAAAGCAACCACGGCAGCAGCACTAGTCGCGCCGCCTCCCAATCCCGCAGCAGAAGCAATACCTGCAAGGTCTCCACCTTCACCAAAGACCTTATTAAGCATTTCTAGAATCTGTTCCATGGAGACACTCCTCACCGCAAAAACCAAATAAAGATAAATAGTCTTACCCTGACTACCGTAATCCGTTAACAGGAATACTGTGTTCAATTGAGATAAAACACTATCATTTTTGTCAGCTTCAATGTTTGCCGGGCGGCGTTCCATTGTGGTCGGACATTTTAGGTTTGAAACTTGGCGGCTTGCTCTTATCGTCTTGAAGCGCCCATGCAGACAAATAAGCGATCAAAATTGTTCCAAGGATTAACCCAGCTATCTTTAGAGTTTTCAATGCCCTACCCCTTTTCTTTTGAGGGGATCATTGTCACTAAGGCTGATCCAAATTCAATACCTTAAATGCACAGGACTCATAAGATGTTAGCGAAGCAGCAACGACCACTTGCATTGATTACAGGAGCTTCAGCGGGCATTGGCGAAGCAATTGCGCGGGAATACGCTGCGAATAATTATGATGTTATTCTCGTTGCGCGCCGCAAAGAAAAGTTAGAACAACTGGCTGAGGAACTTTCAACGGCACACGGTATCTCAATATACATTCATTGCGTGGACTTATCTCGACCTGACAGCACGCAACAAATTGTACAATATCTTCAAACTATTCAAAGAGATATAGAAATATTAGTGAATAATGCAGGCTTTGGATTAGCCCCAGAATTTACAAATACGAGCTGGCAGGAACAAGCGTCTTTCTTGCAATTAATGCTCAATACACCCTGTGAATTAGCACATGCTTTGCTTCCAGCAATGCGAAAAAGAGGTCATGGGAGCATCATAAATATCGCCTCAATGGCAGGCTTTGCACCAGCTGGTCGGGGGCATACTCTATATGCTGCAAGTAAAGCTGCTTTGATCAAGTTTTCGCAATCTTTGTACATGGAAAACCAAAAGTATGGCTTGCATATAGTTGCGGTATGTCCGGGTCTGACCTATTCGGAATTTCACGATGTGAATGGCCAAAGAGGCAAACTTGAAGCACTGCCCAAATATCTCTGGCAATCTTCGGAAGATGTCGCCAAGGCAACCTTTAAAGCAGGACAGAGATCCAATCCTGTCTGCATTCCAGGGTCCATCAATAAGACACTGTATATATTAAACAAAATACTTCCCGAACAACTAACCATGCACCTAATGAAAGCGCGTCACCGTTAAATTCAGGCGATAATTTTAGCCGCGACGCTTGTTGACGCGATATGTGCGGTGGCGTGGAATATAGGATGAATATGGGTGATACGTCACAGAATTACGCGAGCGCACCATAGGACTTTGAACACTTAAAAAGCCGCCATGTCCGCCGCCCCAATTACTAGAAACACCTGCACCGACACCGCCAGTGAAATTTCCATCCATGTAAATTTGCTGAGAACCGTGTGATGTGTGCTGACAATTTGCGCAACAATTGCAGTTTTGGTGCTGAAGTTTTTGCGAATGTGTGATGACTTTTTGTGTCACAGGTGTCGAAGTCATGTGTTGTCCGCGGTGAATGATTGGCGCAACAGATTCGACATAAGCTGGAGCCTCACCTGACAACACAACACGCCCAGTTGAAACAAATGTTCCTGAACAAACTTCATTATCTGAGTTGGCACATGATGACGAATATATCTTAGTTCCAGCCGCACTTGGATTCGCGTAGTGAATAGTCGGTGAAGACGACGAATATGATTGCACGTTCAAAGGCGCTGGAGCCGGCGTATGAATTGTCGGTGTATTGCTTCCATCAGCGAAAGCTATGGGTGTTAGTCCTGCAAACGCAGCAACCAAAACAACACCTGAACCGAGAAATGATTTCATCATAATACGCTCACTAATTTCAACAATTAATGAGAGGTTAACTCGAACTATCAAGCTGACGCAATCACTCGCGCCTCTGGCGGGAATATTCATAACTGCATTCGCCTTTATTCAAGTTAGCAAATTAGAAGTCGTAAGTGATTCCTTTACGCTCCCAATCGCCATAACGCGTTGGTTCTTCACCAGCAGGACCATTCCACTCTTCAACCAATTTTTTCTTGGCTGTTTCGGCCATTTCAGCTTCACGTCGAATGGCAGCCTCTTCCAATGCGCGTTTGGCAGCATCGGTCAAAACTTTCCCCGGTGCAGCGCCGGGAATTGTCGGGTTTAAATCCTCTGAATTGGCTTGAATTTCAGAATTTGAGTCATTTTCGTTATTTTGGGTCATGCAAACTAGATAATTTCTATTTTTTTTTAGTCCAGCGCTTTTTAAAGTTGGAATTCATTAACCTTCATGAGTGACAACTTAATAAGACCAATCAAATTCAACCCAAAGGTACGAATATCTGTACCTTCATCTCTTTGGAGCTGACCCGTGAGCTATTTGCGCGCAACCTTATTTATGTTCTTCATCCATGCTATTTTTGCGGGGATTGGCTGGGCAATCTATGGCAATCAGGGCGCAGTTATAGCAACGGCTATTGCTTTGCTTTTCCACATTGCTGTTTTTTGGAAAGCTGACAGTCTTGTCTTGCGTGCCCACAAAGCTCAAGAAGTAGATGAAAACCACCCCTCTCCAATGGTGCGTTCATTCGTTAAAGAATGTCGTGACCTATCTTTTAACGCCGGCATGATATGTCCGCGTCTGTTTATCATGGACGCTCACCAACCAAATGCTTTTGCAGTTGGCCGTGATGCACTTCACGCGTCCATCGCTGTAACAAATGGTTTGTTAATGACCCTTAGCCGCGCCGAAACACGCGCAGTAATCGCACACGAGCTCGCGCATGTGAAACGAGGCGACAGCTTATCCATGGGCATAGCATCGGCTGTTTCAGGTCTGTTAAACCGTCTCACATGGATCATATTTGCGCCAATTGGCCTATCTGCCATTTCATCACGATTCATCTCAAGAACTGTCGCTTTAATCTTTGCTTCTAAGTCTCGCGAACACGCTGCAGACCGTGATGGTGCAAAAATTTGTGGAAAACCCCTTGATCTTGCCGCCGCTCTGGAAAAGATAGACCGCAATACCGTATCTCTTCTCAACCCTATCGCTGAGAAGAACCCTGCGACAGCTCATATCTACGTGGTCGATCCATTGCACGCATCTAAACGCACACACCGTTCATCCCACCCGGCAACAGAGAAACGCATTGCGCGTTTACGTCGTCAGGCTGAAGATAATAACATTAGTTCAACCGCTAAACCTGAAACGCGTTACTAAGTGAACGATACTTCATCAGGTAAAGGCCCGCGTTCACCACGTGGGCCTAATCGCCGTTCTGGACCAAACAGCCAAAACTCTTCAGGCGAACGCACCAGATCTCGTTCTGGTAAAAACCCACGTTCAAAGCCTCAGGACAATTCCACCAAACGTACAGGTGGAAAGCTGCCTCAAAACGGTTGGCAGAGCCGACGCGCTGCTGCGGATATTCTCATGCGTATCGTGCATGAAGGCGCAGACATGGATGAGGCGCTAGCAAGTTCAAAATTCTTCGACGAATTAGAAGGACCAGATCGCGGCTTTGCACGCGCAATTGCCTCAGCCGCCTTACGCGCTTTTGGCCGCATTGATGATGCTCTTGAAACCTATCTGGACCGACCATTAGAGAAAATAGACCCCGCTGTATTGTCTTTATTGCGCGTTGGTTGTGCCCAATTATGGGTTTTAAAAGCACCTTCTTATGCGGCAGTTGATGCGACAGTAGAAGCAGCACGCCAATGGAAACCAGCATCGCGAGGCGGCGGTATGGTGAACGCTATTTTACGCCGCGCCGGACGTGAACCAGAAGCTTATGAAAGCCTACCAGCCAGCCGCATCTGGCCAGATTGGCTATCAGAGCGTTTTTCCAGTGCGCTTGGCGAAGAAACCACGCAAAACATCGCGATGATGCAAATGCTAGAGCCGCGTATTGATCTGACCGTGAAATCAGATCCCGAAGCTTGGGCACAAAAACTAGAAGGCACAGCCCTTCCCTCTGGTTCAGTTAGACTACCCACAGGTGCCAGCCTAACAGAATTAGAAGGTTATGTTGAAGGCGAATGGTGGGTGCAAGATGTTGCCGCAACGCTGCCAGCGCAGTTATTTGGCGATGTCAAAGGATTATCAATTGGGGATTTATGTGCTGCGCCCGGCGGTAAAACAATGCAACTTGCTAGCAAGGGTGCAAAGGTTACGGCCATAGACCTTTCTGAACAACGTATTGAAAAAGTACGCGAAAACCTAGAACGCACAGGATTGAAAGCCAAAACGCAAGTGACAGATGCACGCCATTGGCGACCTGCTGAACCGTTTGATGCTGTGCTTTTGGATGCACCTTGTTCTGCATTGGGAACTTTGAGGCGCCACCCTGAAGGCGCTTGGAGAAGAAATGATAAAGGTTTGGATAGATATTCCGGCCTTCAGATCAAACTTGTTCAAGCAGCCTACGACATGATGAAATCTGGCGGCACAATGCTATATTGTGTATGTACGCCCCTTCCCGCTGAAGGGATTGAAGTTGTCAAAGAAGCCGTTGATAGTGGCAAATGGATAAGTAAACCCATTACGCCTGAAGAAGTGCCCGGCTATGAGCATGCGATTGACGATTTTGGCGGACTATTAAGCCTTCCCAAATTCGATATTGAAAACCCCGAAGATCTCATCACGTCGGATGTGTTCTATATGGCGCGCCTTGAAAAGGTCTAATTTAGTTCAGTTTCCATTCATGAATAGAATGACAGTTTTGTTTAGATAAAACTGTCAGCTTGCCTCATATCTGCCGTAAAACAGGACGATATGATTTGCATTCTTGTTTCATGTTTGGAGCCCGCCATGACACTGTCTATGAAAAACCTAAAACAAACCAATCCAGCAAAAAACATGATGTTTGCTTTGGTGGCAGGTACGGCGCTAGCCATTACAGGGTGTGCGTCTAGTCAAGGTGCCAATGATTATTCCCGCGATGAAGTTGGGCGTATTTCTCGTGTAGATGAAGGCGTGATCGTCGCCTCTCGCGCTGTGCAGATATCGGCATCCAATAACGGCCTTCTTGGCGCAGCGACTGGTGCGGTCATTGGTGGAATTGCCGGAAGCCAAGTTGGCGGCGGTGATGATGAAAAAGCAATCGCCGGTGTTGTTGGAGCCGTTGGAGGCGCTATCGCTGGTCAGCAAATCAACAAATCAGCGGGCAAGCAGCTGGGTTTTGAATATAAAATCCGCCTAGATAAAAATGACGAGATCATTTCTATCACGCAGGGCGGTGATGTGGCGCTGCCAAATGGAACGCCAATCTTTATTGAATACGGAAATCGTGCGCGCGTCGTGCCTCAACACGCCAATATCGGATACTAAATCTATTTTTAGTAGACTTTCACCTAGGCCCAACGACATAATAAATGCAACCTAATCCAGACAAGGAGCTTGCGCCCTTTGTCTGGTGCTGATAGGCGGAATTTATGTCTGAAATTTTGATATCCCCTTCCATTCTCGCAGCCGACTTTGCTAAGCTCGGCGAAGAGGTTCGTGCAATCGACACTGCTGGTGCCGATATGATTCATATTGATGTGATGGATGGCCATTTTGTTCCAAATATAACAATTGGCCCTGATGTCGTAAAAGCACTTAGGCCGCACTCAGACAAACCATTTGATGTGCACCTGATGATTTCACCGGTTGATGCTTATTTGGAAGCTTTTGCGAATGCTGGCGCTGATCTCATTACAGCCCACCCAGAAGCAGGACCGCATTTTCATCGCACGGTGCAAGCCATACACAAGCTTGGCAAAAAAGCCGGTGCTGCTCTTAACCCTTCAACACCTGCAAACGCTCTTGATTACGTTCTTGAAGAACTAGATCTTGTGCTAATTATGAGTGTTAATCCCGGATTTGGTGGGCAATCATTCATAGACAACCAATTGCGTAAAATCGAAGACATACGCAACCGCATTGACGCATTGGGCACAAAAACTATTTTAGAAGTTGATGGCGGTGTAACGCCTGATAATTGTTCAAAAGTTATCAATGCTGGTGCAAACGCACTCGTCGCAGGATCAGCGGTGTTCAAAAAAGGGCCGGCAAATTACGCAAATGCTATTTCAGCTTTAAGAGGCTAACCGCACCAAAATTATTGGAGTCCGGCGACACATGTCACCAGAAAACGAACAGTCGGAAGACCCGCAAACGCACGACGCGCTGTCAAGCGAGACAACAGCGGAAGATTCTAATCCTGATCAGTTAGAGTCTGAACAGGTGAGCGAACACACGACAGATTCAACTGAAACTCCCAAGCCACGCGCTATTCCTAGCCAATATGCAGATATGAAAGATGCGGCGGAATGGACCGAGTTTACGGGCGAAGACGGACTTCCCATAAAATCATCGCCAATGTATCGGATGCGATTAAATCCAGCGACATTTAACGCGCTGCTAGGTAGCCCCAAAACAGGCCATCCAGCGCGCGCTAAACGCGGTGAAAATATCATCAATGGTCAATGGCGGTTTGGGACTGAAAAGTTGGAGGTTCCCGAAGCGCGCGCGCCTTGGGGCCCTCCTTTCCCGAGTGTCAATTTTGCAGACCGTATTCATCGCTTCCACTGGCTACGTGATCTTTTAGCTAATGGTGAAGCAGGCGAGAAACTGGCCCGTAGCTTAACGGTGAGCTGGGCTAAGGCGTTTGGCAAATGGGACGATACGGCGTGGCGCGTAAATGTGACTGCTGATCGCGTGATTAACTGGCTGTCTGCTGCGCCAGTCGTCATTGCACCAGTATCGAGTGAAACAAGAGCCAATCTTTTGGACTGTCTTGCCAGACAAGCACGCCATCTGTCTTTGAGCTATGAAAATGTACACTCTCTACGAGGCCGTTTTCGCTGCGCATTAGCCCTTACATTGGCTGGTATCTGCTTACCCGAAAGCGAATCCTATCTGGAACTTGGATTAGAAAATCTTGAAAAAGAAATAGGTCTTCAACTTCTAAAAGATGGTGGTCATGTTACGCGAAGCCCTTCTCGGCTTGCTGAAACACTCATTGATTTGAACATTGTTGAGGATTTCCTCCTGCGAATGGGCAAGGAAGCTCCCGCCTTTCTCTCAAAAGCACAAATGCGCATGCAGAACATGCTCAAATTTCTTCAGCTTGGTGATGGAGGTCTTCTTGTTGCCAACTCCAGTTCAGACGGATGGGACGGACTTGCGACAACCGCGCTTGCGCCTTTTGGTGAAGGCGGCGGCAAATTTGCTTTTGCACAACAAACTGGATTTCAACGCATTCAAGCAGGTGATCTGACTCTGTATATGGATACAGGATCTTCTCAAACCGGTGAGAACACTGAAATAGCAAGTGCATCTTGTTTATCTATCCATGTTTGCGATGGTCCACATCGAATCATCACTTCCATGGGGGCATATTCCGACCTTGACCCTGCATGGAAATTTGCAGCCCGCCAGACAGCTGCTTCTTCTACACTTGTTTTGGATAATCAAAATTCAGGAATATTCAAACAGAATGAAACAACCGGGCTAATGGAGCTTTTGGGCCCGCCAAATGTATCTGCTCGACGATTAGAAGAAGGTGATCAATTTCTTCTGGAAGGACAACATTCAGGCTGGAGACAAAGCCACGGCCTCGTGCATAGACGCAGATTATTTTTAGCTAAAAACGGGACGCGAATAACCGGTGAAGACTCTGTCTACCGACCCCTAGCTGAAATTTCTACACCACCGGAAGAAGATGTCCCATGCGCATTGCGTTTCCAGCTTCACCCTCAAATTTCTGTAGAACAGGGTGAAGACACACATTCTGTGTTTCTACTTATCGGAGACACCGGAATTACTTGGAAACTTAGAGCGGAGCAGACAGTGCATGTTGAAAAAACTGTTTACACGGCGGGCGGTGTGCGCCTCCCAGCTGCACAACTGGTCGTTTATTGTAAAGTTAATCCAATTGGAGATGGCACTACTGCGCCAAACAGGTTACGTTGGGCACTGAGTCGCACCTCAAGTGATTGAGTTCTCTGATATCAATAGTGTTACTGCATAAGAGAGTATAGTTTTTGACCCGCAAAGACATTATTCGGGCCTTTACCATCGGACAGCGCCAAGCATGGCGTGCCATCATTATTTGCACATGCTATGATGTCATAGCGGCATTTGTTGCCATGATTTCGGCAATATATATTAGAAATGCCCTTCAAGGGACGACCCCAAACCCCGTTGTAACTGCACTTTACACCGTTGAACTTGCTGTTGCGATGGTTGCGTCGCTTACATTCACCGGCGTTTACCGCCAAGTATGGCGCCATACGAGCGCGAGTGATCTTCGGCGTATCGTGCAAGCTGCTCTACTGGCAAACCTTATATTTCTTCCAATCATGTTTCTCACAAACAGATTAGAAGGATTTTTCAGGTCTAGTATTTTTATTGAAGTCCCTATTCTAATTACAATTATGATTGCTGGACGCCTTGCATCGCGCGCAAGAGCAACAGGACAGTTCATGGCTGCATTTCGTGCGCCGAACGAAAAGAAACCTGCTGCAATTCTCATTGGAACAGCATCTAAAATTTCTTCTACTCTCAGGGATTTAGATAATTCAAGCGAAGGTTTACCCATTCGCCCACTTGCAATCATTGAAACCAGTGGGGATCACACGGGACGGGCCATTTGCGGTATTCAAGTATTAGGAGACCTTTCCAAATTACAGGAAAGCATGTCGATAATGACAACCCGATATGGCACCCCACCTTGGATTGCGATGATCGGAGGCACGCTCGAGCGAGAAACAATGGACACCGTCTTGGAAGTTTCCGCCAAATTCAAAGCAACCGTTCAACGTCTGAGAGCTGATGGAGAATTCAATCATGATGAAATTTCTCCAACCGACCTTTTAACCCGCCCAGAAAAAAATCTAGATCGCATCAATGTTAGTAAGTTGATTTCTGGTGCGCGTGTTTTCGTAACAGGTGCTGGTGGTACAATTGGTTCTGAATTAGTGCGCCAATGTGCAAGCTACGGCCCGTCAGAGATAACCCTTTACGATAATTCTGAATACAATTTGTATGAAATAGACATGTATATGGGAAAACACTTCCCAAATGTACAAAGACGCGCCCTACTTGGTGATGTTAAAGAAGCAAATCGCTTAAGAACAGCCATGAAAAAGGCAAAACCTGACATTGTTCTTCATGCAGCAGCGCTAAAACATGTTCCTTTAATGGAAACCAACCCAAATGAAGCCATTCTAACGAATGTAGAAGGCGCACGATTAGCAGCAACATATGCAGCTGAATTTGGTGTCAAAAACTTTGTATTCATTTCAACAGACAAAGCGGTACAACCCTCAAACGTCATGGGCGCTTCTAAACGGGCCGCCGAATTATTCATTCAGGCGCTAGCCCCACAAGCAGCAACAACAAATTTCGCAATCGTCAGATTTGGAAATGTATTGGGATCGGCGGGATCGGTGGCTCCCCTATTCGAGCGACAAATCAAAGAAGGTGGCCCTGTCACAATCACAGATGCGGAAATGACTCGTTATTTCATGAGTGTGGAAGAAGCATCTTCCCTTGTTCTTCAAGCTTCTGCATTATCTAGCAAATCACCCCACAAAGAAGCATTTCTTTATGTATTAGATATGGGACCACCTGTTTCAATCGTTGAGCTTGCCGAACGCATGATCCGCTTGAAAGGTTACCGCCCTGGTAAAGATATAGAGATCGTTTTCACAGGACTACGGCCCGGTGAGAAACTTGCTGAAACGGTTTTTTATCCCAAAGAAGAAGTTTCTGAAACAGGTGTTGATGGCGTTTTATCTGCGCAATCTTCCTATCAAAATCTAGATACAATTTTACCAACACTTGACGCAATGATAGAAGCAGCTCGCAATCGGGAACGTAATATTTCGCTCAACCTGCTCGCCGATTTAGCACCGCAATTGGCTATCTCAAAACCGGCAAACCTACCCCAAAATCCGGTGGATTACATCCGCACAGAAAACGTGGACTATCTCAAAGAAAAGCAAAGTAATGTATTGCCTTTACGTGCAGCAAAGCGTTCACGATCTGAATAATTTCAAACCTGCCTACTCACATATCTAAAGCCATTTTTATCTATCAAAGATAACTCATGGTTGGCCGTTCGCACACAACGTGCTATCGCCCCCAATTATCACGTAATTAAATAGTCCTGTCGATAAATTCTGGTGCTATTCAAGCAGCATTCCCATTAGGGTTTTAGCTTTTCACCAATCTATGCAGGGCATCATGGCCGGAGCCAAATATGACTGCAAACCTTTCTCCCATTCGTCGCGCCCTTATATCTGTATCTGACAAAACAGGCCTAATTGAGCGTGCTAAAAAATTGGTTGAATTGGGTGTAGAACTTGTTTCTACAGGCGGAACGTCCAAGGCGATTGCAGATGCAGGTCTTCCGGTTAAAGATGTTTCCGACCTAACAAACTTTCCTGAAATGATGGATGGCCGCGTTAAAACACTCCATCCTGTTGTCCATGGCGGCCTGTTATACCGCAGAGATCTGGACACACACGTGCAAGCAGCCAAAGAGCACAATATAGGCGCGATCGACCTTCTCTATGTGAACCTCTACCCGTTTGAAGCGACTGTTGCTGCGGGCAAGCCATTTGAAGATTGCATCGAAAACATAGACATTGGCGGTCCAGCAATGCTGCGCGCTGCTGCAAAAAACGTAGATTTCGTCGCTGTTTGTACGGATGGCTCCGATGTTGATAAAGTTATTCTGGATATGGAAGCCAATGCAGGCGCAACGACACTAAAAACACGTCGTGCCCTTTCTGCTAAAACATATGCACGCACAGCCGCCTATGATGCAGCCATTTCAAACTGGTATGTTGCACAAATTGAAGCTGAAGCACTGACAAATGACGAAGAAATTGAAGCACCATCCATTCGTGCCTTTGGTGGCCAATTAAAACAAAAACTACGCTATGGTGAAAACCCGCACCAAAAAGCGGCTGTATATGCCACACCAGAAGGACGCCCCGGTGTTCTGTCGGCCAAACAAATTCAAGGTAAGGAACTTTCCTTCAACAATTTGAATGACACTGATTCAGCCTATGAATTAGTAGCTGAATTTGATCCTGCTGATCGTCCTGCTGTGGCGATAATAAAACACGCAAATCCATGCGGTGTAGCTGTTGGGAATACGGCTTTAGATGCCTATAAAGCCGCGCTTGCTTGTGATCCAGTATCGGCATTTGGCGGTATTGTTGCGCTAAATTGTGCATTGGATGCGCAAACGGCCGAGGCGATTACACAAGTCTTCACCGAAGTTGTCATTGCGCCGGGAGCAAGCGATGAGGCGGTTGAAATTTTCTCTAAAAAGAAAAACCTACGCCTATTGATAACTGATGCTTTGCCTGACCCCAAAGAGGCTTCTCTCAACTATCGCAGTATTGCGGGTGGTATGCTTGTGCAAGAGCGCGACACGGGTCGTATCGAAATGTCTGATCTGAAAGTTGTCACGAAACGTGCACCAACAGAACAAGAGATGAAAGACATGCTGTTTGCATGGCGCGTTGCAAAACACGTCAAATCTAATTGTATGGTTTATGCAAAAGATGACTCAACAGCCGGTCTTGGGATGGGGCTTGTAAGCCGTGTTGATTCAGCTCGTCTTGCTTCTATCAAAGCACAAGATGCTGCAAAAGCAGCTGGATGGGATGAGCCACGCACAAAGGGTTGTGCCGCGGCCTCTGAGGCCTTTATCCCATTTGCAGATGGTCTGCTTCTAGCGATTGAAGCTGGTGCAACATCATTCATCCAACCGGGTGGATCTGTACGTGATGATGAAGTGATCGCCGCAGCGGATGCAGCAGGCGTTGCAATGGTGTTCACAGGTATGCGCCACTTCAAACACTAAATAAAAACCCCACCTCTTCTGTTATGAAGAGGTGGGGCTCCAATCTCGACGTTGGCCCGTCCCACTGATTGCCAAATGGCCTACCACCCAGGCATATCAACGTGGAGATTGAATTCTACAAAGACATTATTGACCTTTGCGTTGTTTCACATCTTCTTCGTCGGCAATGGCGCGATCTTCTGCATCAAACTCAATCTCAGCTTCTTCACCTTTGGCGTAGCTACGTGATTTCTGAGCAAGACGGTCCATGGTCTGGCCCAACTTACCTTTAGATACAGCCATGCTTTTATTATAGCTTTGACCAACAGCTTCTGCGTCTCCAAAATTGGCAAACTCAGCCCCTAGAAAAACAACTTCCCAGCCTTTTTCGCGTACACGGTCCAATGCCGCTTTCGCGCCATGTTTGGTGATTTCACGGCTCGAATTTTCCTGACCATCTGTCATGATCACAAGAACAGCTTTTTCAGGTTTATCCGTTTCAGCAATGCTTACAATACGTCCGATGGCATCAAAGAGCGGTGTCATACCACGCGGCGATGCTTCATCATTGCTAACTTCATTCCATTCTTTTGCGGATGCACCTTTGCGCAAAACATCAAACTGCAAGCCATCTTGAGCATCAAATACAGCGAGCGTCACATCGGCATCAACATCGCCCTTCTCTCCCGCTTGCTTGGTTCCAAGAGAGACAGCATATGTGTTGACCGAATTTAGCGCTTCATCCCAAATGGACGACATAGAACCAGTCCGGTCGAGTAATATATAAGCATGCATGGGTGAATCCCCCTCAATTCTTGAAATATCTGGATCCGGCGCAATCTCTGCATTTGCACAAGCTGAAAGAGAAATCGCTGTGATTGCTAGAAAACCGGAAACACATTTTTGAAATAGTGTTTTTGAAGTCTTTGTATTCGTAATCATTCGTCCGCCTCCTCATGTATACTGTGTCGTTAGTGGTTTGATTTTGTTATCCAATTATCACCCAAATCATCTAAAGAGATCTCTTCCCCTAGCTCGTAGATATTGGTGTAGCCATATCCGTACAGATTGATAAATGTGGGAATATTAAGTGCGAGTGACACCATCTTTTTGGGCACAGGTGCTACATCATCACTGAAATTATTATTGCAGTAGATAAGTATTCTCGTATCAAAATCAGGAATAATTTCCGCAAGCTTATCATCCGTGAAATCGGAAAAATTTAAATGAACAGCGCCTTTGATATGCCCGTCTTCAAACGCTGATTTTGAACGCGTATCTAAAATAATCGTATCGCTAACAGCACCCATTTCTAGAAAGTTTTCAAGGGTAATTAGGCGCTGTTCTCGATGTGACCGTGCTTCATCTGTCATTGCCTGAAAGGTAGGATAATCGACCGCAGATGGTTTGCGTTGCGAATTCGAAGTCTGGGCCGACATATGGCCAAAAGCAAACATGGCGATTGCGGCGCAAACTGATAAAACCGCAAATATCAGTGCAGGTTTCATCTTACGCAAATGAATATTGTCTTCTGGATTTATGTTATTCTTCGCCATGACGTATCCCGCTTCAACTAGCCTCTGCTAATCGCTCTTGTGCATTTCCATGAATTCAGGGTGAATAGAAAATAAGGCTGGGTTCAGGGTGTGATTGTGTTTCTTTCGCCTTATATGGGTCTAAAAGCTGGATTGATTTAGACGCCTGCCACATACCTTATTTTGAAAAGCAGCATAAAAGACTACGTTCGAGACTTACTTCTTATAAGATAAAATCAGGCGCAAAATATTACCAAGGACGACGCATAAGTTTCCCAAACACACAAAATTTTCCTCAAGCGATGGATTTTTTGAACCGTTTCGATATGAAAGCCATAGCAAAATACAATTAAACCTTGCGCTCGCCGCAACAGAGCTTAAGAGCGCTGTTGCAGAAGCTGCACGCATCGTTATTGTGCCGCCAAAGAATAGTTATCCACATACTCAAAAGGTTTGACCTTTCATGTCCCTTGTCACTAATCCGCCGAAAAAAGTCGTCCTCGCATATTCGGGAGGACTCGATACTTCGATTATTCTGAAATGGCTTCAGACTGAATTTGGTTGTGAAGTTGTGACATTTACAGCTGACCTTGGACAAGGCGAAGAACTTGGACCTGCACGCGACAAAGCACTTCAACTTGGTATCAAAGAAGAAAACATCTTCATTGATGATCTGCGTGAAGATTTTGTACGCGATTATGTTTTCCCAATGTTTCGCGCAAACACTGTTTACGAAGGTGTCTACCTGCTTGGAACATCAATTGCGCGCCCATTGATTTCTAAGCGTCAAATCGAAATCGCTGAAATGGTCGGTGCTGATGCTGTTTGTCACGGAGCAACAGGTAAAGGTAATGATCAGGTTCGTTTCGAACTTGGATATTACGCACTAAACCCAGATATCCGCGTGATTGCACCTTGGCGTGACTGGGAATTTAAATCACGTACGCACCTTCTAGAATTTGCTGAAAAGCATGGCATCCCTGTACCAATGGATAAACGCGGTGAAGCCCCCTTCTCTGTTGATGCAAACATGTTGCACACATCTTCAGAAGGTAAAGCTTTGGAAGACCCGGGCGAAGTGGCACCTGAATTTGTGTTCCAACGCACAGTTTCTCCAGAAGAAGCACCTGACACGCCAGAAGAAATCACAGTTGGTTTTGAACGCGGTGACGCTGTGTCCATCAATGGCGAAACACTTTCACCAGCTAGCTTGCTAACCAAACTTAACGAGCTTGGTCGCAAACATGGTATTGGCCGTTTAGACCTTTTGGAAAATCGTTTCGTGGGTATGAAATCTCGCGGTATCTATGAAACACCGGGTGGAACAATCCTTCTCGCCGCTCACCGTGGTATTGAGCAAATCACACTAGATCGCGGTGCAGCCCACCTTAAAGACGAGCTAATGCCCCGCTATGCCGAGCTGATCTATAATGGTTTCTGGTGGTCACCAGAGCGCGAAATGCTACAAGCTGCAATCGATGCATCTCAAGGCATGGTGACAGGTGAAGTTCGCTTGAAGCTTTATAAAGGCCATGTGCACTTGTTAGCGCGTACAAGCCCATACTCATTGTATTCCGAAGCACATGTGACATTTGAAGATGATGCAGGTGCCTATGACCAAAAAGATGCGGAAGGCTTCATCAAATTGAATGCACTTCGTCTACGTTTATTGGCATCTCGGGATAAAAAAGCAGGTAGAAACCTCTAAACTCCGGAATTTACATATTTTAGAAGGGGAATGTTAGCATAAAGCTTGCATTCCCTTTCGTCGAATAGCCTTATTGATACAAGATAGGCTAAGGTGGGCATACCACAATAAACAAATAGGGGATTTCGGATCATGAATCTGAATAAAGTAAGTTTAGGAAAAGACGCTCCCAAAGATGTCAACGTCGTTATCGAAGTACCTTTAGGTGGTGAGCCTATTAAGTATGAAATCGACAAAGACTCTGGAGCAATGTTTGTAGACCGTTATCTCTACACACCAATGCGTTACCCATGTAATTATGGTTTCATACCGCACACATTATCATTGGATGGTGACCCAATTGACGTGATGTGTATCGGTCAACGTGCGCTTATTCCTGGTTGTGTACTTCGCGTGCGTCCAGTGGGTGTTTTAATGATGGAAGATGATGGCGGAGAAGACGAAAAGATTCTCGCTGTTCCTCATCAAAAAATGACAGCTTTCTACAACAATGTAGATAATTATACTGACCTTCCTGAGATCACACCTCAACGTATTGAGCACTTCTTCACCCACTATAAAGACCTTGAGCCAGGTAAATGGGTTAAGATTAAAGGTTGGGGCGATCGTGAAAAAGCAGAAGAATTGATCACTCAAGCGATCGAACGCGCAAAAAAATAAGATTTTTTAGTCTAATCGGATAATTTTTTTCCAAAAAGCTATTGAAACTATTTGAAATCCATGGCGGCTATGTCGCCATGGATTTTACTATTTGGCTTGCTCTTGTCGCACTCTTTTTCTCTGGCGGATTAACTCCCGGTCCAGCCGTTATGCTTGTGACATCTTCATCCCTAAAATACGGTTTTTCACCTGCTATGATCGCCGGCATTGGTGTATCCACAGCCAATCTTGTATGGGTTGCTTTGGCCGTATCAGGTGCTGCTGCACTGGCAAAAACCTTCCCTGATTTTTTCCTGGTACTCAAACTTGCCGGTGTTGCATTCATCGTTTGGTTGGCGTGGGACATGATCAGAAATAGCGAGACGATGACGCTTGCTGCGCGGGTCATCCCACGCAGACGTGTTCTTTACGTCAAAGGCATAGGATTGCAGTTAGCCAACCCAAGTGCGCTGGTCTTCTTTGGGGGATTACTTCCAGCATATATTAGCGCAGAAAAGCCATTGCTGCCCCAAATCATCATAATCATCGCAACAGTTACGATTACTGAATTATTCGGACTTGGGGTTTACGCAATGGCGGCAGAGCGGCTTTCTCGCAATTTTCAAAGCAAAGAATTTGTAAAATGGTTTAGTCGAATTGCCGCGCTACTCATGCTTAGCTCTGCAGGTTTTGCGCTATATATAACGCTTTTCTCTCAAGCCAGTGTGTAATTAGTGGCTCATATCTGTGTTGTCAGTGAAGAGTTTATGCGTTTGCATCGACTTCAAAGAATTCACCTGTGCTCCAGTTTCTCCAAAGCAGTTTCCCTTCTGCAATTGAGAACCATGCGCCTTCAAGAACGAGCTCTCCCTCCTCCATTGCTTTAGTCACGAAAGGGAAGGTTTGAAGGTTTTTAATAGATTGACCAACCACACCATGCTCAAGCGCTAGCTCGCGTTTTTCTGGTGTATCATTGTGTTCGCATGCCAGAACTTTATCACGCGCTTCATTGGCAATCTCTACCCAAGGCGCGATAAATGTTCCTACTGGTTTATCTTTTGCTGCAGACAATGATGCTTTGACACCACCACATCCAGCATGTCCCATCACAAGAATCTGTTTGACCTTAAGCGCAGTCACCGCAAATTCTACTGCGGCAGAAACACCGTGATATCCACCCGGTCTATCATCATAGGGAGGAACAAGCGCTGCCACATTGCGGACGATAAAAAACTCACCCGGAACCGCATCAAAAATCAAAGCAGGATCAGCCCGACTATCAGCACATGAAATGATCATGATGTCTGGATCCTGATAGCTGCCAAGATCCTTATATATTTGCGAAGTTTCTTGATAGCGACCATTACGGAAGCGACGATATCCCGTCAGTAGACGGTCTTGTTCAGCAGTACGGGCAGCACACACGTGTCGTTTTCTCCATTTAATAATAAAACAGGATTACACTTTGTCTGAATATCAACGACAATGATGGTTTAGACCATAGCTAACATCAATCCATTTGAAGATCTCTATCAACCAGCCGCAAGCAATAAATCAGACTTCAATTCATTCAAATAGTATTAAATCCCCTTGTTGTCTTCCCTTTGCCTGTAAAATCTTGGAAGATGTGGTCACGAGAAGAATCAGTGATTTAAAGGTCAAACCCAAAATGGTTGAATCAACTGCGAAAAGCAAAAAAACAACCACTGCCCGCCGTGCTGGGCCTAAACGCAGCGAAGCTTCCAGATTAGCTGTTCAAACAGCCGCATTGGAAGAACTCGCGAGCAATGGTTGGCGCAATTTTAGTGTTGACCGAGTTGCCAAAAATGCAAAAGCTTCCAAGCAAACAATATATCGGTGGTGGCCAACACCTGCCTGTCTTGTGGTTCAATCAGCTTTAGAAAATACACCCAAATCCACTGACCCAAATACAACATTAAAAGAACGCCTATCCGCACTCATGTCCCCCTTAATCAATGACATTAGATTAGGCGATGGTGCGCACAAATGGCGTGGTGTGATATTGGCAGCGGCCGATAGTGATGAAGCCAATGAAATTTTTCGAAATTGGATCGCAGAGACTTACCGAAAACCTGTTAGATTTGTTCTAGCCGAACACACAAATAAAAACCTAATTCGCCGAGATTGGGATATAGATTTTGTGATTGAAAGTCTTCTCGGGCCTGTTTGGCAGCGTGTTGTTGCGATGCGTGCGCCCCTACCCGAAAACTATGTTGATAGATTAGTAGACGCCGTTATCAACAATTTGAAAAAAGACGATTAAGCAGCCCTTATTCGAACATTATCTGAGGAATATTTGCCGATACCATCACATGTTCAAACATCACATCTTCCCAGCGATAATGTGATGCTATTTCTTTGAGAAAGACGTTGGCGATGAGTGTTTCTAAAGCAATATCAGCAGCCTCAACCCAGTGTTTTAAAATAGGCAATCTGTAAATCCATATCCGAGCATCGGCTTCAATTTCGTGTAGCTCTAGTGCAGATGTCATCCCCGAATAAGCCCCATACAACGCATAGGGGTCATCCAGATATAGAGCCTCTAAAGTTTCTTCATCTGGTAATTCATCAATGAAAATATTTATCTGTCCAACACCATCTGGAAAGAATGGTCGCATTTGAGACAGTACTTTATCCGCGATTTTTAAAAGTGTGTCGCCATGGGGGGCGCATCCCCAACTCTCTTCAACTGTCGACATTAATCACTCCACTTTTTACTTGCGGCAGCTGTAACCTATATACGACCACCATAAAAATAGAAATCGGGATCGACCAAAGCGCGATTATAAGTATATTTGTTTACGGAACGTTCCGGCAACGACCTCAAAATGCGTCATGGTTAATGTTCCGTTAATTTCAGAACTAACATTGAACGAATCAGAATCATTTATGACCCGAGAAATCAGCCCTAATGTCAATCGAAATACGCAACGCGCGGATGCTATTTTCAGCGGCACTTTAAAACTACTTCATGATCTTGGTTGGAACGGTTTAATCGAAGTGAATTTGCCCAATAATAGACGCGCAGATATTCTGGCCATTAACCATAAAGGGGAAATTCTCATCATTGAGGTGAAGTCATGCCTAGCTGATTTCTCCTCTGACGAGAAATGGCCTGAATATGAAGACTATTGTGACTATTTTCTCTTTGCTGTTGATCAGGATTTTCCAACGCAGCGCCTACCCGACGAGACAGGTTTTATTATTGCAGATGCATTTGGAGGTGCCATTATCCGTGAAGCTGCTCGTAAAAAGCTATCTGGACCACGTCGAAAATCAATTACGTTGAAATTTGCAAGACTTGCTGCAAAACGTCTTTACCAGAGTTTGACTCCTCCTATGGCATAATAATCGCTGAGGGACTAAATAGAACCTCATCACCATGTCGATTCACAGGAGATCCCGTTCAAAATGGGACTATCTTATCCGCTTGCTAAAGACGCTCGTTCTGCTCTCTTCTCAGACGACAATAAATTTTGCTCGACGCAGGCGCAAGCTTACAGCATTGCCAATGCCCGTGTTAGCCTTGTCACAGAATGGTTGAAGCCAGAAAAAGACGCATTAGAAGACGCCCTTGATAAGGCAGATAAGGCGCGTGCGCAGGGCTTTGTGCACGTTTATGAAGACAAAGATGAAAACACTGTTTTTGCCATCACTTTTTGGAAAGTTATTTCCATCGAAGAGGCTGAGGCAGAAGATAAAAAGATCATCGCAGAAAAAGCGGCGCGAGCCGAAGAAAATACAGATGATGTCTATTTCACGCGCCCAGAAAAAAGACGCGAACGTTTTGGCTTGAGCGTTCGAAAACCGCGTGTGCGTAAACCTGATCCTCGTCAATTGGATCTATTTCCAAA
Organism: Hirschia baltica ATCC 49814; assembly: GCF_000023785.1. Taxonomy (NCBI): domain Bacteria; kingdom Pseudomonadati; phylum Pseudomonadota; class Alphaproteobacteria; order Hyphomonadales; family Hyphomonadaceae; genus Hirschia; species Hirschia baltica. The sequence goes on from NC_012982.1 coordinate 3,316,703, forward strand.
ACCGGGCCGCCCTACTCCCGAAAACCCACCTAAGCCTCGCGTTAAAGATTAGAAAGGCGACCTATTTCGCCGCCTTTCAACCCTGCTAATATGCACTAATTTGCAAGCTTGCTTTCTAGCTCTTCAATGCGCTTACCTTGCTCAATCACGTAAAGCGTTAGCTCTTCGATCTTTGCAAGCAAAGTTGCGTTCATTGCGTTTAAATCAACGCCGTCTCTTTGCATGTCTTGTGCGGATGGCACACCCGGCAAATGCCCTTGAGATGCGATGAAACCTTCTACATCAGCAAGATTTGGAAGCGCGTAATCAGCCTGAAAAACATGGTCTGCGGTCGCGACATATGATCCATTGATTTTTATGCACGCATCATTTGCGTCAAGATGGATAATCGTGTTCCCTGCAGCATCAAGCAAAGCCAAATCACCGCTGGCACCATTGCCGCCAAATACGCCATTCCCGTTTCCACCATCGAGATGGACAGACTGAAGACCGGAAACACCAAGCAGAACAACATCACCTTGTGAACCGGATCCACCTAGAGTGATATTTCCGTTTCCACCGTCAATATGGACTGTCTGACCACCTTCAGTGTGAAGGAGTGTAACATCTCCTTCAGACCCGTTTCCGCCCAATGTGATATTGCCATTACCGCCATCAACATGAACTGTTTGACCGCCTGTCGCGTTCAAACCAATGACATCCCCTTGGGAACCATTACCGCCCAACGTAATATTACCTTGAGCACCGTCTAAATGGAGACGCGTTAGGTTGTCATGGCTTTTAAGAGCGATATCGCCTCCCGCGCCATTGCCACCTATGAAAATGTTAGCTGCACCACCATCAATATGCATACGCAAATTGCCTTGATCGCAATACATGCCGATATCACCATTATGGCCATGACCGCCAAGGCGTAGATTTGCATCTCCACCATCTAGGTGAATTGTATCAAGACCAGCTTCGTCGCGCAGAATAATGTCTCCAGATGCATTCCCGCCGCCAAGGGCTAGATTTGCAGTTTCTGAATTGAGCGCGCCAGTGTCTATGCCAGCCGAATTATAGAGGCATATTTTACCGTCGTTTTGATTGATATTACCCATGATATAAGTCCCTTCCCTTTGAATGATACAAAGAAAAATAGGCCTAAAATCATGTCAATTCGACGGCAGTCTCATGAAGATAATTTAACGCGGTGCGCGCTTGGCTAAAATGCGCTGCAAAGTCCTGCGATGCATATTCAGACGTCTAGCTGTTTCAGACACGTTGTGATCACACAATTCATATACGCGTTGAATATGTTCCCAGCGCACACGATCAGCTGACATCGGGTTTTCAGGCGGCTCAGGTTTATTACCAGCCTTTGTCAGAAGTGCTTTAATCACATCATCAATATCAACGGGTTTTGAGAGATAATCCACTGCACCCGCTTTTACCGCCGCGACCGCCGTTGCGATAGCGCCATAACCCGTCAGAATAACAGCGCGGGCGTCTTCTTTATGCTCATGAAGTGTCTGCACAACATCTAATCCAGAACCATCTTCCAACCGCAAATCCAACACAGCAAATGCTGGCGGATTTAAACGCGCGACGTCTTTAGCCTCAGCCACCGTGCCGCAAGCAGAAACCGTAAAACCACGTTGGGTCAAAGCACGCGCTAACCGACCTCGAAATGGTGCATCATCATCCAGCACCAATAGGGATTTATCTTCCAAAGCAGCAATTACTTCATCTGGCTTGAATTCAGCGTCCATTATGTTCATTCCTGTATCCCCTGCCGAGCTAAGGCACTTTCCACAAGCCATACAATCAGGGGCATTTTACTTGATTCTAAACTAAAGCGTTGGAACAGCAATGCAAGCCCTGACAACCACTTGATTTTCGTATCTTATTCTTCTGACCATCCAGGTGCAGCTCGAATTGTATTTAACATCCATGAAATTCTGACAACCGCCCCTTTAGCAGGTGCTCTGCGATTATAGGGTTTCATGCGTGCACCCGTTCTTTCCAGCAATGTTCGCGCGATAAAGAAGCCAAGTCCCATACCGCCGCCAATCTGGTTCTCGCCTCTCTGAGACAAGTATGGCTCACCAAGTTTTGGTAAGACTGTTGAAGAAAAGCCCGGCCCATCATCAATAATATAAATGCGAAGTTCTTCTTCTGACCAACGCGCGGCAACTTGCACTTCTTTTTCTGCAAAACTGACAGCATTTTCGACAAACGCACCAAGCGCATGGATAATCTCAGGCCGCCTACGTATTTCTGGCGGAAACATTGTTTCACCAACATGGCCTTCAAGAGGTTCACTTGATAGTTGAATATCAATGCCAAGGCCGGCATGTGGATCGGATATTTCCTTGATCAGGGCTAAGACCGGTAGTTTGGCATGTGCCGCATCACTCGCCTCTCCCCGTCTTGAGATTTGGCGGAGGATATTGCGGCAACGCTCTGCTTGCTCGGCAATCAAAGCAACATCTTCATATGTTTCGCTTTTCTCGTCAGTGGCACGTTGGAGCTCTTTGGCAACTAAGTGAATTGTCGCTAATGGTGTTCCCAATTCATGCGCTGTTGCAGCTGATAATGCACCAAGCGCGGACAAGCGCTGCTCTTTGGCCAACACTTCTTCCGCCGCTTCAAGCGCACGCACGAGGCGGGCCTCATCTCGTCCTGTTCGCCAAGATGAAACAGCAAAAAAGGTTAGCCCAATAGCCACGCTTGCAAACAAGCCCCAGCGATAGGTTGAAGGTAGACTAAGTGTCTCCCCTTCTATCCATGGCAATGGCACGGATATCAGAGACAATATCCCCAGACACACAAGCCCCAAACCTAATAGCAGCAAAGCATATCCAGGCCTTAACCTTGAAGCGGCAACCGTTACCGGCGCAACAATCATAAAAGAGAATGGATTATCCAATCCACCGGTTAGACCAATCAAAGTTGTGAGTTGGACAACATCAAAAGCGGACTGAAGAGCCGTTTCTTTTTGACTGGCTAGACGTTGCGCAGGATGAAGCGCAGTCAAAACGACATTCACCCATGCTGATGCTGAAATAACAGCTAGACATCCTGACAGTGGCAGATCATATCCCAAGCCATAATACACAAATAAAACAGCGAATACCTGACCGACAACAGCAATCCAACGCAAGCTTACAAGCGTACGGACACGTGTGCGCCCGAATACAGATCCAACCCCCGCTAGCCCCTCAGGCGCGAGGTCAATTAATGGGGTGATGTCATTGGCACGTTCATTGGCTGCTGAATTATCTGTTTGAGTCATGGCATGCACAGTCGTTTTAGAATCGAATTTCTCAAGTGTGACTTAAACGCCTATTGCTACTGGAGGCAAACGCTTCATATTGCCTCCATGAAAAAATCTCTTCTGACTTCAGCCCTTGCGGTCACTTTGCTAGTAAGTGCTTGCGGGCCTAACAATAATAGTTCTTCCGCAGGTTCGTCAGGTGGAGGATCCACTTGCGCGTCGCGAGCCTATGAAAATATTGGTGGTCCGATATCACTGGTTGATCATACAGGCGCGCCAGTGACGCAAGAGGATTACAAAGGCAAAGAAACTCTAGTCTATTTTGGCTTCACAAATTGCCCCGATGTTTGCCCCTTCACATTATCCGTAGTTGGGGCCGCTATGGACCTTCTGCCAGCAGACGTCGAAAAGCCTAGAACTCTTCTTATTTCTGTTGACCCTGAACAAGATACACCTGAAGCGCTGGCACAATATGTAGAAAGCAATGGGTTTCCAGACGAATTAATCGGACTTACTGGCACGCCAGAAGCGATCAAAGCGGCAGCCGATGAATTTAAAACCAGTTACAAACGAATAGACGCGCCCGACAGCACAATGGGCTATACAATGGACCATCTCTCTATTCTCTATCTCATGGATAAAGATTGGAAATTGAAGACATTTTTTACGTCAGAAGCAGCACCTAAAGATGTGGCCGGATGTATTACTGAACTAGCCGACAACTAAAATTAAACCCAAACGAAAATATAAAAAAAGGGCCAGAAGCATGATGTGCTTCTGGCCCTTATCTATTTATATATAGGCGATTTATTTCGCTGTAGCAGAGAAACCAAGCGCTTCAACAGTCATCTTACTTGGGTCTTCAAAATCTCCAACTGAAATAGGTGCTTCAGGGTCTAACTTGATCGTCAAAGTTCCTGAATTTTCAATAAAGGCTGTCAAAGCATTCACTGTTTGGTTCACCAATTCCATGTCAGCACCAGACTGGCTTGCTTGCATAGTGCCCATAGCCAACATACCTGTTGCCATGCTTTTTACTTGCGCAGCTTCCATGCCCTGCATGTCTGCGGCAACTTTAAATGCACGATCCAGAATAGATTTATCTTCTAGTGAGATTTCAAGATCAGATAATTTTACTTTATTAAAAGCATCCATATCTGGGCTATCACCATCACCTGACACCATGCCTTTTAAGGCTTCTAAGAGATTATAAGCACCACCATTGAAAGAAAGAGCGAAGGCATCTTTAAAGTCCAATGAATAGTCAGTGTAGCGTGTTTCATCTGTCTCAGGGTCGTAAGATGCTTTCGCTTCAATAGACATTTCCAGATCAGAGTAATCCATCATTGCCAAAGCCTGAGCCACTTGCGCACCAAGTTGGCCACCGTCTGCATCAGCTGATAATTTCATAACAGTTTTAGGGCTCACAACACCTGTTGCCACGCCATCGCTGTTACGCACAACTTTGGTCGCTGATTTTGGCATAGTAAAGCTTAGGCCAGATACGCTTAAGGAAAGATCCTCTACAATGCTTTGATCAAAGCCTTGATCAATCGGGCTGGTGTAATTCTTCATCATAGCTGAATTTACACCAGCTAATTTTTCTGGATCGGAGCCAGCTTCAGCAAATTCATCAAAAATAGCTGTTTGCAAATTAGAAAGGCTCATTGTGCCGAGGTTTAAGCTACCAACAATCGGGAAATCGCCTGCTTCTGGAATGTCAAAATCAATTTTGATATCTGAGAATAGTGTTTGTCCGGCAATCGCATCAGCCAAGGATGCCATTGAAAGCTCGCCGATTGTTGCTGAAACAGTCCCCTCTTCATCATCTGGGGTCGCAACAACAGAAAGATTACTTAAAGAGAGACGATCAAACGCCCATTCACTGAACGGCGCAATGTCTTCAGGCTCTTCACCTTGAATCAGAGCGGCGAAAAATTTCGATGCGGCTGCATTTGGCTCTACGATAGAAATATCACCAATAGAAAGGTTCACGCCCTCTTCTTCATCAGCAAGAGATAAATCCGCCAAGACAAGACGATCAAATGACGGGCCTTCATCTGTCATATTGAGGCCATCAAAAGTCATTGTCTTCGCAATCAAAGCAGGGCCATCTTCGTCCTTGGGCTTGATGGAAACGTCTTTAAATACAGCGCCACCCTTGCCAGTTGAACTGTCAGCAAAACTGATCAGATTGTTCGCTTCGCCATCGAGTTTCAATGCCGCTAGAACTTCGGCTGTTTGACCATAATCTTTGGCTTTAAAGTCCAGCTTAGGCAGCTTGACCTCTTCAATTTTCATAGAGTCTAGAGATTTCTCAACTGCTGCAACGGATTTGGATTTTGGGTCATCATCAGCACCACAGGCTGCCAACAGCGCAATCGCACTCGCACCAATCATAAAATGTCTCATATCTGTTCCTCAATACGTGCTTGCGCCCACCCACGGACGACTGTTAATCCCATACCATGGATACTAAGCCCACACACCGTGTCAATCTTATGGCCAATAATGGTCAAACTATCGAGATTCGTCTTGATATAAATTCCCGCGCGCGCCGTATTTCATTGAAAATAGATTCTAAAAATCGAGAAGCAGTCGCTATTTCACCCGGCCCCAAATACAAAAAAGCAACATTAAAATTTGCACAGGAACGCGTGGATTGGATTTGTGAGCGCCTTAATGAACTTCCAAATCAACAATTATTGGAAGTGGGGCATTTTGCGCCTCTGCGCGGAGAAAATCACCTCATTCAAACAGCCATAAAAGGCCGTACCGTCTTCATTGATGATTCTACCACACCACCCAAACTTATGGTGCCCGGCCGCTCTGATCTTACGCCGGCAAAAGTGGTTGGATTTCTCAAAGCAGCCGCAAGAGCAGATTTGACACGGCGTGTAAATGTGCATGCGCAAACACTTGGCGTTCAACCTGCTAGTATTTCAATAAAAGACACCCGCACGAGATGGGGGTCTTGTTCTTCTAAAAACAATCTCAATTTTTCATGGCGACTCGTTTGCGCGCCGCCGTATGTTCTAGATTATGTCGCCGCCCATGAATGCGCACACCTTCTGGAGATGAACCATTCGGCGAAATTCTGGGCACATGTGGCGCGATGCATTCCAGACGTTCAACCAGCCAAACAATGGTTGAACGCACATGGTCGCGCATTGCATGCTATTGGCTAACTAAACTGCCGGACCATCATTAGGCGAGATTTGGTTCTTTACTTTACCAAGTAAACTACGCTTTTTAGATTGCGCCTTTGAACCATCTAACACTGCATCTCCGTCAGATTCTTTAGATTGTTCTTCTGGCTCTGATTTTTTCTCAGTCTCTTCCACTGTGCGCTCTGGGCCAAAGCTTATGATAGTCACACCAGCGCCGCCTTTTGCGGACCGATCAGGACCAAGGAAAACAAGACTACCATCTGTACGCAATTCAGCTAACAAATCAGCCTCTGGCCGACGTGCTTTCAGGTTTTCTAACGTAAAGCCTTCAGTCAGTGTCGTTTTGGTGAAAGTCCAGCCCCGATAGGTATCACGAATAAGCGCATCATATGTACGGCCCTTACCACCTAAAATCTGGCCACGCGCAGATAGGTTGATAGCTCTTGGGTTGTCGTCCTCAATATCTTGTGTCGCCAATTGGAAGGCGTGATTGCGCCCTAGCTCTGGTCCGAAATGACTACACACTAGCGCGTTATAAGGATCAATTGCAGACACTGCGACGACACTGTCAAATTTGGAGTGGTCTAGCTGCAATTCAGCTTCTTCAGAAATCACTTCACCATAATACCGGTCTAGATTCGCCTGACGAGCACCGCGCAATCGACCATAATTGGAATCAGCCAATATCACATCGGCACCGGCTTCTCCCAAACATTTGGCAAACCCGACACTCCAAGGCGTCGAACCAACAATCAAAGTTCCCGGTCTTTTTGTTCGAATAAGTCCCAACCAGCTCGCAATCGGTTTGATTGTAAACCCATGTAACACAACAGTTGTGATTGCCATCGCGAAAGCAAGTGTGGTTAGACGCTCTGCATCTGGGTATCCTGCCGCCACCATTCTTTCAGCAAAGAAGCCAGAGATAGCAACAGCCACAATACCGCGAGGCGCTATCCACCCGATCAAGGCTGATTCTTTGGGCTCCAATGCCCCAAGCGTTGTCAGACCTGCTGAAATTGGGCGAACAATAAATAGCATACAGAATAAGAAAGCGAATGTTGGGAAATTAAACGCAGAAGCAATGTCTTCTGGTTTCAGATTTGCCGTCAGGATGACAAACACCCCTGAAATCAACAATACCGCGATATTCTCTTTGAAACGTCGAACTTCTTGTAAGCTTGCAAATTTGGCGTTTGCCATCGCCATACCAAACACTGTGACCGCGACAAGTCCGGTTTCGTGTTCAATCAGTTCAGCGAATGAATAACAGGCAATAACAGCCGACAATAATATGGGGGCTTTAAGGTATTCAGGCGTCCAACCGCGACGGAAAGCGTGGACCAAACCATATCCAAAAGCTACCCCCAAAGCACCAGCGATAACTGCAGTAAAGAAAATCCACCCAGCAGCATAGAGGGGGTTTTCACCTGCGCTCAAAACGCGCAGAGCTTCATAAACAATCACAGCCAGCAATGCACCGACAGGATCATTCACGATACCTTCCCATTTCAGGGTGGAACCAACTTTCCCCCCCAATTTGGACTGACGCAATAATGGCATGATTACTGTGGGACCAGTCACCACCAGAATACCGGCAAACAAAATAGCCACCGGCCAAGAAAGCCCTGCTGCATAGTGGGCAGCAAGCGTGCCTAGCCCCCACGCAATAGGCGTACCGATAAACACCAATCGCATTACCGCACGACCTGCTTCCCGCAATTCATGGAAACGCAGATTCAATCCGCCTTCAAACAAGATAACTGCAACGGCCAATGAAACAATCGGACCTAAAAGACTACTTGTTTTCTCGCCATGTGCTCCCTCTCCACCCGATGCAAAGACTTGGGAAGGATTTAGCAAGGGTTCACCGAAAATCCATGCCCAAAACGGGCCGACGAATAGTCCGGCAACACTCATCAAGACAATTGCAGGTGCCTGAAGACGCCAAGCTAGCCATTGCGCACCAATACCGAGCACACCGATAATGGCGACGGCGAGGATTAAGTTATCATGCATATATTAAACGCCCCTCAGGCGGCAAATCAAGAAACTGGAGTGTTGACAATAATGTCCGGTGCTAATCCATCACCCGCAACATGCTCGTCTGAAAAGTCAAATCCGATACTACGCGAACTATAATCACCGTCTCGATAAAGCTCTATCTTTTCATCTAACCAATGCACGATGTGATCAAACAGCTTTTGATAAAATTCTTGATGATCATCATCTGTGAACGGCAGATCAAACTTGTGAGATTCCCCATCTACAATGGAAACTTCGAAAAAGTCACCTTTTTTTGAACAAATAAGTGACATCCTCAACCAATCGGTGCCCCGTGTCACGCGCACAGCCAAACCAAAAGCAATTGGTCCGATATGGCGGAAGCCGCGCGGAGGCATGGAAAATGCTGCATCCCCATATTCTTTCGGTTGGAACGGGCCTTGAGCAGGAACTAAATGCACACAAACCCCATCTGTAGAAGCTAAATATTTGCAAAAACCTGACTGTATTCCATTTGCAATACGACGCACACGATCATAGTTTTCTTTGGCTAACTCCTGATATTCACCAGCGCGCTCTATCAGGATTTCAAACTTTGTTGCATCTTTGGTTTTTGTCATTTTATTCTCTTTAGAAAAAGATTTTCTGCTCATGAAGAACTATAATAATAGATGTAAAACAATCAGTTAAATTGAAATAACATCCATTGCACGCCCATTTGGATCAATTTGGCAGTTTATATACTAAGAGTCACGGACAATGGGCAATGGTCTGAAGATTTGGGACGCATCCACCCCACACCACCAAAGCGGTGCCCTTTATATCGATTTGCTCTCAATGGCTGCCCTGCCCTAACAATCCTCAGTCTTGCATCCTGGTTACGTGCAGCAAGAGAAGGAGACATAAATATATGGTCCAGTGCACCATAAACATCACCATGACTATAGTAATGCGTCCAGCGATTTAACGGAGATTTCTCAAGAGTGACACCTGCATCAATAGCAAACCCATCTCTGATTAAAGGCCCTAATCCGTGGTCAAAAAGCGTTGCACCATCTAGCTCGAAATAATCATTGAAATCTCCCAGCGCGATCCAGTTTTCTGCTTCAGGATCAGCAAAACGCTGCTCGATGAGTATACGGACCGCCTTCGCTTCAGCCTCTCGAACAGGCTTCGTCTCCGTTCGACCGCCATGCATGGATTTGAAATGACACACAAACAGCGTGAGTGACTTACCCTCTTTTTCAACCTCTATCTCTAAACAATCGCGGCGAAAAATGCGGTCATTTTCATGGCAACCCAAAGGCGGCTTAATGTTTAAATCTGCGTAGGTTTTGTCGGCATGGCTTAATTTGCGTATGATTTTAACGCGCGACAAAACCCCAACATCAATACCGCGTTGATCATTGCCTTCTACCAACGCCCTGTAAAAATAACCTTTTTTAAGCCATCGCCGTAGATACCGATTGTGAAATGCTGTCAAAGTGACAAGGTTTTCAACTTCTTGCAAACAGCAAATATCTGCCTGAGAAGCCGATAAGGCTTGCGCCGTCAAAGTGCGATCATCTTCAGATAAGACATTAAAAAGCTCATCAATTTGATTGGCTTTTTCTGAATCATCAATCAACGTGATTTTGTTTCCAAGGTCGGGAATGGTTTGCGCTGAAAAATCACACCGCATCATCAAATTTTCGCAATTAAACGTCGTCACTGAAATTTGTGTCACATCACACCCGTTCTGAAATTCAAATCAGCTATTTATAAGCTACACGCCGGTAAAGTCGGCACTAAGTCGAAAGGAGCTGTTATGCGAATTTCATCAGAAATAACAGGGCTCACCCCATGCCAAAAATATGACGGAAACAAAACAAGTTGACCTGCTTTTGGTTTTATCCACCTCTCTACGCCGTCTCCCCCCTCAATTACGAAAGGCGGCTCTCCAAATTTAATCCACCCATCTTTTTCAATTTCTGATTTTTTAGGTGTTTTCACATAATAAGCAGAACTGATCCAACCATCAGGATGGATATGATTGACATGTCGTCCTCCTGCAGAAAGTCGTACAGACCAACACCCTTGGATATTAAAACCATCTGTTATGCGCGCGCCTAATTGCAAATGATCAAATTGCTTTAAATGCTCGATATAAGCCATTATCGGCACTTTCAGTGCTTCAATATATTTTTGAATAACTGGACTTTTTTCAAATTCTAGAGACCTAAGCGACTGGGTGCCCAAACGTACCGATTGATCAAGCGGCGTTTGCTCATAGGTGTGCAGATCCGTGATAGCTTGCGCCAAATCAGCATTGAAACTTTCCATAGAGGCATACCCCTTTGGCGTTTCAAGTTCATATACCTGAACCATCTCATTGTAGTTGCAAATTTGTTTATATTTTTCAGTGTCTAAAACGCGCAAAACAGTCGTTTCATAAGCCAGCCAAAACTGACTGTTCGGCAAATTTTTTCGCCAAATATCGACGATTTCAGAAGCTTTTTTCACTTTAGCAGTCTTCAGCAACACGCGAACCAATCGGGTAGCAATAACTTCATTTTCGGGTTGTTGATCTAATGCACGTTGCGCAAGCCGAGATGCTAAAGTCCAACCCTCTGGCCAATTCTCATAAATACCCGCCCCAAGAGTCAAAAATTCAACTTGCTGCGTTATACTTTTAGGAAGTTTCTCAAAGAACATTTTAGCTTGTTCATAGGCTTCGACATCTATCAAACTCTCCAGAGCAACAAGCAAATACTCCGGTTTGCTCTCATAAGTTTCCACCGCTTTTGATACATAATTGATAAATTCTGGCCTTGGTAATTTCAATCCTTCAAGCTTCAAAAGAAGCCCCATTAAAATCTGATCGTCATAGGCTTTTAGACAATTACCAATGAATATTTGTGCTTCATTATATTTGCCTGCTTCAAAATAATACTTTGCTTTAAGCTGTGTGACTTCCGCAGATAAACCATGCTTTTTCTCGTAAGCAGACAGGTTTTTCTCAACTTCATCAAACTCACAACGCGATAGACATATTTGAATGAATCGAAATTCTATATATGCATTTTCAGGCGAAATTGCCTGAGCCCTTAACAGATATTCTAAAGCATCTTCAAATTGATTACATCCCAAATAAGCGTCTGCCATAGCAATGAGTGCTAATGTGTTATTCGGCTCCGCTTCCAATATACGACGTAAATATTGCTGGGCTTCAGCATGCTGACCCGCCACTATGAGTTTTTGCGCGAGGTTCAAAAAAGCAGGGAGATAATTTACATTTGCTTTTACAGACTTGCGATACATTTTTATGGCTGAAAACAGTTTCCCCTGTTTTGACAATACATTTCCAAGTGTATTTATTGCTTCAGCATGGCTTGGGTTTAATTGAATTGCATTTAGAAATTGCTTTTTTGCATCTTCCAGCCGCCCCAACTGATTTAGACACACAGCCAACAAGTAAACCGCGTCAAAGTTTTGCGGAGCTAGTTTCTTCGCTTTGCTAAAAACATCATATGCTCGCCGATAATCTTTTTGGTTATATAAACTCATTCCTTGATGAAGTAGCTGCTGAACACTCAATTTTGTACTCATCCTAAATCACCTTAAATCACAAGCCTCTCAGTCACAGCAACTCTATTGCAATGCCAAAAAAAAGGCCAAGGCATAAGCCCTGGCCTTAATTATTTTACTTCAAACTAAGTTCTAAATTTAGAATCTAGCTTTTGCAGATAGGAAGAATGTACGTCCGTACACATCATAAACTGCAGGGTAAGTGTTTGCTTGTTCTTGGTTGTCACCAATGTACTCTGGCTCTTGAGCAAGCAAGTTATCAATACCACCTGTCAAAGTCAGATAGTCGTTAACTGACCAAGAAGTAGAAATATCGAAGTAGTTGTATGCATCGATTTTTTCAACAGAGTAGTCTGATGTGTCATCATCATCTTCAACACTACCAATGTGACGCCACATTAGTTGTGTTGTGAATGCATCAATTGCCCATGTTGCAGTGAAACGGTGCTTGTATTCTGGAAGTGGGTTTCCACAAGTTAGACCAAAAGCTCCTGCACATTCGATTTCAGTACCACCTGGCTCAGGAAGCGTTGAAGCTTCTTGTGTCACAGTACCAAGGTAAGCAAGGTTCATGTCACCCCAAGTACCCGGCATGTCGAAACCATAGTTTGCTTGAATATCGAAACCATTCAGTGACTCAGACGCAACGTTCTCAGCGAGTTCAAGAACATAGTCGATCAGACCATCTTCATAACGTACGATTGAATTACAGTAAACTGAACCCAAACCACCTTTAGTTGCATCATTATAACATGTGTTGATGATGTTGTTTGCTCCACCACCAAATGCAGCGATAGAGTCTTCAATCTGAATGTCGAAGTAGTCAACAGAAACTGTAAGACCTTCAATGAAGGACGGCTCGTAAACAAAACCTACAGTCAATGTTTCAGCTTCTTCTGGTTTCAAGTCTGGATTACCACCAGAAAGTGAGCGCACCTGACCTGAAGCCGGTTGGATCAGAGTTGAACCAACTTGGTTTGCAGGAACACCTGTTGCTTGACATAATGCAGAGATAGAAGCTGCATTTGGGTTATCCGAAGAACAAGGGTCACTTGCACCTGGGAAACCTTCACCCGCTGGGGCGAACAATTCATAGATGTTAGGTGCACGAACAGCTGTGTTGAAAGATGCGCGGAAACGGAAATCTTCAACAGGAGCCCACTCACCAGAGATTTTGTAGGAATCTACTTTACCACTCGTTGAGTAGTCTGATGTACGGTAAGCAAGTTCCATTGCTACAATTTCAGCAAACGGCATGTCTGAAATAAATGGTAAGTAAACCTCACCATAGAAATCATAAACATCAAAGCCACCTTCGATAGGAGGCGCGCCATTGAAACCAGAGATAGATCCAGTTGCCAAGTCTTGTGAAGGATCGAATTTAAATTCTTCTTCACGGTATTCAGCACCAACAGACCAACCAATTGGTCCACCTGGAAGCGCAAGCGCACCCATGTTGGAACCAGTTACGTTCGCAGAGAACAATGTTTGGTTGTAGTTCGCATCGGCGTTTACACGTGTAGCAACATAAGAAGCTGCTTCAGGTGAAATGTTGCCCAAACCATATAGGTTCATCGGCGCACATCCATCAGATGTATCAGCACATGTTGGCTGACCATCAGCTCCAACATCGACATTACCGTCACCATCTGCATCAGCCAGAAGAAGAGCACTCTGCCAACGGTCAAGATTTACGTTACCAATTTGAGATGTTGAGTTTAGAACACGACCATCTTGAAGGAAGATATCATAGGAAACACTGTCGTTAATGTCACCTTTTAAACCAACTTGGAACTGAGCTGAGTAGAATTTATCATCTGAATACCGCTCACCAACTTCCAGCATGCGGCGACGAAGAAGGTTCGTTTTAACAGTATCAAAAATTCCGTCTCCATCAGTATCCACAACTGAATCTTTTGGAGTTGTGATATTTCCATCATCGTCACGGTCATAACCAAAAGCCAAAGAAAGTGCTTCTTGAGCTTCAGTTGTCAAAAATGGGTTACCATCAACAGAGATTTCCGCACCAAGGTATGCCGGCGTAGCAGCAAGTTGTTGAGGAACATTGTTGTAAGCAAAGTTGAAACTACCATAAACTGTTGCATGCTCATTCACTTCATATTCTAGAGCAGAATAAGCTGTGAAACGTTCTTGTGGAAGTTGAATATAGTTGACAGGTGCGTAGTTGTAATAATCGTTTCCAGAACCGTCTAGTGCAGTACGGAAAGGTGCAAGACCACCATCTTCAGTGAAGTAAACTCCACCTGGGAAACCTGAGTCAGAAAAGTCTGCGAAGATTGAACCTTGTGGCACGTATGAAGAACCACCGTTTACAAATCCACCTTCACCATCATCCCAAGCTGCAAACTGTGCAAAGTCACGATCACCTTGGAAAAGAGACTCACGGTTTGTGTAGCTCATTGATGTCACAATGTGACCACGGCCATCGTCAAAACCAGTACCTGCTGTCAAAGACAATGTCTGAATTCCAGCATCACCTTCTTCAGTCATTTCAGCAGATGCACCAACTTCGATACCTTCGAAGTCAGTTTTCATTACAAAGTTAACAACACCAGCAACCGCATCAGAACCATAAACAGCTGAAGCACCACCAGTTACAACCTCAACCTGCTCAATCAAAGCAGCAGGAATTGTGTTCAAGTCAACAACACCAGTACTTGTTGTTGGAACAACACGCTTACCATTGATTAGAACCAATGAACGGTTTGAACCAAGACCACGAAGGTCCACAGTCGCATAACCACCACCTGGGTTGTTTGATGAACGGTCAAAACCAGGAACAGCTTGTGGAAGAGTGTTCAACAAGCTTTCTGTGTTGACTGTCGCGGTAAGGTCAAATTGCTCAGCACCAATCGTAGCAACAGGACTGTTGGACACGAAGTCTTGCTTAGCAATACGCGAACCAGTTACGACGATCGTGTCTTGCACGCCAGCTTCTGCAGCTTCGTCAACGACATCTTGAGCTAGTACAGCTGGAGTAGCAACTAGACCCGCAAAACCAGCCAAAATTGTCGTACGAACCAGGCTGCTCTTCAAGTTCTTAATATTCATTCGGACCCCCGAATTAGAGAATTACAACAGTTCGGAGCCCTTCCATAATGATTTTGCCCAATCAATTTGAAACCTCTGGCCCGCGAACTTGCATACTAAACAAGTCTACTGTCACAAAATCGTCAATTGATTTAGATGAAACAACGCCAAAATAACGGCCTTTCCACCCAGCATGAGACAAAATTGCAACAATCAGGCCTTGTTTACACCGTAACGCAACAAATTTTGCTCAATTCCAGCCGATAGGTGACTGTATATTGTGCACACTGAATTTGCTACAAATCAGGCAATATGCCAAATCGGGGTAGGCTTTAACCAATTACCTTGGGCAAAATAACACTTTTTGTGCAAAAATATATTCAAAAATACATCAAAGTGCAAATGTTGCCACACTACAATGCAGCAACACCCCTTGAACTAAACGTCCACCTCAGCCTCTAGAGCATTTTCTTGGATAAACTCACGACGTGGCTCAACCACATCTCCCATTAGTTTGGTAAACATTTCATCCGCTGTATCAGCATGCTCAACCCGAACCTGAAGCAGAGAACGCGCATTCCTATCGAGTGTTGTTTCCCATAATTGATCGGGGTTCATTTCCCCCAATCCTTTATAGCGTTGTATTTTAATACCCTTAGCACCCGACTTCAATACTGCGCTCAAAAGCGATAATGGGCCAAATACTTCTACTTCGCCACCTTTCTCGTGACGAAGTCTTCCGGATTCACGGAATATAGAAGACATTTCTTTCCCGCGCTCAGAAAGTCTTTTTGCATCAGGTAATGCCAGTAAAGTCGCATCCAATGCAGCGCGCTCCATGACATTACGCACTTCACGCTCAAGCACCAAACCACCGTTTTCAAATTTGGCTGTCCACGTATTCTCACCTTCTTCTGCAAGGATGTTCAGACGTTCAGCCGTCAATTTAGCCTCAGCATCTCCAGCACCTTCAGCCATAGCGCCAGCGATAGCTGCTTGCTCAAGAATGAAGGCTGGCGCGCGAAGTGCCAATCTTGATAAGGTATGCTTAAATGCAGCGGCATCGCGTACACGCTCACGCAAATCCTCACCACCAATTTGTTCACCCGTGCTCAAGATGAGCGTCTCGCCGGATGTCCCCTCTTCAATCAAGAACGCATCCATCTCAGCATCATCTTTCAGATAACGCGATGACCGCCCTTTCTCTGCTTTATACAAAGGCGGCTGGGCAATAAATAAATGACCACGTTCAATGAGTTCTGGCATTTGGCGGTAGAAGAATGTCAGCAAAAGCGTCCTGATGTGCGCACCATCAACATCCGCATCGGTCATGATGATGATTTTATGATAACGCAGCTTATCTGGCTGGAAACCTTCATTGGGATTTTCTTCAGAACGACGACCAATACTCGCGCCAAGCGCCGTGATAAGTGTCCCAACTTGGTCAGACCCAAGCATACGGTCAAATCGTGCACGCTCAACGTTCAAAATCTTACCACGCAAAGGTAAGACAGCTTGGTTTTCACGGTTACGCCCCTGCTTTGCAGATCCACCCGCTGAATCCCCCTCCACGATGAAGAGTTCAGACTTAGCTGGGTCTTTTTCCTGACAGTCAGCAAGCTTACCCGGCAAGGATGTAATATCCAAAGCAGTCTTACGACGCGCCAAATCACGCGCACGACGCATCGCCTCACGCGCAGCGGCCGCTTGCACAATTTTTTGCATGATGATTTTGGCTTCATTCGGGTTTTCTTCAAACCATGTAGAAAGCGCCTCTGTCATCAGATTATCAACAATCGGCCGCACTTCTGAAGAAACAAGCTTGTCTTTCGTTTGTGAGGAGAATTTCGGGTCAGGTACCTTCACCGACAACACACAAGTCAGCCCCTCACGTGCATCATCACCAGAAATGTCGACTTTCTCTTTTTTAGCCACACCCGTCGCCTGCGCATATTTATTGATGACACGGGTTAAAGCAGCTCGAAAACCAGCTAGGTGCGTTCCACCATCGCGTTGTGGGATATTATTTGTAAAACACAGAACATTCTCATGATATCCATCATTCCACTGAAGCGCGGCATCAACGGTCATACCGTCTTTTTCAGCGCGCGCTTGAATAGCTTCCGGTAAGATTTTCGTGCGTGATTTATCTAGGTGCTCAACAAATGCGACAACACCGCCTTCATATTCAAGAATAGTCTCAATAGGCTCTGCCGGTCTCTCGTCACGGAAAACGATTTTCACGCCAGAGTTCAAGAATGCAAGCTCACGCAAACGGTGCTCAAGCGTTTCCCGCTTAAACTCCACCATTGTAAACGTGTCTGTTGATGGCAAGAAACGCACTTCTGTTCCCGTCTCAGGGCGCGTGCCATCCGGACGCATTGGAGCATCGCCAACAATTTCAAGCGGCGCATCAGAGACACCATGCGTAAACCGCATAGAATATCGTTTGCCATTACGGTTGATCGACAATTGCAACCACTCAGAAAGAGCGTTCACAACAGACACACCCACACCGTGCAATCCACCAGAAACTTTATAGGAGTTATCGTCAAACTTACCACCCGCGTGAAGCTGGGTCATAATCACCTCAGCGGCAGATATACCTTCGGTCGGGTGTAGATCAACGGGTACACCGCGACCATTATCTGAAATTGACGCAGATCCATCTGGATGAAGTGTCACCGTCACATAATCAGCGTGGCCAGCTAATGCTTCATCAATAGCATTATCCACAACCTCATAAATCATGTGGTGAAGACCAGACCCATCATCTGTATCCCCGATATACATACCCGGACGCTTACGAACAGCTTCAAGCCCTTTAAGGACCTTAATCGATCCGGCACCATATTCGGCGTTCTGTGTTGGTTCAGTCATGTCGAGGACCTCCGCCCATATCAATATTCATTCCGCAGCAAAGCTGCACGCAATTAGACGCTCAGTTCAAACCTTGATCACTTGGCCATTCTCGACGCAAAAACGTTGCGCACGATCACCAAATGCATCAAACAAGGCAGCGTCTGTTCCCGTCAGCCAAGCCTGACCGCCAAGCGCGGCCAATTCGTCATACAAAGCAGCCCGCCTAACCGAATCAAGGTGTGCCGCAGCTTCATCTAACAATAGCAAAGGATTGGGGGCAAAGTCGCCCTCTAAAAGTGCTTTTGCATTTGCTAGTATCATTCCCATAAGGAGCGCTTTTTGCTCTCCTGTCGAGCACTGAGCCGCAGGAAGTTGTTTTGGACGGTGAACAACCTGCAAATCACTGCGATGAACACCTGCAAGTGTCCTTCCAGCAACAGAATCACGCGCCCGACCCACCTTCAGCGAATCAGATATTGCCCCCTCAATAGCCGCTTGCGAATCACCTTGCAAAGCCATTGCTTCAAACTTACCTGCAATTGATAAATCAGCCTTAGGGAAATGCCCCTCTGGACGCGCATCTATTGCAGCCTGAATACGTTTGAGCGCCGTTGCCCGATTAACAGCAATTGCCGCTCCAGCCTCTGCTAACCGCGCCTCCAGCGCATCCAACCAAGATGCATCCATACGCCCCTGCTCAAAAAGAGCATTTCGTTCGCGCATGGCCTTCTCATAAGCGGCAGATGCACTTCCATGCGCGGGGACATGTGCAAGCACCTGCCGGTCGTAAAATTTACGCCTGTCGCCGGCTGGTCCTGCGAAAACGCGATCCATAGCCGGGGTCAACCATACCACACGAACAAGTTCGGCTAAGTTTGTCTGGCTCACAGGAGCATCATCTAGCTTTGCGACACGTCTCGTGCGCCCATCGGGTGAAACATCCAAACCAACAGATATCTGCCTATCCAGCCCCGCATCATCCATACGTGCCGATATAGCCCAACCACCAACCACACTCTCCCCCGCCTCTACGCGCACAAGAGAAGGCAAAGATGCAGCTCTCAGCCCTTTACCGGGGCCAAGCATAGACACCGCTTCAAGCAAGTTTGTTTTTCCAGCACCATTTGCACCAAACAAACAGACAGGTCTGGCATCCATCTCAAGGACGGTGGAAGCATGATTTCTGAAATTATGAAGTGCCAGACGCTGTATCGTCAGCCCTTGAGGAGACACAAACGCCTCCTCATCGGTAATATCTGACACGGCATCAACCATCAGTATGTTCTAATCAAACACGCAATGGCATCAACACATATTGCGCACCCTGATCAGCCAGATCAGTCACACGCGCAGAAGATGCGCTGTCATTTAGCTCAAAGCGAATTTCATCGCCTTCAATCTGTTGCGTCACATCAAGCAAATAGCGTGCGTTGAAACCAATTTCCATTGGTTCATCACTGTATTGCGCTTCTAACTCTTCAACACCCTGCCCTGTTTCAGCATTTGAAACCTGAAGAACAAGCTTGTCGTTTTCTAAAGTCAGCTTCACAGAACGCGAACGTTCAGCGGATACAGTCGCAACACGGTCAACAGCGCTTTTAAACTCAGAATTCTTCAAAACAAGAATCTTGCTGTTGGATTGAGGAATAACCCGAGAGTAATCAGGGAAAGATCCATCAATCAATTTAGACGTGATAACAGCATCACCCACTTTAACGACGATTTTGGACTCAGATGTCGAAACACT
Organism: Hirschia baltica ATCC 49814; assembly: GCF_000023785.1. Lineage (NCBI taxonomy): Bacteria > Pseudomonadati > Pseudomonadota > Alphaproteobacteria > Hyphomonadales > Hyphomonadaceae > Hirschia > Hirschia baltica. The sequence continues at coordinate 3,336,360 of NC_012982.1, forward strand.
CACATCACTATCTTGCGCGGCATCATCTAAAAGACGACGAATTTCAGCAATTGCTTTGCGCGGGATAATAATGCCAGGAAGCGTTTCAGCGCCTTTAGGTGCATCTGCTTCAGCCAACGCCAATCTGTGTCCATCGGTTGCAACTGTACGCAATTTCACAGCGCCACCAACTTCTGTTCCGTGCATATATACACCATTCAGATAGTAACGTGTTTCTTCAGTAGAGATTGCAAATTTAGTTTTATCAATCAAACGACGAAAATCAGCGGCCGGAATCTCAAAAGAATTGGGAGCCTCTTCTTTAGACATGGTTTGAAAATCATCGGCTGGCAAAGTCGGCAACGCAAAACGCGAGCGACCAGATGTGATCGTCAAGCGACGCGTTTCAGTGTCCAAAAGCAACCCAATATCCGATCCATCTGGCAGCTTGCGAACAACATCAAACAAAGTTTGTGCTGGCGCAGTCACAGATCCTGGCTTTTCAATATGCGCGATCGTCGTATCGGATGCTTCCATATCCAAATCCGTCGCAGTCAACCTCAGGCTCGTGCCCTCTGCATCAATTAGCACGTTCGACAAAATAGGAATTGTGTTGCGGCGCTCCACAACATTTTGAACGTGGGAAAGTGCTTTCATCAAAGCACCGCGGTCGATTGTCAGCTTCATATGCAGTCACCTGCTTTGGATACGGCTTTTATATAATCAGAGAATTCCGATCATATGCGAACTCATGTGGATGCGGCCCGCCTTTGAAAGGACGGGCCGAAACCATATCTAGTTTTTTGTGTGAGGGAAGCCTCTAGATGCGTCAAGATTTAAAAATACGCACCTAAAATGCAATTCAGCCCAAAAAATACTCTAATTGAATTGCTGATTGCGCGGGTCATCCATAATTTGACGCTGCAATTTCACGATTTCATCCCCAAGTTCACTCTCAAGGTCGATACGCTCCTGCACTTTACGGCAAGCATATATCACAGTGGTGTGGTCACGTTTCCCAAAATTGAATCCGATGAGCGGGTAAGAACACGTCGTCAATTCACGGCAAAAATACATCGCAATCTGACGCGGCTGCGCCAAATTACGACGACGCGATGCAGAATCTAGATCAGCTTTTGTCACGCCATAGTATTTTGCGACAACATCTTTAATCGTATCAATCTTAGGTGCGCGACGCTCACCAACAATCAAACGAATAGCATTTTCAACAGCTGCTTCAGTCACAGGCTTATTCGCGAGTACAGTTCCTGCAAAAACATTTCGCACTGCTCCGTAAAGTGCACGCCCTGATGCGGTTAAACGTTCCGCCATCATATCAATCCATGCATCTTCCAAAGAAAACTCAGGGAAGTCCTCTTTGATAATTGCAATTTTTGAACGAATAATTTCAGCACGCATCTCAATTTCAGGACGATGAACCTCAACAACCACGCCGCCTTGAATATCGTCACGCATACGATCATCTAAACACTCAAGACGTGTCGGTGCAGCATCTGCTGATAGAACCACTTTTCCACCATTAGATGTTACCGCGCGAAGATGTTGGAAGAACTCTTTTAAGGTCGCGGCACGAGATGTAATAAGCTGCAAATCATCCAAAAGAACAATATCGGCATTTCTAATGCGATTACGCTGAGCGCTTGTATCTTTTTGACGGACACCCTCAACAAATGACAGCATAAAATCTTCTGCACTCATATATACAGCTGATTTAGCTTTCGTTTGCACCGCGCAATCATGCTCGATCGCACGCAACAAATGCGTCTTGCCAACGCCATGCGCTCCATAAAAAAGCACGACAGAAACAGGACCAACAATGCCAGAAGCGACTTTACGCGCAATATTTGCTGCAAGCTGATTGCTATCACCGACAACAAGCGTGTCAAAAGTCTGTGTTAGATCTACGCCTTGCGTAAAATCTACACTTTCTTTTTTGTCTGCTACTTTGGTGTTTTCTGCTGATGCCTTTACAGACACCGCTTTTTTGTTCTGATTTGCACGATTAGTTTTCGCTAAAGCTTTCAAATCTTCACACAGATCTGCATCTGCCATAAGATTTACAGGACGGGATTTAGGGTCAAGCGCAGCCCAAACACCCGTAATGTTTCTCATATAATCACGATCAATACGTTCGCGATCAATTCTTGATTCCGTTGACAAAGTCACAGTGCCATCAACTTCAGCCACAAAGACTAAAGACGCCATCCATTTATCGAATGAACTCGCACCATATAAGTCACGCAATTTTGCGCGCACTTCACTCCAAATGACAGGACCACGTCCTCCTTCGGAAAGTATTTCAGCTTGCATGTCCAAGTCACCAAATAGCGACATGGATTCTTTATGTGTTTGGTTGTCCATCTTACCCACAGCCCCAAATTCTTATTTTATAAATAGCCCTCCTTACCCACAGTTATTTTAGATACGCCACTCTCGTTCACACCCATGAACAAGCGGTGTGTGGCGTCCTTCTGCAGTGCAAGGAGAAACTTTCTCTGAGGAGGAGATAATCATCAAAATTAACCCTGTTAGTCAACGGATATTCACAGGTTAGGTCACACCCGCCAAAACATTTTTTTTGTCAAATCAGCACTAATTTTAAAAAGACAAGTGATTCCAGAGACCTAGAAAAAATGAGAAAAACGCAAGCGAAAAAAGACTCTTTTTTTACGAAAAAAAACACACAGCACACGGATGACTTCCATTGCGAGTCGGCTGCTTCATTTACCATGTTTTGACAAGACCATTTCTCCGCATTTCAACAGAAACAATCACTTTATTCTCTGGATATTGCTAATAGCAATATAATGGGCAAAAATAAAGGCAAGCTACATGAGCCTGCCTCTTATTCTTAAACCCGAAGGCTTTATGTTTATGCCATCGCCTTAACGCGAGATGATAAACGAGACACTTTACGTGAACCTGTGTTGCGGTGAAGGATACCTTTACCTACAGCACGCATGATTTCTGGCTGTGCCGCTTTTAGCGCAGCTTGTGCAGCAGCTTGATCGCCACCCGCAATAGCTTCTTCTACGCGACGAATAAAAGTACGCATACGTGAACGGCGATTCTTGTTAACAGCCGTCTTCCGCTCGATCTTACGTACCATCTTTTTGGCGGAACTAGTGTTGGCCATATAGTGCAGTCTCCGAACATAAAATTAGGTTAGAGCAGTCTATCTCACACATGGGACGGCCACTCAGAAGCGGGGTAGATACCAACAGGAGATATTTTCGTCAACGATGAATCTTCAGAATCTCGAAATTCCTTCAGTTCAAACGCCATTTTACTTGTTATGCCACCGTGCAGGACGGTTTTCAATGAATGCAGCCATGCCTTCGTCAGCGTCTTCCAAGGCAAAAATCGCATGAAACGACTTACGCTCAAACGAAATCCCTTGAGAAAGCGTCGATTCATATGCTGTGTTAACTGCTTCTTTTACCAACATTGAAGCCATGCGAGACTTGCTTGCAATATTCTTAGCCATTTCTTGTGCTAAATCCTGAAGCTCATCCGTAGGCGCTACTCTAGCCACCAATCCAGATGCGAGTGCTTCCTCTGCATTCAACATACGGCCAGTCAGACACATATCCATTGCTGTCGACTTACCAACAAACCGTGTCAGGCGCTGCGTCCCACCAATTCCTGGCAATAGCGCAAGATTTATTTCAGGTTGTCCAAATTTCGCATTGCTCGCAGCCACGATAATGTCGCACATCATCGCAAGCTCACATCCACCACCCAATGCATACCCCATAACGGCAGCTATTGTTGGTTTACGGCATTGCGCAACGCGTTCCCAATGAGACGTAATAAAATTTTCTTTTAAGTTTTGCGCATAATCGCGGCCAGCCATCTCTTTAATGTCTGCTCCGCCAGCAAAAGCCTTTGTGCCCTTACCAGTTATAACAATACAACCAATCGTATCTTTGCTTTCGAAATCATCAATCGCAAGGGCGACTTCTTTCATAAGCTGGTTAGAAAGAGCATTACGCTGCTCTGGCCGATTAAGCACAATAGTGGCAACACCTGTGGCTTCATCTACGTTCGTTTCAATCAGCACATAGCTCATAAAAATTCTCCTTGCGTCGTACCGCCTCGACGGCAAACTGCAAATTAGTCGTTCATAACCGATGATGCTGGACGTACGACAAGCTTAAACTCAGATCGCACAATACCATCACCGCTGATCAGGCTGATATAAAGGCGCTCATTTCCGCGCTCAAATACCAAGGGTTGCTCTTTTAAAACCCAACCGAATGCCGGCAAAGTTTCCTCAAAGAAAAACCGTGACTGATCTACCGTTCCTTTGCCTTCGGCCGACACCTCTACGATGCGCCCAAAAGGTGTTTCAAACTCAACAGGTTCCGCCAGCTCGGCAAAACCAGCTGGCAAAGGAATATCCTGAATTGTTTCTAAAAAATCTACTGCGCTGGCTGGTACAGCAAAACTCAACGAAAATACAAGAGCCCCCAGCAATGATAAAAAGTGTCGGCGCAATATTGATGCACAAAGAAACATCATCAGCCCCTTCCTTTTGTAGCTTGTTGCCCAAAGATAGCAAAATAGCGCTATACCCACTTTCTAACAAGCACACCTTTTCAAAAGCTTACTTTTGACAAGACGCACAAAAGAATGTCGATCTGCCCGACTGAGAGATACGCTGCACCGGTTTGTCACACACTTTACAAGGCTCATTTTCTCGACCGTAAACCAAGAAATTGTGCTGAAAATAACCTAGTTTGCCATCTGTTTGAGCAAAATCGGATATAGAAGAACCGCCCGCTTCAATTGCCTCACTGATGACATCCTTAACGATGGGTGCCAGTTTTTCAGCTCTCTTACCTTTTATAGTGGAAGATATTCGTGTCGGAGAAATACCTGCGCGAAACAACGCTTCACACACATATATATTGCCAAGCCCAGCAACCACTCTTTGATCAAGTAAGGCTGATTTAATGGGCGAAGATTTTTTTTGCAAAACTTCATTTAAATGCGCTGCAGAGAAATGATTTGATAAAGGCTCAGGCCCTAACTTTGAAAAACGCTTGGATTTTTCGGCTTCGCCAGCACGATATAACTCCATAAACCCAAAGCGTCTTGGATCATTAAACGTCACTTTCAGATTATCCTCTAAATGAAAGACAACATGATCATGTTTTGGATTTCCAGCAATTGCATGCGCAAATATATCGAAGCCTTCTCCTTCTATGGAAAAACGGCCCGTCATCCCCAAATGCATGGTCAACAATTCACCTGATGAAAGCTCAACCATCAAGAATTTTGCGCGCCGATCCAAACGCTCTATTTTTACACCTTGAAGGCGTTGAGAAAAATCATCAGGAAACGGAAAACGTAAATCAGCACGCCGCAATTCGACGCGTTCAATGACGCGACCTTGCATTGCGGGGATTAAACCGCGACGAACAGTCTCTACTTCAGGAAGCTCTGGCATTCAGATAGCTATAGCGCGTAAGCAAAGCTTCGCCTATGGTGTTCGTCAAAATACTAAAACTATAGTCCACAGGATGAATTGATGACGGGCGAAAAAGTATCATTCGGGTTTGAAGACGTTTCAGAAGAAGAAAAAGTCTCACGCGTTAAAGGTGTTTTCCGTTCCGTTGCTTCCAAATACGATCTTATGAATGATCTCATGTCTGGGGGCATTCATCGTATCTGGAAATCCAACACGATTGCCCGCTTAAATCCGCAACCGGGTGAATTACTTCTTGATTGCGCAGGCGGCACGGGTGATATCGCGCGCGCTTTCGTTGCAAAGGCAGAGGAAGTTCGCCAACGCCGAGGCGGCGAACCTGCTATGGCTATTGTCACAGACATTAATGACGACATGCTATTGGCGGGATTAGAGCAACGCGGCGATGACGGATTGATATGGGCATGTGCCGATGCAACCAAACTCCCCTTCCCCGACAAATGCGTAGATGTCGTGACAATTTCATTTGGCATTAGAAACGTTGTCGATATTCCAGCAGCACTGCGAGAGTTTCGCCGCGTCTTAAAACCTGGCGGCCGTTTTGCCTGTCTTGAGTTTTCACATATGGCGACCAAAGAAATGCAGGCTGCCTATGATGCGTATTCTTTTAATGTCATCCCGCAATTAGGAAAAATAGTGACCGGCGATAAAGACAGTTATCAATACCTTGTCGAATCGATCCGCCGCTTCCCTAAACAAGAAAAATTTGCAGACATGATAAAAGAAGCAGGTTTTTCCAAAGTCTCCTTCACAAATTATACTGGCGGTGTTGCTGCTCTACACACAGGTTGGGCGATTTAACCGATTATGTTTAAAGCCATTGCAGATTATTACCGCTTGATAAAAGCGGGGACGACACTCGCAAGACATGATGTTTTGATACCTAGCGATATTCGACGCCACTTGCCGTGGCCGGGCAAACTTGTGGGCATGGTGCTGCGTTTATTTTCTGGTGGCAGCAAAAAGAAAAGCACTGGCGACCGCTTGGCATCCGCCCTTGAAAAAATGGGCCCAGCTTATGTGAAGCTGGGACAAATCCTCGCCACTCGACCAGACATTATAGGGATAAAAAACGCACAAGATCTTTCTCGTCTAAAGGACCGCGTTCCGCCTTTTTCAGTCGCACTCGCAGAAAAAGCACTCAAAGCCGAATTTGGAGACGAATGTTCAACACTCTTTCCACAATTAAGTGCACCTATTGCCGCAGCATCTATATCCCAAGTCCACAAAATACACACAGAAGATGGGTATAAAGCCCTCAAAATTTTAAGACCCGATGTTGAAAAACACATCGAAAAAGAATTGCGCGCCCTTCGGCGCCTTGCGCGTATAATCGAGAAATTTGTTCCTGATTCCAGACGTTTACGCCCAATAGACGCCGTTGAAACAATAGCTCGCTCTTTAACATTAGAGTTGGACCTGCGTTTTGAAGCCGGCGCTGCTTCTGAATTTAAAGAAGTTCTCAAAATCGATAATTATGCCGGCGCACCTGAAGTTGATTGGAAACGCACAAGCAAACGCGTTCTAACCACTGAATGGATATCTGGACAGGCCATGACCCGGCTTGAGGGGATAAGTGACAAAGATCGTGAAGCGCTCGCTTATAAGGTTAATCGTAGTTTTCTTGCTTCCGCGCTAGATCATGGCTTTTTTCATGCCGACATTCATGAAGGCAATATGATACTACACCCCCCAGAAAAAGACGGGGATGAATATGAACTGACCTTTATTGATTTTGGAATTATGGGACGGATAGGTCCAAATGAGCGTCTTTTCCTTGCTGAAATCATAAATGGCTTCCTAACGCGCAATTACACCCGCCTTGCCCGTGTGCATTTTGAAAATGGCTATGTGCCGGCAGAGCATTCAATGGATGATTTTGCACAAGCATTAAGATCTGTAGGCGAGCCTATTCATGGGCAAACAGCAGAAGATCTTCCAATGGGCCGTATCATCATGCAATTGTTTGATATTACAGAACAATTTGGAATGCGCATGCGCCCAGAACTCGTGCTAATTCAAAAGACAATGGTACAAGTTGAAGGTGTTGCCCGCGCTATTTACCCGCCACATGATATATGGGAATCGGCGCGTCCAATCGTTGAGCGTTGGGTTGCGAGAGAATTTGGTCCTGTTGGCGCGGCCAAGCTAGCCCAGAATGTCGCCAATGAAGCAACTAACCGCATTAAACGCCTACCTGAATTCATGGACCGCGTTGATAATGCCTTGATTCAAATTGAAAATCCGCCGACACCGCCCAAACCACGTTCAAATTGGCCATTGTGGACTGTGACTTTGATATTAGGCAAAGCACTCGCCGCTCTAATTGGTTATCTTGTTGGTATTCACGTTTAAGAGATTACATAAAATCTGTTCGGCCCAATCCGTGCATTCCTCATAAATATACGTTAGAACAAGAACGTACAGACCCCTTTGGAGACACAAAACGTGGCTGATAAATCAATTCTACTTATCATTGGCGGCGGGATAGCTGCCTATAAAAGCCTTGAGCTGATCCGTGAATTGGGCCGCGCTGGCGTTTCCACACGCTGCATTTTAACTAAAGGTGGCGAGCAATTTGTAACCCCACTCACCGTCTCATCCCTCACAGGTGAGAAAGTATTTTCCGAACTTTTCGACCTCGATGATGAAGCCGATATGGGTCATATCCAACTCTCTCGTTCCACGGATTTGGTTGTTGTCTGTCCCGCCACTGCGGATTTAATGGCGAAGTCCTGTGCCGGTATTGCGAATGATCTAGCGACAACGACTCTACTTGCGACTGATAAACCGGTGTTCATGGTGCCAGCCATGAATGTGCGTATGTGGGACCATCCAGCAACCCAACGCAATGTCAGACAATTACGCCTTGATGGTATTGAAGTGATGGAACCAGATATTGGCGAAATGGCATGTGGTGAATATGGGCCTGGTCGGCTGCCGGATGTTATGCGGATAAAAGATGAAATTCTGGATCATTTAGCACGCCCGATTGATGCGCCTCTTGCAGGCAAAAAAGCCGTTGTTACAGCCGGCCCAACACGCGAAGCCCTAGATCCGGTTCGATATATTTCAAATCATTCTTCAGGTAGGCAAGGCTATGCAATTGCCTCTGCACTATCTCGTCTTGGAGCCGACGTCACATTGGTGTCTGGTCCAACTTCCTTACCTCAACCGGCTGGTCTAAATTTTGTTCAAGTTGAAACAGCAATAGAGATGCTAGATGCTGTAAAATCAGGTTTGCCATCAGATATTTTCGTTTCCGTCGCAGCAGTCGCGGATTGGAGACCGGCAGAACCATCAGATGTAAAAATCAAAGCCAAAACAACAAAAAAAGGCATGGGTTCAATCACGCTTGTTGAAAACCCTGATATTTTAAAAACCATTTCCCACATGAGCGAAGACCGCCCCAAGCTTGTTATTGGCTTTGCAGCAGAAACAAATGATGTGGAAGATCACGCGCAAGGCAAGCTGGAACGCAAAGGCTGTGATTGGATCGTGGCAAATGATGTGTCTGGCGATGTGATGGGCGGAGCTGAAAACGAAATCGCCATTGTTAAACGTGATGGCATTGAACGTTTACCACGCATGAGCAAAGCATTTGTCGCCCAAAATCTCGCCAAACGTATCGCTGAGAGCTTTAAGGACTAGCCACATCCTCGGTTGCCGCACTATCCACCTTCTTCTGAAAGTTCAGTCTCACTTATTTGTATAGCTTTTTTATATTCTACAATCTGTTTTTGTAGTTCACTTATTCTATTCGCCTGCAATTCAGCAATAGATTTAATTTGACTAACTTCCACTTGGTCTTCTTTCGTGGAGACTGCCGCCTCCAACACAGATTTCCCGTGCACAATTCCACATAGCGCATGATAGTTTACAATATGAAGCTGCAATCCATCATAATCTGCAGCCTCAAGCATTTGTTGAGCCTTTTCTTTTTCTTCTAAACGCCGCACGCGAACTGCTCTATAGTGAAGATCTGTGTTGTCTCCTCCTAGAATAGTATTGCTCAATTCATCTCTCGCGCCGATAAGAAAAGCACCACCATTTGCAAGCTGATTGGCAGATTGCGCGTGCGTATTCACACCCGCCAATACAGCCAAAGCCAAACCTCCTACCCCCATGGAAGACTTCGTTACCTTTGATTGCGTTATGACTTCCGACATATAGGCATCACAAAGCCGATCCGATTTGGCATAAGCGGCTATCAATATCTGACGCTGGACTATTTCTTCTGCCCTTCCCATAACCCCCAAAACATTCTCAATTGGAACTTCCTGCTTTGCACTTGCCAAGAGACTACAATCTCTAATGTCCGAATTGGTTAAATGCTTTCGCGGTTTGGGCTTCAGTTTCTTGCCTATACAAGTCTCATATTTTGCAACATTGCCAGCATCTAAAAGACCAACAACATTTGTAGGATCCACTATATTGTTCACCGTCAACAATGTTGCGGGTAATGTTAGTTTATTGGAATAATCTTTAATGTGTGGTGCATTTGAACACCCTGAAAGATACACGAATACTGTAAGAATGATAAATTTAAACTGCATAGTAGCCCCCAACTAGCAATGAATACTTATCTTACTACATTTTCAACCTAATATACACCCTCAGGTAAATGTCTGTTTTAAAATTGAAAAAAGATATGGCAAGTTTCCAAACCACAACAACCAGTTTAAGCATGTCTTCAAATCTAGGAGACATGTCATGAGCCAGCCAGCAAACACAGCGATTATTGAAGTTAAGCCCCTCCCCCATTTTGAAGGTTTGGCTTTGCCTGCTTATGAAACCACAAGTGCGGCTGGCATGGATTTGCGCGCAGCCAATAATGAAGGCGAAGACATTGTACTGGCCCCAATGGCGCGCGATATGATCCCGACAGGTTTGAGCATGGCAATTCCACATGGCTATGAAGTGCAAATCCGCCCGCGTTCTGGCCTAGCCGCTAAACACGGTATTACATGCCTCAACACGCCCGGCACAATTGATGCTGATTATCGCGGTGAAGTGAAAGTCATTTTGATTAATTTAGGGTCAGAACCATTCACCATCAAACGCGGCGAACGCATTGCGCAAATGGTCGTGGCTCCCGTCACGCAAGGCGTTTGGAAAGAAGTTGATGAGCTTTCCAGCACCGATCGCGGCACAGGTGGATTTGGCTCTACAGGGCGCTAAAAGGTCCAAATTGAGTTAACAAAACATAAATTTATTTGATTGAATTTTATGCTTCTGACTCAACATGAATAAACCGTAATGTGAGAAGCTGGCGATACCGACAAACTGAAGAGTTCCTCCCCGTCCTCTTTTGCCAACGGGTCGGGTCGCTCACACGACATCTCACACCTTCAAAAAATGCAAGCAGATGATCAAATAGCGACCCGCGATGTTGGCATTGTTATTCGAGGGAAGTGAACTTAAATTCAATTGAATATTGTCTTAACTCCAGGGAAGGAACAATACGAGCAGCAGCTTTAGTCCTTTTATCAAAATCATGAGCGATCAGAATTCCCCGTACAGGCCTATCTTCTTCTAGTTCTGTATCCCCCATATAACCCAAAATTTGTCCGATTGCGCGACTGTCAACTTTACCAGCCTTTAATTCGACGATGACTATACCTTCATCATCTTCACAAGTAATATCGATAAAACCTGAATCGACTGACCGCTCCGCTCCATCGTCTATGATTCTTAAATTTTCGTCTAATTGAGTTATATTGTTGCGCAACATTGACTGCATATCACGCTCTAACGAAAATTTTTGTTTTGTCTGGTTTTCTATATCAGAGTTTACATTGTCGGATGTAAACTCTCTTTCAAAAAAGCCTCCACCTAAAAACTTCTCGTACCTTACAACAGCATTTTTATATGATTGTAGGTTATTCCTGATGTTTCCGTTGAATACAATTTTCGACGGGTTTGGTTTTCGCGCTCGCTCATCAAAAACGGAATATTGCAGAGAATTTATTACGTCCTGAAGAGTGTTTTGACGAAAATGCTCTTCAAGGTCTCCGTAAAACTCTTCTACCTTTTTCACTCGATGAATTTGAGCAGATTGCGTCCCCTCTGCATATTTCTGCTCCTCAAGCCATTGCAAATAATCTTGGCGCATATTTAACCTCCATCAAATCTATCAAAATAATTAAGACCCTACTCCAACTGAAACGGCTCCCCTGCCATATCTGCCAATAGGTAGTCATCATTATTGGCATTGATGTTGAGTTTGCCAAAAGCAAAAGCTGTGCGGTCTATGATAATGTCACGCGGGCGTAGTTCGCGGGAAAGCTCCAAGCCATCAAGCGTGCGGCAACGGGAAAAGGCCACATAGGCCTGACCGTGGGCAAACATGCCATTGTCAAAATCGATATAGACATTATCCAGCGTCATGCCTTGGGATTTGTGAATGGTGACCGCATAAGCTAATCGTAATGGCAATTGCTTGAATGATCCCACGACCGTTCGGCTGACAGATTTTTTATCGGAATCAAAATCATAGCGATATTTTTCCCAAGCTTGGGGCGCAATGCGGTAGGTCTCGCCGTCAATTTTCACAAATACTGAGCTCTCGCCCAACGCTTCAACGATACCGATTGAGCCATTCACCCACCTGCCCTCTGGATCATTCTTGATCAGCATAACGCGCGCGCCAACTTTCAGATCAAGAAAAGCATCGGTGGGGAAAGAGCGCTCATCAAACTGACCATCACTCACCCCTTCATAGCTTGTGGCGACGCCGGGTAATTCATCGAGGCGTTGCTGATTTATCCGCCATGCCGCCGCATTATTGGGGGTGAGCACAATATGCGTTTCGGATGCATCGGCAGGCGTGCGCGATGAAACACGCTCCTTCAGAGTTTGCTCTTCTTCGGGTCCAAGCCGACCATTTCGCAACGCATTGAGCACATTTAAAAAACGCTCATCTTCTTGTCGAAACACATGTTTAAGCGCCGCAAGCTGGAATGCGCCATCCTTAAAAGCTTGGGAAAGAAAAAACCATGGCCCGCCAAAACGGTCATGCAGAATTGGCTCAACTTCACTTTCCACAATAGGCGGCAATTGATGCAAATCGCCTGATAAAATCACGCGCACACCGCCAAAAGGCCGCTTATCATTGCGGTTTAGGCGCAACATATCCGACATGCATTGCAACATGTCCGAACGCACCATTGAAATCTCGTCCACGACGAGCGTTTCCATTGTTTTGACCAGGCGCTGATTACGCATTTTTTTCACATCAGCCGCATCCAGCAAGCGGGGCGGGAATTTAAAAAATGAATGTATTGTCTGCCCGCCTGCATTTACCGCCGCCAAACCAGTGGGTGCTAGCACAACGGATTTATCTCCCGTTGCACGCAAAAGTCGCTTCAGCATGGTGGTTTTACCGGTGCCTGCGCGCCCCGTCAGGAAGAGATTGCGGTGACCCGTCAATATCTCCTTGAGCAAAGGATCGTAAGTTGCCGACTCACCATCCTTGTTTGGGGTCACATAAATCACCAAGTGAAAGACTTCCTATGAGTAATTGAGCTGATACAATAATAAATGCTAGCGACGACAATCTCTGAAAATTCAGGACCGATTCGCCGCAAATCAGCTAGGTACAAAGCATGAATCTAACTTCAGAACAAATCCAACGTTATGCACGCCACATCATGCTGCGTGAAATTGGCGGTCCGGGCCAGCAAAAATTGCTTAAATCAACAGTCGCGCTTGTCGGCGCTGGCGGTTTGGGCGGACCAGCAGCTTTGTATTTGGCGGCTGCGGGCGTTGGAAATATTAGATTGATAGATGATGATGAAGTGTCACTTTCCAATCTGCAAAGACAGATTTTGTTTTCAACCTCTGAAATTGGTGCCCCAAAGGTAAAAAGCGGCAAAGAAAGGCTTGCCGCACTCAACCCTGATTGCTCAATCACTGAAATTTCCAAACGCCTAAATGCCGATAACGCCGCCGAATGTATTGGTGGTGCTGATTTTGTGCTGGATGGATCAGACAGTTTTCAGACGCGATTTGATGTGAACCAATTTTGTCATGACAATAATCGCACGCTTATTTCTGGGGCAGTTGGCCGTTGGTCAGGACAAGTCTCTGTTTATAAATCGGGCTTGACCAAAGCCAATGAGAAAAAAGATAAACTCCCCTGCTATCGCTGTCTGACACCTGAATTGCCCGAAACCGAAATCAGCTGCGCAGAAATCGGTGTCATTGGTCCCCTTACCGGCATTGTTGGCGCACGCATGGCGATGGAAACAGTTAAAGAAATTACCAAAGCAGGCCAATCCATGGCAGGACGTTTGTGGATTTATGATGCGCTATCTGGCGATGGCCGTACGATCAAATTACCCATTGATCCCGCTTGTCCATGTTGTTCTTGAGAAATACAATGCACGCACGCTCTTGCCGGATATTCGACACTCTCCTACCTTCTATAATGTGGTCGCCAAATAAATTGCGAACACAAACGAACGCTGGGAGTTAATCAATATGGTGCGCTTCATCCTTGGGGTTGTCGTTTTTTTTACGTTGGTTTTCACAGCTGCGTGGTTTTCACTCACTCATCCTGATATGTCTTATGCTGAACTCGATGAAAAATACGCAGTCTCTGCATCAAAATTCATAACGTTAGAATCTGGCGCACGTGTCCACTATCTGGATTCTGGGCCCGCCCCCGAAAACACAACATCTCCTCCGCTCATTTTAATCCACGGTTACACAAGTAGCTCGTTTGAATGGAGCAATTGGATCAAATCTTTAAGAGGCAGATATCACATCATAGCGGTAGATTTACCCGCCCACGGTCTAACGGAAGCTTCGATGAATTATATTCGCGAAGAAGCCGGCATGGTAAATTTCGTCGATGAATTTACCCAATCCCTCAATTTATCTAGCTTTGTATTGGGTGGTTCTTCACTGGGCGGACGCATTAGTTGGGAATACAGTCTCATTCACCCTGAAAAAGTGGACTCTCTCATATTAATTGGCGCGGATGGCTGGGAAGTATCAGAAACAGCAACATCCTTTGATCCCATCATAAAAGATCTCAATTCCTACCCACTTCTGGCACCTGTATTGAGGTTTTTTGATATGAAAACCTTTATCACAGCGAGGGTCCAACAGAGTTTTCTAAACCCTGATGAAGCAAACCCTGAATTGATAGACAGATTTTCTGATTTCACATTCGCACCAAACCACAGAAAAGGTCTGGTTGAACTCGCCTTACAGAAACACACGCTTGATCCCCAAAGGGAAAACTCAATTCCTACCCTCATCTTGCAAGGGGAAAAAGATGCGATCGTGCCATTAAGTTACGCCACGAAATTTCATCAGCTCGCACCTAATTCAACGCTGCTGACCTATGAAATGGCGGGTCACAATCTACATATGGAAGCCCCAAGGCGGTCACTTGAGGATGTGCTAGAATTTCTAACGAATGAACAGCGTCCAAGACCGCGCAATTCCTATCAGGAATTGGAAACATCTTCTTATACGAGAGAGTCAGATACGGTTTTGCCAGTCTCCAAGAACTAAATGCTCGAAGACTTAGACGCCCCACTCGTTTGCGAGGCAGCCATTGCCGCGAAAAGAGAATTCTTCAATCACATTGCTGTCTTCAACAATGAATTGCGTGCTGCAAACTGATTTAAGAATATATCTGGGCACCCACACTTTACGCGCCTCAACAAAACGACGTGTTTGAGTTTTGCCATTATCTGTCTCAAACTTAGCAGACGTGCGATAATAACGGTGATCAAAATATCCACCACGTGGAAGATCCTTGGAAGCTTTATAGATCCAGATTTCACGACCATCTTCCAGCTTATTTACTGTAGACGGCTTACCCCACTCATTTAACAATTGTTGAGTCGACTGTCCTTGGTATTGAGTCAGCTGCTTACGATAACCCTCTGCTGTTTCACAGGCAGCTAGGCTCGTAATCGCTAAAAAGCTAAGACACATCAATTTGAGTTTCACAACAAAACTCCCCGCGCGGACACTACATTAAATCAAGTTAAGGTTTCCCATTATTGTCCTTAAAAAAAGTTAATGTCACGCGAAAAGTTACAAAAAGTTTATGAAAAAGCACATTTCAGTTATGCATTTCTAGATATCGGTATAATCAATCCTCAAAACTCCCGTCATTAGGGAGCTTTGGCTTGTATCGTCCGTCATGCATCAGGCTTAAATCAATTCTGGTAAAACACGGTCTGGAACCATGTGGCCATCAAGAAAATTCTTAATATTGATGATGACTTTTTCACCCATTTCCGTCCGCGCCTCAACGGTAGCTGACCCCATATGCGGCAAGAGAATAACATTCTTCAATGCCAATAAGCGTGGATTTATTTCTGGTTCATTCTGGAAAACATCCAATCCCGCTCCAGCGATCTGCCCCGCTTCCAACGCACTTATCAGCGCATCCTCATCAATCACCTCTCCACGCGACGTGTTGACGATGTAAGCATGAGGTTTAAGCAGCTTTAACCGGCGCTCATGCAACAAATGATATGTGGCCGGCGTTGCTGGACAATTGACAGAAATAATATCCATACGAGAGATCATCTGGTCCAGACTTTCCCAATATGTCGTCGCAAATTGGGCTTCAATCGCAGGAGAAACACGATTACGATTGTGATAGTGCACTTCCAGCCCAAAAGCTCTGGCGCGACGCGCAACGGCCTGCCCTATGCGCCCCATCCCAATAATACCGATACGCTTGCCGAAAATACGGTGACCCAACATATAAGTTGGTGACCAGCCTTTAAATTCACCCGCACGTAAAGCATCAACCCCTTGTACCATACGGCGCGGCAGAGCCAATATCAGCGCCATGGTCATATCAGCCGTATCTTCAGTCAGAACACCCGGCGTGTTAGTAACAATAATGCCTTTTTGAGCCGCTGCTTTAACATCAATATTATCAACACCCGCTCCAAATTGAGCGATCATCTTCAACTGACTGCCTGCATTGGCAATCAATTCTGCCGTAATATTGTCAGTGAGTGTGGAAACAAAAACATCAGCCCTCTCCAGCGCATCGGCTAAGCGATTTTCTGTGAAAGCTTCGTCATTTGTATTTAGTTCCACATCAAATAATTCGCTCATCCGCTGCTCGACTGGTTTAGGGAGCTTGCGAGATATGACGACTTTTACCGTGTCCCGTGGCATTCAGTGTCTCCAATATTATTTTCTTTTTTATGAGCACATAGCAAATCAGCACTAAAATTCCAAATTTTGAATTAAATGCATGGGTACAACAAATTTGGAAATTAAGGTTAAGACGTCATTCATCATGCGAGGACATTGTGACCCATCATTAAATGATGGTCATGATTATGTATTCGAGTCAAAACGCTCACTCTAAACGTCTCTTTGTAATTTTCTTCCTTTTGCTTTCTGCAATGGGTATGTCTGCTATGGTGCCGGCATTCGCTCAATCCGATTTCACAATCGAACCTGCGAGCCTGACACCTTATGTGAATCCCCAACAGGAAAGACGTATTTCCAAATTTTCCAGCATGCCAGTTCCGCGCTATGCCAGCCTCAAATATAATGAAGTCAATGGACGCTTAGGGCCGGGATTGGAATATCCGATAAAATGGCAATATCAGAGAAGCGGCCTACCTGTCTTAGTCGTCAAAGAATCTAAGAATTGGCGTAAAATTCGTGACCCACAAGGCGATGAAGTATGGGTGCACCAACGCATGTTAGGTGCACGTCGTACAGGCATTACCTCCACGAACGTTATCATGTACCAAAAACCGGACCTTGAAACGCTTCCCATAGCAGAAGTGGAAATGGGCGTTGTCGCCGATATTGCTGAATGTGAGGGTGATTGGTGCCGTGTTGATATTGATGGTAGAAATGGTTGGGCCTACAGAAATTCTATCTGGGGCGTTGACGATCTAGGTTAGTAGAAACCGATTTCATTCACCCTATCAGCCCACACAGGGGTTTGCCCTTCTGAAACCTCGTGCTAACCCGTCTCCAAAATGTTTGTCGTTTTGATTTGCTAAACTGTATAGCACACCCCAATTCGGCCTTTGTGTTTTGGAGAAGGCGTTAAATGTCCAACCCTGCTGAATATCATGAAGCTCAAGCTTCATACTCATATGAAGACCTTATAAAATCTAGCGAAGGCACATTGTTTGGACCTGGAAATGCCCAGCTTCCGGCTCCACCTATGCTTATGCTAGATCGTATTTTAAACATCAGCCTTGAAGGCGGTGAATATGGTAAAGGTAAATTAGTCGCAGAACTCGATGTAAATCCTGAGCTATGGTTCTTTGCATGTCACTTCCCCGGCGATCCAGTTATGCCCGGTTGTCTTGGCCTAGATGCTATGTGGCAGCTTGTCGGATTTTGGCTTGGATGGTCTGGTTCCCCAGGAAAAGGTCGTGCTTTGGGTGTTGGTGATGTTAAATTCACTGGACAGGTGACAAATGACATCAAAAAAGTACGATATGAGATTAGCATCAAGCGTGCAATTCGCGGTCGTTTGGTTATGGGGATCGCTGATGGTCAAGTCTTTGCTGATGATCAGAAGATATATCAAGCTAAGGACCTAAAGGTAGGGCTATTTAAACCCGAAGCCTAAGCTCTATAGTTTCAATATGGCTGCGCCCCACAAGCGGCGCGCCCGAGTCAAAAAGGTAAGCGCACATGAGTGCAACTGGTCTTCGTCGCGTCGTTGTTACAGGAATGGGAATTGTTTCTTCTATTGGTGATAACATCAAAGAAGTCACCGAGAGTCTAAAAAACGGCAAGTCTGGAATTACGTTCAGCCAAGATTATGCAGATCGTGGTTTCCGGTGTCATCTTGTTGGAAAACCCAAAGCAATCCCTAAAGAACACATCGAAAAGCGCGCAATGCGTTTTATGGGCGATGGGTCTGGCTATTGCTATATGGCAATGGAACAAGCGCTTGAAGATTGCGGCCTTCCAGAAGAATTGGTCTCCAATCCCCGCACAGGCCTTATTGTTGGCACAGGCGGCCCTTCAACGCGCGCGATTGTAGAAGCAGCCGATATTGCACGCGAAAAAGGCATTAAACGCATCGGACCTTTTGCCGTACCTAAAGCCATGTGTTCGACTGCATCTGCTGCGTTATCGACCATGTTTAAGATTTTGGGTGTAAACTACTCAATCTCCTCTGCTTGCACGACATCCCTTCACTGTATTGGTGCTGCTGCTGAGCAAATCCAATGGGGTAAGCAAGATATTATGTTTGCCGGCGGCGGCGACGAAGTCGAGTGGAGCTTCTCTGCCCTCTTCGATGCTATGGGTGCGATGTCTTCCAAATACAATGACACACCAACAAAAGCCTCTCGCGCATTTGATGAAAGTCGCGATGGTTTCGTCATTTCAGGTGGAGCCGGTATTCTTGTATTGGAAGAATATGAACATGCCAAAAAGCGCGGCGCCACTATTTATGGTGAAATCACAGGCTATGGCGCAACATCTGATGGCCATGACATGGTTGCCCCCTCTGGTGAAGGTGGTTTACGTGCCATGCAACAAGCGCTTGCCACAGTGAATGCGAAACCAGACTATCTAAACCCTCACGCCACTGCGACACCAGTTGGTGACATGGTCGAGCTGGAAAGCGTTCGCAAGTTATTTGGGAATAATGCAGAAGACCAACCCATGATATCCGGCACCAAGTCAATGACCGGACATGCAATGGGAGCAGCGGGGGTGAATGAGGCCATTTATTCTCTGATTATGATGAAAGAGAATTTCGTTGCACCTTCAATCAACATCGAAAATTTAGACCCTGCTGCCATTGGCATGAATATTATTCGGGAAGCGCGAGATGCTGCCCTTAAAATGGTAATGTCGAACTCATTTGGTTTTGGTGGAACAAATGGGTCTGTGATCTTCTCAAAGATCTAGAATTTCCTCATATATTTAAAAACGCAATAGCCCTTAATCCTATGGATTGAGGGCTTTCTTTTGGAAATTCACCAAACTGATTCAATTCTCCCCTTCCCAAACAGTTATTATGATCATATAAAGGTATCTTTATATGTGCAATTCAGTATAGGGATGTTGTCAGTGAAAAAGAATTACTACTTTACGAGTGAAAGTGTGTCCGAGGGACATCCTGACAAAGTATCCGATAGAATATCAGATTCTATCGTTGATCTATTCCTTTCGCGCGACCCAGAAGCGCGTGTGGCTTGTGAAACACTAACGACAACCAACCTGATCGTGCTTGCCGGTGAGATGCGTATTGCAGATGACCTCATGCCATCTATGGAAGAGATCGAAACAACAGCACGCGAAGCTGTGCGTGACATTGGATATCACCAAAAAGGCTTCCACTGGAAAACAGCTGAATTGATCAACCGACTACATGGTCAATCAACTGATATCGCCATGGGTGTTGATGAGGGTACTGGTGATTTTAAAGAAGAAGGTGCTGGCGACCAAGGTATTATGTTTGGTTATGCAACAAACGAAACACCTGAATTAATGCCTGCCCCAATCATTTATTCCCACCAAATTTTGAAAAAAATGGCAGAGCTTCGCAAATCTGGATCTCAACCAGAATTTGAACCAGACGCAAAATCACAAGTTAGCCTTCGCTATGAAGATGGACGTCCTGTTGGTGTCTCTTCTGTGGTTGTATCCACACAACACAAATTCGGTTTCACACCATCCGATATTCGTGAAATGGTACGCCCTGTTGTTCAAAGTGTTTTGCCTGAGGGTTGGTTTCCACCTGAAGAAGAATTCTATGTAAACCCAACGGGTAACTTTGTTATCGGTGGTCCAGATGGTGATGCAGGTCTAACAGGCCGTAAAATCATCGTTGATACTTATGGTGGAGCTGCACCTCACGGTGGTGGTGCTTTCTCCGGTAAAGACCCAACAAAAGTTGACCGTTCAGCTGCTTATGCAAGCCGTTACTTGGCTAAAAACATTGTTGCGGCTGGCCTAGCTGACCGCTGTACAATTCAACTTTCTTACGCGATTGGTGTTGCTAAACCACTTTCCATCTTCATCAATACTGATGGCACAGCCAAAATTGATGAAGCGGTAATTGAAGCTGCAATTCCAAAACTTATGGACCTGTCTCCACGCGGCATTCGTACACATCTTGGTTTAAACAAGCCAATCTATGCACGCACAGCTGCCTACGGACATTTCGGCCGTGACCCAGAAGCTGATGGTGGTTTCTCATGGGAAAAGACAGACCTAGTCGACTCTCTTAAAAGTCTGGCATAGAACGCTCTTCTAATTTTACTGGAAGACGGATAAAAATAGCTCATGACGACGCCCGAAGATGAAAAGAAAAGCAATGGATCAGAATTTGGTCCATTGCGTACTTTCGGTAGAACGGGCGGACGTCCTTTATCGACACGTCAACAAAAATTGATGGATGAGCTACTTCCTAAACTCTCGGTCAATATAAATGATCATATTGCCAGTTTTGATCCAAACGAATTGTTTGAAGGAAAACCCAAAGAAATCTGGTTTGAAATTGGATTTGGCGGTGCCGAACATCTAATTGGGCAGGCGCAAAACAATCCCGATATCGGATTTATTGGCTGCGAACCTTTTCTAGAAGGTGTCGCCAAAGCTGTGACACTCATTTGGGAAAATGAGATTCCAAATATTCGGCTTCATGCCTATGATGCGCGGGATATTCTAAATGGTCTGGCAGATCAAAGCCTCGATCGCGTTTTTATCATGTTTCCCGACCCATGGCATAAAACAAAACACCATAAGCGCCGCCTCATCCAACCCGAATTTCTGGAAAC
Source organism: Hirschia baltica ATCC 49814 (assembly GCF_000023785.1). Lineage (NCBI taxonomy): Bacteria > Pseudomonadati > Pseudomonadota > Alphaproteobacteria > Hyphomonadales > Hyphomonadaceae > Hirschia > Hirschia baltica. Next base: position 3,357,621 of record NC_012982.1, read on the forward strand.
TTTATCTCGCGTTTTAAAGCCCGGCGGCAAAGTAAGATTTGCAACAGATTGGGCAAATTATGCAGATTGGGCTTTGGAACGTTTTGAACAATCACCACATTTTGAATGGACAGCAACCAAGGCGGACGATTGGCGCATCCCCCCTGCTGACCATGTCACGACACGTTATCAAACCAAAGGTCTAGGAGATTGCAAACCCGTCTTCTTGGACTTTGCAAAAATCTAACCAGCCTTTTGACTTTGCTGACCCATTTTCTTGAGTAATTCTTCTTTTCTGCGCTCTTCCGTTTTAGGAGGCGTAGCTGCGGGAGCTGTGCGGCGGTCTGGCCCAAAATAGTCACCGACACGCACAAATTGGCGCTGTGTTTCACTCATACGCTCTATGGTTTTCCACAAACGCGCACGTGAGAAAGGTAGACACAAAATGCCATCATAACCCGAACGAACAATCATATTGATCAATTGCGCAGAGCTACTTCCTGTTACAAAAAACACCTGAGCAAACGGATCCCGCACTTTTTCTTCATTGCGAAGGGCAGAAATAATCTTTCTAGGATCAACACGGCTACTACCATTGACGAGTATCGTACCCATGCTGTGAACAGCAGATTGCTCCATCATTTCATCAGGGCTTGTTGCGCTAACAATATTGCGAACGCCATATGGTTTAAGCATGTCACGCTGCATGCGAACCAATTCAATGTTTTCGCTATATATCAATAATTGCTGATTTTTAGGGTCCCTTTTAGGGGCTTCAAATTTCTCAATCATAAAAAACCTACATTATTGTATATGCTTGTATCGAGAATGAACTATCCCTAATTTTGATTAACATAAGGTGTGTATTTGTTTACCAAATTCCTGTAACTACAAAATAAGGCCACTTATATTGAAATTACACTTCGAATTTCAGTCGAAAACTCATGATTACTTGAAATATATTCCATATATCAAAACCAGTTGGCCCAATTGCGTATACGGTGTTGAGGAAATTGGCGGCATGAAATATTCAATATATTGTTTGTCATGACAGTTTAAATCCATCACTCGACATTCTTTAAAACATGGCGTATAGGGTATGCAAAGCTGAAATTAAACAGCGGCGGCCCTGGTAACTAGGCCGCCGCTTTTCGTTCCAGAACCCTGTTATTACCATCTAAACGGACTTAAATTGCGCGCATTATCTGAAATAGAAAAACGTATTCTCGATATTATCGAACCTGAAGCGACAAGCATCGGTTTGGAAATCGTACGTGTACGCATGATGGGTGCCAATACGCCCATTCTTCAGATCATGGCTGAAAAGCCCGACGGTACAATGGATGTCGAAGATTGTGCCAAACTTTCTCGCGCTATTGGTCCCGTACTTGACGTGGAAGACCCTATTCATTCAGAATACAATTTAGAAGTTTCTTCTCCTGGGATTGATCGCCCTTTGACAAGAGAAGGTGACTTTGCAAATTGGAAAACATACGAAGTTCGTATTGAATTAGGTATCCCTATTGACGGTCGCCGTCGCTTCCACGGCACGATCACCGATGAAGTGAATGGCATTGTTTCCTTGGACCTTAAAGATGGTTCAAAAGCTGAAATTTCTATCGTCGATATGGTGAAAGCCTCCTTGGTGATGAATGATCGCCTGATTGAAGAAGCCCAATCTCGCGGACAAGCACCCGAACTGGATGAAGACCAATTCGACGAATTTGAAGACGAAATAGACGACAACAATAATGCGAACCCCGACAATAATGTCGACAACGCGGCACAAAGAGAGGATGACTGATGAGCACCATCGGCGTTTCAGCAAACAAGCTGGAAATCCTAGCAATCGCAAACATATTGGCAGCTGAAAAGCAGATCGACAAAATGATCGTGCTGGAAGCAATGGCCGAGGCTATTCAAAAAGCAGCCCGTTCGCGTTACGGCCAAGAGCACGATATTCACGTTCACATCGACCCAAAATCTGGCGAGACGACGATAACACGTGTGCAAACTGTTGTTGAAGAAGTTGAAGACCCTGCTCACCATTTGTCTTTGGAAGAAGCCAGAGAAATTGACCCAAATGCTGAAATCGGCACCGAGTTCAAAGAAATTCTTCCGCCTTTCGAATTTGGTCGTGTGGCTGCTCAAACAGCAAAACAGGTTATCACTGGTAAGGTTAGAGACGCTGAACGTGATCGCCAATACGAAGAATTCAAAGACAAAGAAGGTCAGATCATCAATGGTATTGTCAAACGTGTTGAGCACGGCAATATCATAGTCGACCTTGGTCGCGGGGAAGGTATTATCCGCCGCAATGATGGTCTTCCACGTGAAAACCTCAATCCGGGTGATCGTGTTCGCGCCATTCTTTATAAAGTTTCCCGTGAGCCTAAAGGTCCACAACTTTTCCTTTCTCGTGCACACCCAACCTTCATGGTTGCCCTCTTCTCACAAGAAGTGCCTGAAGTTTATGAAGGCGTTATCGAGATTAAAGCATGTTCGCGTGACCCAGGATCTCGTGCAAAAATCGGTGTGTTGTCACACGATGCGTCTGTTGATCCAGTTGGTGCTTGTGTGGGTATGCGCGGTGCGCGTGTTCAGGCTGTTGTGTCAGAACTTCAAGGCGAAAAAATCGACATTATCCCTTGGTCAGAAGATGAAGCCACATTCATTGTGAACGCGCTTCAGCCTGCTGAGGTCTCTAAAGTTGTTGTTGATGAAGACGAAGAACGTGTTGAAGTGGTGGTCGAAGAAAGCCAATTCCCACTTGCAATTGGTCGTCGCGGTCAAAACGTAAGACTAGCATCACAACTCACAGGCTGGCAGATTGACCTAACAACTGAGGCTCAAGATTCTGAACGCCGTCAGAAAGAATTCCAAGAACGCTCTGGACTCTTTATGCGCGCGCTTGATGCTGATGAAATGCTGGCGCAATTGCTGGCTTCTGAAGGTTTTGAAAACATTGAAGAGATCGCGTATGTCGATCTTGAAGACTTCGCATCTATTGATGGCTTTGATGAAGCCGTTGCTTCTGAGCTTCAAACACGTGCACGCGAATATCTTGAACTTCTTGCCGCAGCGATGGACAAGAAGCGCAAAGATCTTGGCGTCACAGATGAAGTTGCCTTTATGGACGGTGTAACACCTGTCATGGCAGTTCGCTTTGGTGATGATGGTATCAAGACAATTGATGATCTAGCAGGCCTCGTACCTGACGATCTTATCGGTTGGAAAGAACCAGATGCAAAAGGCAAATCACGCTGGCAACCCGGCCTATTGGCCAAAGGGGAAATGACACGCGATGCTGCTGAATTATTCATTCTACGTGCGCGTGTTCTAGCGGGCTGGGTAGAAGCTGAAGTTCTAGAAGCAGAATTAGAAAAACGCGCAGCTGAATTAGAAGCTGCCGAAGCCGAGTTCGAAGGTGAACTCGGAAACCTAGAAGCAGCGGAAGCTGCATTCGTTGACCTGGAGGGCACATCTGATGACTCAGAACCTGCCCCGGAAACAGACGAATGATGTAGATCCAGACGGGAAGTCTGGCGCAGACATTGAGATAGAAACAGACACTGGTCCGCCAAAGAAAAAAAGCGGTGGACCAAGTGATCCTATGCGTCGTTGTATTGCAACGGCGACAAACCAACCACAATCTGCTATGATCAGATTTGTGGTGTCTCCTGATGGAATGGTCATACCCGATGTCGCCGCCACCCTTCCGGGACGCGGCGCATGGGTAACTGCGACATCAGAAGCATTAGACTTGGCTGTTTCCAAGAAAGCCTTTTCTAGAGCCTTTAAAAAATCTGTTCAGACAGATCCAACATTGACACAACAGACACACCAATTGTTGTTTCGACGCTGTCTTGATCTTTTGGGGTTCGCAAAACGGGCTGGAGACCTTATCTTAGGGTTTGATCAAGTCAGAGAAGAAATTCGCATGGACGAACCTTCTTGCTTGATTGAAGCGCTAGATGGCGCTAGCGATGGGCGCAAGAAGATTTTGTCTCTTGCCAAAGCCATTTTCGGCGATGACGAGCCTTCAGAGCAACCGATTATTGTCGGATGTTTCACTTCTGAAGAATTGGGCATGGCCTTAGGGCGTGAGCGTGTGATACATGCTATCGTCAAAGAGGGTCGATCCGCCCGTAATTGGATCATTGAGGTAGAGCGATTGGGCGGTTTTCGTCCATTGCGTCCGTCAGACTGGATGTCTTTGGCGGTTTAATTGATTTTTAGGTCGTCTCGATAATCGAACCGGCCACAACATGAAGAATTTGCATGAGCGACACTAAAGACGCGCAGAACAATAACAACTCCAATGCTAACGGCACACCAGCCGGTCGCAAACCCCTATCTGTGTCTGGCGGCGCAGGCGGCGGGACTGTGAAGCAAAGCTTTTCTCACGGACGGTCAAAACAAGTCGTTGTTGAGACTAAAAAGAAAAAGCGTGTAGTTGTACCCAATAAAAACGGTCGGCCTGGCGGGCAACCCAATGCCAAAGGCGGAAAGCCGATGTCAGCTGCTGCAGCCGCAGCCCGCAAACTCGGTCTTTCCGAAGAGGAGTTGCGTGCACGTCAAGTGGCTCTGGCACACAGAAAAGCTGCCGAAGAAAAGCGCAAAGCTGAACGCGAGCTATTGGAAAATGCTCAACGTCAACGCGTTGAGAAAGCCAAATCCCTTGAAGCCGAAGCACAAGAGCGCGTCGACGCAGATGTGCGCCGTAAGGCTGAAGAAGAAGAGCGCAAGCAAGCTGAAATTGATGCTAAGAAAGCAGCAGCTGAAGCAAGCAAGCAAGCCGCCGAAGAGAAAAAAGCTGCTGCCGAAGAAGAATCCATGGCAAAGCGTACAGCTGCGCCTAACCCAAAACGTGAAAAACGTATCACGAAACCGGACAAACCAAGTTCAAAACCGGTTGAGATACAAGCTGAAGGTCCACCACCTGATCCAGATGCACTTTCTGAACTTGGCGGACGTATCAAAAAGGCCCGTCCAGTTGGTGAAGAACCTGCTGAAAATCGCGGTAATAAACCTGCTCCATCACGTCGTTCACAACCAAAACGCCGTCAAGGTAAGCTAACCATCACAGCGGCACTTGGTGCCGATGAGGATCGTCAACGTTCACTTGCTTCATACAATCGTGCGAAGCAAAAAGAACGCGAACGCCGCTTGAAAATGGGCAAACAAGAGGCTGAAAAACAGTCTCGTGAAGTTGTCGTACCTGAAACAATCACGGTTCAAGAACTTGCTAACCGTATGAAAGAACGCGTCGCCGACGTTGTGAAATTCATGATGCAGCAAGGCGAAATGATCCGCGGGATAGACACACTTGATGTTGATACAGCCGAGCTTATCGTCGAGGAATTTGGACACACCATCAAACGTGTATCTGAAGCTGATGTTGAGATCGGACTAGACGGCCCAACAGATGATGATGGCGACCTAAAAGACCGTCCACCCGTTGTAACAATCATGGGTCACGTCGACCATGGTAAAACCTCCCTCCTCGATGCTCTTCGTCAAACAGACGTTGTTGGCGGCGAAGCGGGTGGAATTACCCAACACATTGGTGCTTATCAGGTTAAATTGAAATCTGGTGACAAGATCACATTCCTTGACACACCTGGTCACGCGGCATTCTCTGCGATGCGTGCCCGTGGTGCCAATGTCACCGATATTGTGATTGTAGTTGTGGCTGTTGATGATGGGGTCATGCCTCAAACTATCGAGGCGATTAAACACGCTAAAGCGGCCGATGCTCCGATCATTATTGCTGTGAACAAATGTGATAAAGTCGACGCGGATCCAACAAAAGTTCTGACCGAACTTCTTCAACATGACATTCAAGTTGAAGCCATGGGCGGTGATGTTCAGGCAATCAACGTGTCTGCACTCAAGAAAACAGGTTTGGATGAGCTTACTGAAGCGATCTCTATGCAGGCTGAACTGCTTGAGTTGAAAGCCAACCCAGACCGTGAAGCCGATGGTATCGTGATTGAATCCAAACTGGATAAAGGTCGTGGTCCTGTTGCAACTGTTATTGTGCAACGTGGTACATTGAAACGCGGAGACATTCTGGTCGCTGGCGGTCAATGGGGTAAAGTTCGCGCACTCGTCAACGAACGCGGTCAACAAATGAAAGAAGCTGGCCCGACAGTTCCTGCCGAAGTGTTAGGTCTTGATGGTGCCCCTTCCCCTGGAGACCCATTCGTTGTGGTCGACAATGAAGCCCGTGCGCGTGAAATTACTGAATATCGCCAACGCATGCTGAAAGACAAAGCAGCTTCTGCTCCGGGTGCACGTGCATCACTTGAGCACATGCTTGCCCGCCTAAAAGATGGTGTAACAACAGAACAAGCTAAAGAAGCTCAGTTGGTTGTTAAAGGTGATGTTCAAGGTTCTATCGAAGCGATTACGCATTCCCTAGACACGCTTTCAACGGATGAAGTGAAAGCACGCGTCGTTTATGGTGCTGTGGGTGGTATCTCTGAAAGTGATATTCTACTTGCAAAAGCATCCGAAGCGCCAATCATTGCCTTTAATGTGCGTGCGAATAAGCAAGCGCTTGCATTGGCAGAAAAAGAAGGCGTTGAAATTCGCTATTACTCAGTGATCTATCAATTGCTGGATGATGTGAAAGCGACACTTTCCGGTATGTTGGCTCCAGAGCGCCGCGAAACATTCATCGGTTACGCAAAAGTGCTTCAAGTCTTCAACATTTCCAAACTTGGAAAAGTGGCTGGGTGTCTCATCACAGAAGGTGTTGTGAAACGCGGTTGTGGTGTTCGTTTGCTACGTGATGACATTGTTATCCACGATGGCGAACTTTCAACATTGAAACGCTTCAAAGACGAAGTCTCAGAAGTCCAATCCGGTATGGAATGTGGTATGGGCTTTGTTGGGTATCAAGATTTGAAACCAGACGATGTTATCGAATGTTTCGAAGTTGAAATGATCGAGCGTTCACTCGACTAGGCATCGAATTTTTATAGATTTAGGGCCGTAATTCATATGAGTTGCGGCCCTTTTTATTTGTACACACTTCGATCGCCACGCTTCCACAGGAATATTTTCTACCTCCCAAACGAAATGTTTAAGTAATCAGCCTAGTTTGTTTACAACACATCGTAATACTGAGAGAAACATATGCCTGAAACAGAGGTCCCGCTTCGCCCCGATCACTCCACGGGTATTGAACTTTCCTATCGGGACCATATTTCCGCCTCGGGATATATTTCGCCTCAACAATTGAAAAAATTCATCAAAACAAGACGTTCCAATGGATTGGGGCCAACAACTATTTATTATGCTGGCGTTGCTGCTCCGGTTATTTCTGCATCTACATTGAATTTGTTCGAAACGTTTTTCTCACAGTATAATATATCTGATTACACCGTCATGATGCTTTCCATGTTTTTCTCTGCAAGTGCGGGATTGTCATGGTTTTTGATTTTTAACAGGCTCGCAGAGCGCCAGAAATCAGCTAGAGATAATGAAATAACGCAAGCTCAGAGCTTTAAAATAGATGCTTCCGGCATCCTGCTTAACCGAAAAAATATTGAATCAAAGATAGAATGGCCGGCCATAGTGGACATTCGGACCACAAAGCACTACATCGCTTTCATTGTAGAAGGCGCAAATGATTTCTTTATACCTGTTGATTGGTTCAAAGACCGTGATCAGATGAAAGAAGCCACAAATAAAATAGCTGCGCTAAGGCCGCCTCCTTTCAACACTTAATGCCGACCAAATTGTTGGAAAGGTATACGTCGCCAATCTGCAAACAATGCAAATTGTGCTATATCGTCCGACTGAAGAATTCATAGAAAGGTCCTAAAATGCCAAAAAGTAGATTTTCATCCGCCAAAGGACCCTCTCAACGCCAGCTTCGCGCTGGAGAGCTTGTACGCCACGCTCTTGTCGATATTTTGCTCAGAGAACAATTCAACGATCCTGCCCTCGCCGATGTTTCAATCACAGTGTCTGAAGTGCGCATGTCACCAGATCTTCAGCATGCGACCTGCTATGTTGCCCCATTAGGTGGTGATGAATCTGCACAAGAAAGTATCGTACACGGACTAAATCGTGCTAAGGGTTTCTTGAGAGGTCGACTCGGAAGGGAGATCGACATGAGATATACGCCTCAATTGCGCTTTTTGTCTGATGATTCCTATACGGAAGCCGGCAAAATTGGTGACTTGCTGGCTTCACCTGAGGTCGCGCGTGATCTCATAGAAAAAGACGATGATGAATCAGAAAACAATATGTAGCGCCCTTTTCGTAATTCTTTTAGCCACATTAACTGCGTGTGCGACTGCCCCTGTCAGTGAGAATATTCTCGTTTCCATGCAGGCATCGAATTAGAAACCGGTATTTTATCCTAGATTATCTAAATGCATTGACCCTTGGTCCATGTATGCTAGCCAGCGCGCATAGCAATTGCACATCTGCTTTATACAACCAGATTTAACGAACACCCCCCATTCATGACGTCCAAGCCGTCAGAATGGCTTTGGAGACTCATATGGGACGTAAACGCAAAAAAGGTTTACCCGTTCACGGTTGGCTTATTCTTGATAAACCCGAAGAATTGGGGTCAACGCAGGCTGTCGGCAAAACGCGTTGGCTTTTAAACGCACAAAAGGCAGGCCATGGCGGCACGCTAGACCCCCTCGCTTCAGGTATTCTTCCAATTGCTTTTGGTGAAGCCACCAAGACAGTGCCTTATGTGATGGAAGCCATAAAAGATTATCGCTTCACCATACGCTTTGGCACATCCACGACGACACAAGACCGTGAAGGCGATGTGTATGCATCATCTGATGTGCGCCCTAGCCCGCAACAAATCGCAGACATACTTGAAACCTTTATTGGTGAGATTGATCAGGTTCCACCCAAATTCTCGGCAATAAAAGTCAATGGCGAACGCGCCTATGATTTGGCGCGTGATGGTGAAGACGTTGAATTAGAAGCACGAAAAGTGCACCTCTATGCCGCTAAATTAGAAAATTGCCCCTCACCAGACCTTGCCGTTATTTCAGTTACAAGCGGGAAAGGCTTCTATATTCGCTCTTTAGCACGCGATATCTGTGCCGCTTTGGGAACAGAAGGCCATGTTGCAGCCCTTAGACGCACAAGAGTCGGAAGTTTTTTCGAAGAATCATCAATAACACTAGAAAAGTTCGCCGAAATCGGCGATAGAGATGCACTTGAGGCTCAATTAGTCCCGATTGAGACCGCGCTGGACGACATCCCGGCGCTGGCCATCAGTGGGGAAGACGCTTCAAAGCTTAGGCAAGGTCGCGAAATCGTCCTTTTGCCACACTTGGTTGAAGCTTTCAAAGAAAAGCGTCGCCCTCGTATAGTCAACGGGGAAGACGCCTCTAGGATCGCTTTAGCAAAAGAAGGTGAAAAGGCAGTCGCTCTTGGCGAAGTTCGTGCGGGTCGGTTTGTGCCGGTTCGTGTATTTAACTTTAATATGGAGTAACACGATGTCGATTACTGTTGAGCGTAAAGCTGAGCTAATCAAAAAATTCGCCACTAAAGAAGGCGACACAGGTTCACCAGAAGTACAAGTTGCGATCCTTACAGACCGCATCACAACTTTGACTGAGCACTTCAAAGAGCACAAAAAAGACAACCACTCTCGTCGCGGACTCCTGAAAATGGTGTCTCAGCGTCGTAAGTTGCTAGACTATGTTAAGTCTAAAGACGTGAACCGTTATAAGGTTCTCATTGAAGAATTGGGTATTCGCCGCTAGGGCGCGCCCATTCATCCGCCGGTCCTCGGGACCGGCGGTTTTCGTATGTAGGAAAGAAAAAAATATATGTTCGACATTCAAAAAGTTACTATCGATTGGGCAGGCCGCCCTTTGACACTGGAAACAGGTCGCATTGCCCGTCAAGCCGATGGTGCTGTTCTTGCCACTTATGGTGAGACGTCAGTTCTTGCGACAGTTGTCGCAGCGAAAAAAGCAAATCCTGATTTGGATTTCTTCCCGCTAACTGTAAACTACCAAGAAAAATATTATGCCGCTGGACGTATTCCAGGTGGCTTTTTCAAACGTGAAGCTCGCCCGACTGAAAAAGAGACGCTGACATCACGTTTGATCGACCGTCCGATCCGTCCACTATTCGTACCGGGCTTTAAAAACGAAACTCAAGTTGTTCTGACTGTCTTGTCATACGACATGGAAAACGATCCAGATGTTGTGGCTATGGTTGCTGCTTCTGCTGCGCTAACAGTTTCCGGTGTACCTTTCATGGGTCCAATCGGTGCAGCGCGCGTTGGCTATAAAGATGGCGAATACATCATCAACCCAACACTTGACCAAATGGCTGACACGCAGCTTGACCTTGTTGTCGCTGGTACACAAGACGCCGTGATGATGGTTGAATCAGAAGCTAAAGAACTTTCTGAAGAAGTTATGCTTGGCGCTGTTATGGCTGGTCACGAGAGCTTCCAAACAGTTATCGATGGCATTATCGACCTTGCTGAGCGTTCTGCAAAAGAGCCTTGGGACTTCCAACCAGAAGACAAATCTGCTGAGCTTGCTAAACTTGAAGAGCTTGTTGGCGCTGACATTTCAGCCGCTTACAAAATCAAAGAAAAAGCCGAGCGTTACGCTGCTGTGGGTGAAGCCCGCGAAAAAGCCGCTGCTCAATTGGTTGTTTCTGAAGAAAACCCTGAAGGCTGGAGCGAAGCTTTCTTCAAAGGTATTTTCAAATCCCTTGAAGCAAAAGTTGTTCGTGGCGACATCATCAAAACAGGTGTGCGTATTGATGGCCGTGCTTTGGATCAGGTTCGCCCAATCCTTGGTGAAGTGTCTATCCTTCCGCGTACACACGGGTCTGCCCTCTTCACACGTGGTGAAACACAAGCAATCTGTGTGGCAACACTTGGTACGGGTGAAGACGAGCAATTCATTGACGGCCTAGAAGGTACATCAAAATCAAACTTCATGCTTCACTACAACTTCCCGCCTTACTCTGTGGGTGAAGTTGGACGCATGGGCGGCGCTGGTCGCCGTGAAATCGGTCACGGTAAATTGGCTTGGCGTGCGCTTAAGGCTGTTCTTCCATCAAATGAAGACTTCCCTTACACACTTCGTCTTGTATCTGAGATCACTGAATCAAACGGATCATCTTCAATGGCGACTGTTTGTGGTAGCTCATTGGCAATGATGGATGCGGGTGTGCCAATCACACGTCCAGTATCTGGTATCGCTATGGGTCTTATCAAGGATGAAGACGGTATCGCCGTTCTTTCAGATATCCTTGGTGATGAAGACCATTTAGGTGACATGGACTTTAAAGTGGCTGGTACGACTGAAGGTCTAACATCACTTCAAATGGACATTAAGATCGCTGGTATCACAAAAGAAATCATGCAGACTGCGCTTGAGCAGGCTAAAGGCGGACGTGCTCACATCCTAGATGAGATGAACAAAGCCCTTGATGGATCACGTGATGATGTGTCTGGAAATGCACCACGCATCGTGACAATGTCTATCCCGACTGACAAAATCCGTGATGTTATCGGAACCGGTGGTAAAGTTATCCGTCAGATCGTTGAAGAAACAGGCGCGAAAGTGTCTGTGGAAGACGATGGGACTGTTAAAATCGCTGCGGTGGACAAAGAATCTATCGACGCGGCTTACAAATGGATCCACGGCCTAACTGCTGAGCCTGAAGTTGGTGAAATCTACGAAGGTAAAGTTGTTAAAGTCATGGACTTTGGTGCTTTCGTAAACTTCTTCGGCGCAAAAGACGGTTTGGTTCACATCTCTCAGCTTGCTGAAGAGCGCGTGAAGCAAACATCTGATGTGGTCAAAGAAGGCCAAACTGTTTGGGTTAAACTTCTTGGCTTTGACGACCGCGGTAAAGTTCGTCTTTCCATGAAAGTGGTCGACCAAGAAACAGGAAAAGAAATCGCCAAAGAAGGCGACGACGCTTAAAACTAAAAAGCGACTGTCATCCCAAACTTGATTTGGGATCCACTTATCAACTGGGATTGGCTCTTCGGCGCGAAAACGCAGATTAGCCAATCTCAATGCCAGACGAGATAGGCAAGTGGATCCTGACTTTCGTCAGGATGACAGATGATTGAATATTTAAAACGGCCGTGTCAGAAATGATACGGCCGTTTTTTATGGGGGATTATTCCTTATGAAAGTCACAACACTATCGCTGGGAAAATCGGCCAACACCTCCTCCAAATGAGAAACAGAAAAAGTCTTTCTGGCAACCTCAAACGACTCATCGTCCACAGACCCGCTATAAAAATGCAGTAAAATCCCTACATTGTTTATACCCTCAATATTCAGTAGTCGTTCTACAACATCCTTCCACATAGAAAGACTGTCAGGGCCAGACCCACCAGACACGCGGTTACTGGTCTTCAATCGATCCTTCAACCAACGGTCAAGTTTTGACTGTGACCACCCTTTGCGTTTCAAACGGGTGAGATCTTTAGAAAAATCCTCATCAGAAATTTTGGTTTGTGAGAATGATAATACGGTTCCACAATCGCAATGTTTGCCACTTAGCAAAAACTGCTGCTCACCTGTCATTAAAACATCGGCTACAGATGCATTATCAATGGTTGAAATTAAACGACGATAGTCTTTCATCACTTCTGTCAATTCAGAAACGAAATTTTTATGAATAATAAGAGTGATGAAATGGCACATTTGGGAAGCTATATATAACTTTGTGTTTGCTGGCAAAGCCACCCGAAACCATCTTTCTTGCGAAAACAGGAATCCAGTAAAACAATTAAAGACGCGCCAAGCGCGACTTATTCTCACAGCTGGATTTGGCGCATTGGCTTAAAAACGAAGATTAGCCAATCACAAGGCCAGACTAGATTGACAAGTGGATCCTGACTTTCGTCAGGATGACAAGCAGTGATTGAATATCGAAAGCGGCCGTGTCAGAAATGATACGGCCGTTTTTGTTGGGGAGAATTTTGCTATGAAATATATTACTTTAGCTTTTTTAGGACTAATTTTTATCTCCTCCGCAAACGCGGATATTTCTTATAATTGTGGAGTTAAAAAAATTGTTCAGTTGAGTGAAAAGGGGAATTTAGTTCAAACAAAATGGACTAAAATGTTGGAAAAGCAAAAGGAACGGATAATATTCGTCCCAAATTCAGGTTTTTTTAAAATACTAGGAAACTCTCAAAATTTAAAATTTGAAGTAATTGAAAATGGAAGCAGCGCTAACTCACTCAAAGCCATACGAATTGTTCAAGGACCGGCCTCCACTGTCTTAGAAACTTTTCGTATAAACACCTTTTCTAAATTTGAATTCCTATATGTCTCCGGTGATACAGTAAGAACAGGTACATGCCTTGAATTAGGTAAATGACAAAAATCCTGTCTCCACTGTCATCCCGAGCTTGACTCGGGATCCACTTTTCAAAACAGACTGGCGTTTCAAATTCAACGCACGCATCCAAAACGAGAGCATTTTTCTTAAATATCAAAGCCAGCTCCAGCCCACAAGTAGATCCCAAATCAAGTTTCGGATGACATGTGTTGTCGCGGACATGACGGCCTCCACTCACCAAGATGTACTAGCTTTTCCCACCCTATAGTCAGCCTCACATCATTCCCGCGACACAACAAAATCATTCAGGGCAAAGGTCAAAATACAGATCGCGCCAATACGGGTTATCACTTTCTATCAACGAAATTTTCCATCGCCTTTGCCAGTTTTTGAGTTGTTTTTCGCGCTTGATCGCCGCCTCAATATTGTCAAACCATTCAACATAGACGAGCCGGTTGACCGCGTATCGCTTCGTATAACTATCCACAACACCTTGTTTATGCTCCCAAATGCGGCGCGCAATATTATTGGTCACACCAATATAAATCGTGCCCTGATCTTTGGATGCAACAATATAGATAGCATAGCTCATAGATAGAACATTATGAGAACAAATTATGTAGGACAAGTCTAAACTTATCCCAGCCCCTTAATCAGAAAAACAAATCTTATTTTTGTCTAGATCCCGCACATAAGCAGAAAAACGCGGGCCGCGTTGATTGGGCTGGCCTTCACATGTGCCGCCAAGATCAATTGCTTTTTTATAAAGGCGTTCCACTTCCGCAGGCGAACCAACACTAAAGCCAATCATGCTGCCATTGCCATGCGTGGCGGTTTGCGCATCAAAGGGAATAGCCAGAGCAAAAGCAAAATCCTCGCTTAGCCAATAGGTCATACGATCACTTGCCACCATTTTATTCATCTCGGCATGATCAAAAAGTGAGTCATAAAATTTAACGCCAGCATCCATATTATTCGTGCCAAGCACCACATAGTTTAATTTCATCTTGGTATCTCCAAACCCTAAATTGCCCCGTAAAGCGGTGGAATCTAGATAAACCAGCCAATTACCAGCTCATGTCAGTAGTGTTTTAGAGATCTCAAGATTGTGCTTTGCTTATTCGTCAGCTATCGGTGCAATATCCAAAACAATTTTAAAGAGCCTTCCCTCATGAACAAACCTTATATGATCGCAATTACGGGCGGATCAGGCTCTGGAAAATCTACACTCGCCCAAGCCCTGCTTGATAAATTGGGCGAGGACAAAGTCCTGCTTATGGGCGAAGATAATTATTACAAACCGCGCGAACACCAACATCCAGATGCGCCTTTATGGTCGATGAAGGAAATGGAAGAACGCGTCGATTTTGATGACCCTGCTTCCAAAAATATGGACATGTATGAAGCCCACCTCGTCGCGCTTCGCCAAGGCAGAACAATCTCTCAACCCGTTTATGATTTCACCAAGCATGACCGCATTGATGGCGCAGAAAAAGTGTTATCACCGCCCCCAATCATTGTGTGTGAAGGTGTGCACACGCTCAGTGACAAATCTTATTTCAACCTGTTTGATCTAACGATTTTTGTCGAAACACCTGCGGATTTACGTCTGGCCCGCCGCATTGAGCGCGATGTAAACGAGCGCAATCGCGATCTAGACCGCGTGCTTGCACAATATCTCAATTTCGTGCGCCCCGCCCATGCGCAATTCACTGAACCAGCCAAATTCCTCTGTGATCTCATCATCAAAGATGAAGGCCCGCTGGCGGCACAAGTTGGCTCACCCAATGCGCGCGCTGAAGCACGCCTACTTGCCCCTTTATGGAGTTATCTCCTCGAAGAAGGCATCATCAAAAGCTAAGGCTCGCCTTAGCAAATGCTAGCTAAAGCTTTTCAAGACTTCAATATCATTGCCGCGAATGGCATTTAGCGCCTTAGAAATGCGCTCGATGGGCCAGTCCCACCAAGCAAGTTCTAAAAGTGTATTGATCGTCTTCTCATCAAAGCGCTGACGCACAATCTGCGCTGGATTACCAACAACAACGCTGTAAGGCGGCACATCTTTGGCGACAACTGCCTTAGCCCCAATAATGGCCCCATGGCCAATGCTCACGCCCGGCATAATGGTCGCGCCGCGTCCAATCCAAACATCATGTCCAACCACCGTATCGCCTCGCAAACCATCGGTGACAGTCGCCATATCAAATCCATTTTTCCACCCTTTTCCAAAAGTGTGAAACGGAAAAGTAGAAAAGCCAGTCATGGCGTGGTTTGCACCATTCATGATAAATTCAATGTCTGTTGCAAAGGCACAAAATTTCCCAATGATGAGTTTATCACCAATGAAATCAAAGTGATATTTCACGCAATGTGTTTGAAAATGCTCAGGGCCCTTCGGATCATTATAATAGCTATACTCCCCCACTTCGATATTAGGGGATGTCACAACAGCTTTTAAAAATTCCGTATCCCATATCGGTCGCGGGGTCAGCGGGTCAGGTCCCAATTCATTATTTTTTGATCGTGATGCTGGCATGAAAATGATCTCAGGATTTAATCAAGTTTTGGCCGTGCAATATACGCTGTATTTTTCAAAATCTCGCGCCCCGCTGGCTTGCCATGGCTTGGAATAACAATCTGGCTATCTGGGAATGCGTTTGCTGCGTTTTCAACAGCCTTTGACCAATAGCCAAGATTTGCATCATCGATATTTCCCAATGAAGTCGTCATTCCGGGGCGGATCATGCACCCGCCAAATAATATGTTATTCACGCCCTCATTGACCACGATATTATCTTCGGAATGCCCACCGCCAGGGTAGAGAATCGTCAACCCTTCCCATTCAATCTGGCTTCCAATTTCAGAAATATTCAGAACATTTTTAGCCGGCATTAAACCGCGCTCAATCGCCAATCTATTTGTTAAATCAGTTGCAAAGGTTTCAACCCCCAGCATATGCAAAGCGTCCATGCCGCCCATTTTATCGCTGTGTGCATGCGTATGAATGGAAGCCCGTATCGGCTTTTGTAAGGTATCTTTTGCCCATGCAACAATTTCAGCAGTTTGGGCATCATTCCAAGCCGTATCAACAAGCACGCTATAATCGCCGCGCTCAATGATCAGTCCATTTGTACGGATATTTCCCCATGGCGGCACAACTTTATAACCCGTGTGCATCCATACGCCCGTCCCGAGTTTTACAAACTCTACGGGCTTTTCCGCAACACCTTCAATGTGCGTTGATTGCTCAGACTGTTGGGATAAAACAGGCACTTGATGCATGCACCCTGAAAGGAACACAAAACCTAAAAGCAAGGATATTCCAATCAGGGTGTAACGCAATTTTTCTATTCCTCAGATGGCTCAGGCACACCCACAACATGGAAACCTGCATCTACGTGAAGCACTTCACCCGTGATAGAAGCACCAATAGGAGACAATAGATAAAGAGCGGCTCCAGCCACACCTTCCATTTTTGTATCTTCACCCAAAAGAGACATATCACGTCCAGCAGACATAAGAGACTTAGACCCTTTAATACCCATCAACGCCAAAGTCCGCATTGGTCCCGCAGAAATCGCGTTCACGCGCACGCCCTGTTTACCCATATCGCGGGCGGCATAGCGTGTCGCCGCTTCAAGTCCAGCCTTTGCCACACCCATCACATTGTAAGATGGAATAACACGCTCAGACCCAAGATAAGTCAGGTTGATGATAGACCCACCCTCTTCCATCATTTCAGAAGCACGGCGACATACATCAATAAAAGAGAAAACAGAAATATCCATCGCACGCGCAAAACCTTCACGCGTTGTGTTGTGAACCATGGAACCTTTCAGCTCATCCTTGCCAGCATAGGCAATTGCGTGAACAACGAAATCCAACTTGCCGTATTTTTCTTTGAGTGTCGCAAAAGCTGCGTCCATCTCATCATCATTTGTCACATCCGCTGAAATCATCGTGTCCATGCCGATGGATTCAATCAGGGGACGTACGCGGCGCTCCAAAGCTTCACCTTGATAAGTAAAAGCCATTTCCGCACCCTGTGCGGCCAATTGCTGGGCAATACCCCATGCAATGGAGTTTTGGTTTGCGACACCCATGACCAAGCCACGCTTGCCAGCCATCAAGTCACCTTTAGGGAAGTTCCAGTCCGCCATATGGGGATCTCCGTCGAATAAAAAATCGGTTGAATTAACTTAGTAATAATTCGTTACAATACGTCAACCACAAGCAATCCCTACCCGCAAGCACACGAACCCACCAAAACCACATGACAAACCCAAAAACGCGAGACTATAGCAACACGAAAACCACAGAAGGTCATCACACATTCCGCCCTCAATGACACTTCTGTCGACAATATCACCCGATAAATTTGCGTTACTACAGACCCTTTTAATCATATCAAAAACCCCATCTTAGCGTCGAGAAACTACAGATTAATGTTTGACAACGTTATCATTTGGTGGCCTAGTCAACCCAAAAATCGCCTGGGGAGGTAAGACATGTTTTCAGCACCAATACTCTTTACGATCATCGCTATCGCCACACTCTTATTTCTGGTTTTGAAAGTAAAACTCCCCGCATTCATCGCTTTGCTCATGGTGAGTTTAGGGTTTGGATTATGTGTCGGCATGACGCCCGACAATGTAATTGAAGCCGTAAAATCAGGCATGGGCGGCACGTTAGGCTTTGTTGCTATTGTCGTCGGACTTGGCGCTATGATGGGAGTATTGCTCGAACAATCTGGTGGTGTGCAGGCAATATCAACCACTGTCCTCAAACGATTTGGAGCTGACAGATCTCAATACGCACTTGGTCTTATTGGATTTATTGTCGCCATCCCCGTTTTCTTTGATATCGCCTTCATCATATTAATGCCCGTTTTGATGGGCTTACAAAAATCAACGAAAAAGCCACTTGTTTTCTACGCAATTCCCCTCCTTGCAGGCCTTGCCGCAACACACGCATTCATCCCGCCAACCCCCGGCCCAATCGCCGTGGCCGACATTTTAAATGCAGACCTTGGATGGGTCATCGCATTTGGGGCTATTGCAGGCCTGCCAGCCACCCTTATTGCGGGGCCAATTTTCGCAAAAAAACTCGCAAAAATGAAAGAATTTCTAACACCTGAAGGTCTATTTGATACAAGTCCGGATACCCCGATTGAAGAGATTAAAAATCCAATCGGGTTTATGGCAGCGATCTCGACCATTTTGATACCTCTTGCGCTTATCCTCGTAAGCACACTTACAAAAATGAGTATCGACAACACACAAGAAACGCCTTTGTATATTGAGGTCATTCTCTTCACCGGACACCCTTTCATCGCCTTGTTAATTGCTTGTCTTTTCTCATGGTATTTCATCGGTATTAGACGCGGTGTAGACGCCCCCACCTTGAATACAGCCATGGTAAAAGCCCTAGAACCAGCAGGAATTATCGTACTCGTCACTGGTGCTGGTGGCGTGTTTAAACAAATGCTTGTTTCATCAGGAGCTGGTGCAGATGTAGCAGCCCTATTGCAAGCCAATGCCTTGCCAATTGTTTGTTTTGCTTTTGTTATTGCGGTTATTGTCCGCGTTGCTCAAGGCTCGTCTACCGTCGCAATGATAACCGCTGCAGGGCTTACAGCACCCGTTGCTGAAACAATCGGCATACAAGGCCCACAACTCGCCCTGCTCGTTATCGCAATTGCTTCTGGCGCATCAGTGCTTTCACATGTCAATGATTCAGGTTTTTGGTTGGTCAGTCGGTATTTAAAATTTAGTGAAGCACAGACCTTAAAAAGCTGGACAGCGTCCACAACGATACTAGGCGGAACGGCGTTTCTGATTGTGTGTTCGCTCTGGCTAATAACCTAATCCAGCCATAATCATCAGTATACGGATTAATTAAAATTATAGATAAAAAACACCATATTCTATATTTTGACAACGTTGACAAATAAGCCATACTTGTGAATAAATACGGCAAAATATTAATTTGATAAAAGATAGGGGTTTGTGTCGGAACCAGAATTTGAAACAGCTTTCAAATAATGGAGCACATATAAAAGCATGAAAATTTCTTTGAAAAACAGCCTACAATCAGCTTTATGTATTGCAGCTTTAACTGGATGTACCGCACTCTCCGGTGCAGAAAACCCTAGTGCTGCAAGTCAAGCTGAAATGGTCGCAGCTAGTAAAGTTACACAAAATGATGCGGCAATGGCTTGTCTCTCTGAGCGCGCTAAAAACCTATTAGCCGTTATGAGCGTTGAAGAAAAAATTGGGCAGCTGCATCAGGCTGCCGGTGGACGCAGCAAAAACCTCAATTCAAAACTGACACCTGAAGAATTAGACAAGGTACGGCGCGGCGAAATCGGTTCCTATCTTCACGTTGCTGGCGCAAAAGAACTTGGTGAGTTGCAAAAAGTTGCTATCGAAGAAAGCACTCATGGCATTCCGCTTCTATTCGCAATGGATGTTGTGCATGGATATAAAACCATCTTCCCTGTTCCCCTTGGCATGGCAAGCACATGGGAACCAGCTATGTGGGAATCAGCTTCCAAAATAGCCGCTGAAGAATCAACAGCTTCCGGCCTACACTGGACATTTGCACCCATGGTCGACATTGCCCGTGATCCACGCTGGGGCCGTATAGTCGAAGGTGCTGGTGCTGACCCCTATCTTGGTTCAGTTATGGCTGTTGCTCAGGTCAAAGGCTTTCAGGGAAATGACCTTGCCGCTGGAAACACAATGCTCGCCACCACAAAACACTTAGGTGTTTATGGAGCACCTACAGGTGGACGTGATTATGGAACAAGCGACGTATCTGAGCGCACAGTCCACGAAATCTACATGCCTCCTTTCTATGCTGCGAACGCTGCAGGAAGCGGCTCCTACATGACGGCATTTAACGATATTGCCGGCATACCAACGACAGCAAATGAAGAACTCGTAGACGGCGTTTTACGCGAAGATTGGGGCTTTTGTGGCATGATCGTCAGCGATTGGAACGCCATTGACGAGCTACGAAACCACGGCATCGCCGCCGACCGTCCACATGCTGCTGCACTCGCGCTTAAAGCCGGTGTCGATATGGATATGACGAGCGAAGTTTATAAAAATGATCTGGCTGAAGCCATAAAACGCGATCCATCATTGATGGCTGACCTTGATCTAGCTGCGGGCCGTATCATTACGATTAAAGAAAAACTCGGACTATTTGATAATGCTATGGCTTATCATGATGAAGCACGAGAAGCTTCGCAATTGCTGACACCAGCTAATCGCGCTGAAGCCAGAAAAGCAGCGCAAATGGCTGCTGTTCTTTTGAAAAACGACAATAATGCGCTTCCGCTTTCTACTGAACCCCAAAGAGTGCTTGTCGCAGGCGCTCTAGCTCAAGATGCGCTAACTCAACTTGGCTCATGGCGTGCACGCGGTGATGTTAACGATGTCGTCAATATTATTGATGGTCTAAAAAACAACGCCCCTGAAGGCATAGAAATAGATTATGTGGTCGGCGCTGATCCATATAATGACGATGTTTCCGGCCTATCAGACCTGACAGAAAAAGCAGCAAATGCAGATCGTATCCTACTCGTATTGGGTGAGCATTTCGACCTTTCAGGTGAAGCGCGTAGCCGCTCCGACCTAGAAATTCCCCCAAGCCAGCAAGCCATGCTGCAAGCGGCAATTGATACAGGAAAACCTGTTTCTGTTATTCTTGTGACCGGACGTGCACTTGCCATTCCTGAGGTTGATGCAGGCGCGGATGCAATCTTAAACATCTGGATGGGCGGTATCGAAACTGGAAATGCAGTAGCGGACCTTGTTTACGGAAAAGTATCCCCAGCAGGTCGTTTGCCGATTTCTTTTCCGCATAAAACCGGACAAGCACCATTCACTTATTCAGAAAACCCCGGTGGTCGTCCAGCAGATCCAGACATCACCAAAGATACTAACCGATTTATGGACCTGCCAATCACACCGCTATATGCATTTGGTCATGGCTTGAGCTATTCCAGCTTTGAATACAGTGATTTAAGCGCCGCATCCAATCAGGTGACTGCCGATGGCTCCATCGAACTTTCAGTGCAAGTTACAAACACCGGTGATGTTGCGGCCGATGAAGTTGTTCAACTTTATATGAGAGACAAACTTTCTTTCGTTGCGCGACCTAAATTGGAATTACGCGGCTTTAAACGCATCTCGCTTGAACCAAACCAAACTGCAAATGTCACATTTACGCTTTCTCCACAGCAAGCGGCAGTCTACAAAAGCAGAAATAATTGGGCGGTTGAATCGGGTGAACTGGAGTTTTTCATCGGTCATTCTGCACAAGATTTAACATCTAGTCAGACTATTGAAATAACAACGAGCGCAAAAAGCAAAATCCCTGCTGCGGCCATTGAAACAAAAGTGAGTGTCTCTAAATGATCTCCAGAAGAACATATTTACTTGGTAGTGGCGCGCTCGCCATCGCTGCATGTACAGCCGCAAACTCACCTGTTGAAGACAACGGCCTCGTCACTTTGGAAGCATTTGACCCTGATTTTGCAAAATACATTGCGCCAGATGCATCTGCAATCAGTCTATCAACGGGCCATCAATGGTTGGAAGGCCCAGCTTGGGATTCCAATCGTGAAACTTTGTATTTCACTGATGTCCCACAAAATATTGCTTATGCTTGGAACCAAGCAGATGGTGTTTCTACTTTTCTAAAGCCATCGGGTTCAGATGTAACAACAGAAGATGGTTTTCGCGAACCCGGAGCAAACGGCCTTTGGTATGAAGATGGTGACACCCTCCTCATATGTAATCACGGTAAACGCGCACTTGAACGCCTCGACCTAAAATCAGGCACACGCACGCAATTAGTATCTTCTTTCGAAGGTAAGAAATTTAACAGTCCAAATGATGTGGCTAAAGCTAAAAATGGTGATCTGTTTTTTACTGATCCCCCTTATGGACTTACCGATCTAGATGCGTCTCCACTCAAGGAAATGAAGGCCAATGGCGTTTATGTTCTAACCTCCGAAAATGAAATTCTTCGCTTGCTTGAGGATATGACTTTTCCAAACGGTATTGCAGTTTCTCCCGATCAGAAAACTATTCTGATTAGCCAATCAGATCCTGAAAATCCTATCGTCAGAAATATCACGATTGATGAAAATTATGCTGTCGTGTCAGATTCTGTGTTCTTCGATGCCAAAGAATATCAATCAGAAACCAGCCCGGGATTACCTGATGGCATGGCAATGGTGAGCGATGGTGCCCTCTTCGTTACTGGACCTGGTGGCGTGTTCTTATTGTCACCTAAAGGTAAAGCATTGGGACGCATCAATACTGGGAAAGCCACAGCAAATTGTGTATTTGGAGAAGCCGGCAACACGCTTTTCATCACAGCTGGCGATAGCTTGCTAAAACTACCAACACTTTGTCACGCCTAATCAAAAATCTCCAATTTGTCCCTGAAGTAAAATTCGCATAAGCTGCCTCAAACCAGATTGGAATTGAAAACCGATTAGATTCCAGCGATTAAGAAAGCATTTGCATGGACAAACGGTCTGATTCAATCGCGTGGCGAACCATGATCGGTTACGGGGTTGGAGATTTTGGCCTCAACATATACTGGAACTCACTCTCATTAATATTGATGTTCTGGTATGCTGATGTTGTGGGTCTTCCCCCAGCAATAGCAGGTGTTATTTATTTTGTCGGATTGCTATGGGATGCAATCTCAGATCCGATCGTTGCCTATTTCGCTGAAAGAACGCGAACAAAATACGGAACTTACCGGCCCTATATATTATTCGGAAGTGGACTTTTGGGGCTAGTATTTGCAATGCTCTTTTGGATTCCTCCTTTCAAAGGAAGCCTTTTGATCGCATCTCTATTGATCACACATATATTATTTCGAACTTGCTATACTTTTGTAGCCGTCCCCTATTCCGCTCTATCTTCTAGATTGTCCTTTGACAGTCGAAACCGGACAGTAATTTCTGGCGTCCGCATGTTTTGCGCATTTAGTGGTATGCTTGCCGTTTCACTTTTGTGGTTTCCATTGGTTAGATATTTCAATAATGGTGAAGAAACGGAGCCAAACGGCTTCCTCCTCGCAGCGACGTTCGGCAGTATCATTGCGACCAGTATGCTGCTCATTTGTTTTTTCAATACCAAGGAACGCCGCCCCCCCGGAAAAGATCAACTACCAACCAAGAAGTTACTAGACTTCATCACCAGCACAATTTCCAACAAAGCACTCATGCTCATGCTTTTGGCAATATGCTTTCAATCTGCTGGCGGTGCGAGTTATTTAATCCCACTCACTTTCTTTATTGAAATCAATCAATCAACATTTGCGTCAAAAGAGGCAATTCTGACAGTTTCAGCCATTGCGATGTTGGCAGGCGTCCCTGTATGGACAATTGCTATCTCCAAATTTGGTAAGAAAATCGCATGGCTAGCGGCGACTTCAGTTGTCACGCTTTCTGGTATATCTTTAGCCTTCATCCAATTGCCTCTCATTCATCGTATTCCGCCTGAGATAATAGGCCTTGGATTTGGAAGTAGCGCATTTGGTGTCCTAGTATGGTCATTCATCCCGGATACTGTTGAATATGGGCAATGGACATCAGGCGTCAGAAATGAAGCAGCAGTATTTGGCTCGGTCACACTCGTTCAAAAAATTTCCAGCGGCATGACAGGCTTATTTGTCGGTATGATGCTGTCTTATCTGGGATATGATGCCCACCTTGAGACCCAATCAACGCCTGTCGTTCAAGGGATTCGCTTATTTATTTCTCTCTTACCCGGTCTCTTATTATTTATCTCCACCATTGTCATATTCATAATGCCTCTAAATAGACGGCGGCATGCAAATATTATCAATGAATTATCAAAATCCCGCCAATATGACGGTTAAAACGCAGTGTGTGAGGATGTTCTAATGAACGGTCTACCCCCCAAAATGAAAGATGTGGCAGAACTTGCTGGCGTCTCTATAAAAACAGTCTCTCGCGTTTTAAACAATGAACCGCACGTCAAAGACGAATTACGAGATAAAGTCAAAAATGCTATAGAAGCTCTTGGCTATGTGCCCAGCGCCAATGCGCGCAGCCTGCGAAGCAATCGCGGCTACAAGATTCACTATATTATGCACAATAATCGCAGTAATTATGTGAATTCTATTCAGGCAGGCACCATCCAAACCTGTCAGGACCATGGGTATCAATTGGTTGTGTCAATGCTGAAAAATATTGATGCAATGTCCGATGATGAAATAGTGCAGCGTCTAGAACGCCTACCCACACACGGGGCACCCGATGGAGCTGTGCTTGTATCACCCCTTTCCAATCATCCCAAAGTCAATGATATCCTTAAAGGCATGAAAATCCCAATCGCACGTATTGGCCCCAATGACATTGAAGATGATGAATACGATGTCAAAATAAACGAACGTGAAGCCGCCCAAGAAATCACCGAATACCTAATCAAACTTGGTCATCACCGCATTGGTTTTATACGCGGTAAAGAAGATCAGAATGCCACGCTCGAACGCTATAATGGCTATGTTGATGCGTTAAAAGCGCATAAACTTGAAATTGATCCTACGCTAACACAGCCAGGTAATTTCGAATTTGAAAGCGGTTTCACTGCGGGTAAACATCTACTAACATTGTCTAATTCACCTTCTGCGATCTTCGCATCAAATGATGACATGGCGGCAGGTGTGTTAAGTGCTGCTCACCAATTGGGGGTTTCTGTTCCTGACCAACTCTCTGTTGTTGGTTTTGATGATTCAGAACTAGCCTCAAAAATTTGGCCTACTCTAACAACTATTCGCCAGCCCCTCTTGGAATTGGGAAGCGTTGCAACTGAATTGCTGATCGCAAAATCCCAAAACACAAAAGATGTATCTACAAAGAATTTTCTTCCTCATAAACTCATCATCCGAAATTCAACCGGGCCTGCTCCGGCATAAAGTAGGAAGCTTTGAAAGCTGCACATCTTTAACAAGCGGCGTGACAATATGAAGAAAGAAGTAATGGTGCACCCAAGAGGATTCGAACCTCTGACCTCTGCCTTCGGAGGGCAGCGCTCTATCCAGCTGAGCTATGGGTGCAGACTTGCTGGACTATTTGGCATTTTCCGTAAGAACAATCAACACGTCACAGCAACCAAATAAGTTTTTGAGGTCGATCCCTCAAAAAGGTTGATGTGACATGTTGTTTGTCAAACTATGCGTTTGACTCATTGTCTGCGAATGCTTCTGCAGAATTACGTACCATCGTCAAAATTGACTGACGTAATTTCGGATCAGGAATCGATTGAAATGCAACGACAAGGTCAACTGCATCAGCATCGATCAACCCCGTCAAAGCTTGATCCTTATCACTTTCGGCAAACGAGCGATTCATCGCCTCGTCCATTTCCTCAACACCCATGAAGAAATAACCGATTGTCGTTTCGAGAACGCGTGACATTTCAAACAGCCGTCCCGCTGAAATTCTATTCACGCCCTTCTCATATTTCTGGATTTGTTGAAACGTTAACCCCAGAAGTTCCCCTAACTTCTCTTGACTAAAGTTTAACTCTCGTCGTCTCCAGCGAACACGTCTTCCGACATGTTTATCGATTGAATTTGGTAACTTATTCTCAGACATTCAAAACACTTTGTAAAACTACTGCCCCACAACAGTAGACGGGAATATGTAGGGATTACCCTAGCTCAATGATCTTTTTCCATAGTAAATCGTCTAAATTGTCAACCTAAAGGTTCAATCTCTTGGCAAAGTAATCCAACAAATTAAAATTAACAGAATCATTCCAATTGCGAATACATCTCTATATTTACTATACATCGTCGGTGGCAAAGCGTTCGGAATGTGTGAGTCTAGTATTCGCGACTTCCAACCTTTAGGATCTTCTGGATATATTTCAAAATCTGGTGCGTGTGCTAAATCAGTCACACGCCCATAACCGTCCACCATCCCTGAAATACCGCGAGATGCAACCCTCGCCATAGGCAACCCTTCTTCGATTGCACGATATTTGGCATGTTCAAAGTGCTGATATGGTGCCCACAACGGTCCAAACCATGAATCTATCGAAATATTGACGATCCAGTCGGCTCGTTCGAACGCCATGTCGGATTCTACACCGCTAAATTCTGTTTCAACATTTCGCTTTGGAAGAAGCCCTGGAAACAAAGCTTCATAGCAAATCAGAGGCTGAAAATCAGGAACCCCTTCCACTGATAAAGGCGCTGGCGGTGGCCCTGCATGAAAACCTGCTTCTGCTATTTGTTGTAAGGCACCTATACCAATACGCGAGGCTAATTTACGAAATGGAACCATCTCTCCAAAGGGAACCAGACGGTGCTTTTTGTAGATTGCTTCTGCCACGGGACTTTCCGCGGACAAAACAGCCATTGAATTATACCAACGTTCAGGACGCTGTGTTCTATCTACAAAACTCGTTCCGACAATCAAACGACGCGCGCCCAAAGTTTCAGTGACAGGGTCTAAAGCATCGGGATACTGCAATAATGCATACGGAACGGCCCCTTCCGGCCAGATCACAATTCTTGGATTGTCGCCCGTGTCTGGTTGAGTCAGTTGTAAGTAACGACGTAAAACCAGCTTTCTAATTTCTGGCTTGAATTTTTCGCTTTGCGGCACACCAACATCGACGAGTCGAACTTCCGGTCCAACGCTTTGGCTAGTTGCATCAGATAAACGATGTGAGCCCCAGCCCCAAGCCGATCCAAAAATGACTGCAACTAAGATAATAGGCACGGAGCGTCCAACGCTTCCCATCTTAGTACCCACTTGTGTGCGGCCATCACAAAGGGCTGCAGGCGCACTAAAAAACACAAGTGTGAGAAGACTTAACCCCCAAACACCGAAGACGGAAGCTGTCTGAGAAACAGACCCACCCGGTGCCCAAACCATGGCTGGAATATTCCAAGGAAAGCCGCCAAATAAATGCCCGCGCGTCCATTCAGCAATAAATAAAGTCAGGGCAAAAAGCATAACGCGCGCTGGACCGGGAACCCAGAAATTAATCGCCAAGCGCATAATAACAGCCCAGATAAATGCCAAGCCTAATGGCAAGAGCATCGACATCCAGACAAGTGCAGCATGGGCTTTTGCATCGACAAGAAACGCAAAAGCGACCCAATGAAATCCAACCCCAAATTGTCCAAAAGCAAACAATAAAGTCCGCGCAAACACGGCTGATCGAGGTTTTTTCTGACGAGTCGCCCCATCAATCATCCAAACCAAAGCGACCAATGATATCATCATCATTGGCCAGAAATTTAATGGCGCAAATGACAAATTTGATAGAGCACCGAAGACAAAACAAGCGACTAATGCTGGTGTCCCACTTAAGCCATTCAGAAAATTATATGGCACTGCCAAAAAATTCCCGCTTGGCGCGAACTCTTCACCAACAGTCTTGAACTTCTCAAACATAGGCATCCTCAAATATGCCTTAGCTTACCGCCTTGGCCGACTCTTTTATGCCTGCTGTCGTAGCAGGTGAATGGGTTGCTCCGCAACGGACTCTCAGCTTTTTGATACGTCGTGAATCTGCTTCTATAACCTCAAAAGCGACATTTGAAGGATGCTGAACAATTTCCCCTCTATGGGGAACTCGGCCTGCAAGCGCAAACACCAATCCGCCCAGTGTGTCTATCTCATCTTCATAGTCTGCTAGGGCAAGAGAAAGTTCAGATTCTTCTTCAAAATCTTCAATTTCAGCCCGCGCATCCGCTTCCCACACACCCGGCGCTCTTTGTTCAAAATGCGCTTCTTCTTCATCATGCTCGTCTTCAATATCTCCGACAATCTGCTCTACCAGATCCTCCAAAGATACGAGACCATCTGTCCCACCATATTCATCAACCACAAGTGCAAGGTGAATTCGGCTAGTTTGCATTTTCACAAGAAGATCAGGCAAACGCATGGATGCCGGAACAAAAAGTATTTCCCGCTTTATCTTAGCAAGCAGTTTTTCATTGCTCATGCTATCAACGCCGTCGCCGCTCGCAAGTTCAGCCACAAAGTCTTTGATGTGAACAAGACCGATCGGATCATCGAGAGCTTCGCGATAGACTGGCAGCCGCGAATGAGACTCCTCAGTGAAGATTTTCAACAACTCTTCAACAGTCGTCTCAACCTCAACAGCTTTTATCTCAACTCTCGGGATCATGACATCTGAAACTGTAGCTGTTTCAAACTCGGCCACCCTCAATCGCATTTCTGAGGGGGACGGTGTCGTTGAACTGGATTCATTTATCGTTTCGACGTCTTGGGTCGCACGATTAGAACCAGAAAACAAATTTCCTAATTTCGAGAAAAGCCCGCCGTTCCTACGGCTGATTTCCTCGCTACTCGAATCATCATCGGGCATGTCTATGCCGCATCTCCATATGGGTCTGGTAGTCCAAGCGGCGCAAGAATTTGTGCCTCCAACCCTTCCATTGTGTTCGCTTCATCATCAGACATGTGATCATAACCTAAAAGATGCAAGAAGCCATGCACCAAAAGATGCATAACATGCAATCTAAAGTCACGTCCAAGTTTATCTGAATCTGCCTTTGCAACGTCTAGGCCAAGCGCAAGATCACCTAGAAAAGTCTGCATACCGGGCATTGATGCACCTTCAGCCGGAAAGGATAGCACATCCGTTGGCTTATCCTTGCCACGCCATTGGGCATTCAAAGTTTGCATTTCGGCGTCATTTGTCAAAAGAACTTCGACCAAACCGCTCTCACCTGTTTTCTGAGCGGCAGCCTCAAGTGCCGTCTCGATGATTGCTTCACAATCATCAAGCGCGACAGACCAGCCATCATCTTCGATTCTCAAATCAACTGATAAAATAACTGGATTATCAGGCATTGCGTCCATTCTCGTCATCATCATAAGCTGTGACAATACGGGCAACAAGATCATGCCTAACAACATCTTTGGCTGTCAGCGCAGTCTGCGCAACGCCCTCAACACCTTCCAGAATTCGCATTCCATGCGCCAAACCTGATGGTGAACGGTCCGGTAAATCAGTTTGTGATGGATCACCCGTCACAACCATGCGTGAACCACGCCCTAAACGCGTCAAAACCATTTTCATTTGTGGAATTGTTGCATTCTGCGCTTCATCAATAATGACAAATGCATTTTTCAGCGTCCGTCCCCGCATAAAAGCAAGTGGTGCCACTTCAATTTCTTTGCGTGCTTTGCGGCGCTCTACTTCTTGTGCACCAAGCAATTCATTCAATGCGTCCCAAATTGGAAGCATATAAGGATCAACTTTTTCTTCCAAAGCACCCGGCAAGAAACCCAATTGCTCACCCGCCTCAACAGCCGGACGTGCGACAATTAAACGCTCTCTCTTACCCGTCTTCAATTCAGCTGCACCCACCGCAACCGCAAGAAATGTCTTTCCGGTTCCTGCAGGGCCCGTTCCAAAGACAAGTCCCGAAGCATCATCACGAAGTGTTTTCAAATATGTGCGTTGACCCGGTGTTTGCGGCGTGACTGGCTTGTTCAGCCCAGCAATAATTTCACCGCCACCAGATGCCGTTGGTAAAGCATCATCTCGCACCAGACGGATGACGCCCTCCAATTCAAAGCCAGATGGATCTGCACCAGCCTCTACGCGATCAGCAAAAGCTGTCAGCGCCTGCTCGGCAAGTTTAGGGCCCTGCCCCTCACCATCAATGCGAATTTCTCCGCCTTGGCTTTCCACTTTCAAATCAAAATCGGCGAGATGTAATTCGAGCACCTGTAAATTATGATGTCCCGGACCGCATAAATCACGCAGACGTTTACTGTCTTCCAATTTAAATATGCGAGATGAACGATTTGCAGATTTCGCTCTATTTTTTGAAGCTGTTTTTTTAGTGCTCAAGCCCTAATTCTCTTCCTTTGTGGTTAGCACACCTGTGAGTGAGCTTAATGTTGCGCCAACAATCTCAACATCGACAATCTTACCTATCAAGTGCTGCGCATTTTCGACGTGAACTGATTGTAAATAAGGCGACTTGCCCAATGCTTGTCCCTCAAGTTTACCATTATGCGTAAACAAGACCGGCAGTGTTTTGCCAATCTGATTATTATTAAACTCTGTTGTTTGCTCACGAATAAGCGCCTGCAAACGTTGTAAGCGCTCGTCTTTTACCGCTTCATCAACCTGACCAAACATTTCAGCGCCTGGTGTACCCGGGCGGCGTGAATATTTAAATGAATATGCCGAAGCATATTTCACTTCACGCACCAAATCCATTGTCGCTTCAAAATCCTCATCTGTTTCGCCAGGGAAACCGACGATAAAGTCAGATGCAAGCGCCACATCAGGACGTTGAGCACGAATTTGCTTCATCGTTTCAATGTAGGATTCTGCCGTATGGCTGCGATTCATAGATTTTAGAATTTTATTCGATCCGGCCTGAACAGGCAGATGGAAATACGGCATCAACACATCCAGCTCACCATAAGCTGTAATGAGATCCTCTTCCATATCTTTAGGGTGAGACGTCGTAAAACGTAGACGTTCCAATCCACCAATTTTCGCAAGATGACGCAAAAGTTGGCCAAGGCCCCACTCACCCTCTCCGCCATCAGGTGCAGCACCGTGAAACGCATTCACATTCTGACCTAACAAGGTGATCTCTTTGACACCTTGCGCAGCCAATCCACGCACTTCTGCAACAATCGCATCAACATTACGCGAAAACTCTGCACCCCGCGTGTAAGGAACCACACAGAAAGTACAGAATTTATCGCAACCTTCTTGTATGGAAACCAACGCTGACATGCCATCAGCATCACGTTTTATCGGCAGAGCATCGAATTTTTCTTCAACGTCAAATTCTGTTTCAAGCACATCACCGGTCTGACGTGCGACTTTCGCAATCATCTCAGGAAGCTTGTGATAACTTTGCGGGCCTAGCACCAAATCAACTGCCGGCTGACGGCGCATAATCTCTGCGCCTTCCGCTTGTGCCACACACCCTGCCACAGCAATGGTCATCTTGCCGCCAGTGTCTGCTTTCATGCGCTTTAATTGCCCAAGTTCGGAAAAGACCTTTTCAGTCGCCTTCTCACGAATATGGCAAGTGTTGAGCACAACAAGATCTGCACCTTCCGGCGCATCTGTCGGGGCGTATCCAAGTGGCTTAAGAACATCCTTCATACGATCGGAATCGTAGACGTTCATTTGGCAGCCATATGTTTTGATAAATAGCTTTTTAGGGCTCGGTATTTGTGTCGTATCAGTCATGGGGCTGGGTTATGCCCTAAAACCAACAAAGACGCTAGGAGATTCCAAGCCCGATTTGTATTCAATTTTTTCGTGTGACAATCACAACGCAAAAGAAAATCAAATATCAGGATTATTTGTCCTTACTGTCGATCGGAATTGCATACAATTCAAGGCGGTGATCTACGAGTTTAAAACCAAGTTTTTTGGCAATTTCTTCTTGAAGACGTTCAATATCTTCATCGACAAACTCAATGACCTCACCTGTTTTCACATTGATCAAATGATCGTGGTGGCCCGCACCCGCTTCTTCATACCGTGCACGACCATCCCTAAAATCAAGACGCTCGATAATGTCATATTCTTCAAATAAACGAACGGTACGATAAACTGTTGCAAGTGAGATATTATCATCGATCACTGCCGCACGACGGTGAAGTTCCTCAGCATCGGGATGATCGTTTGCGTCAGATAAAACTCTCGCAATAACGCGACGTTGCTCCGTCATACGGAGGCCTTTTTCAATGCAACGCTTCTCTATCATGTCAAACCCTTATCCTACCTTAGAAACTGTATGCTCGTATCGCTATTAATTGTCCAGAGACCACCCATTATTCGTTACAAGTATATTTAGAAACCCTACAACTACTGCGATAATTTACCAAGTTTAGTACTATAAATGAATGCATCAACACGGCTATTATCTAATTTTCTGTAATAATTTTTCCGAATGCCTGTCTTTAAAAATCCAAGTTTTTCGTAAAAAGAAATAGCGCTTTCATTGGCTTTCGAAACTTCCAAAAACCAATTCTTGTCTTGATTATCAGCCCACATTTGATCAGCCGATATCAGCAATTTTTTGGCTAAACCCTGCCGTTGTTTTTCAGGATGGGTCGCGATCGTAAGAATTTCGATACTATCTACACTCTCCATTACCATCACAAACGCAGAAACTTGTCCTTGCTGTGTAATAAGCAAACCAGAATTTGCAGATTGCTTCAACAATTCTTCCATATCACCACTCAACCATGGCTTATCAAAACAATCGGCATGGATTTGCGCAATGGCTGGACAATCTGAAAGCTCTATCTTTCTGACTTCTGTCATTGAGATACTTTCACGTGTTTTCGTTGGAAACCGATAGTTTCATCGGCACAGCATCAGGCTCCCTCACATATTGGGGGTTTGCCCGTTCATTATTTGAGATCGAAACCGCCCACTTCGCAGCTCTTGAAAGTTTGGGAAACGCTTCCTCATACACAACGTCTTTGAGAACTGCCAAACCATCCCCAAAAACATGATCAGCTTCACCAACCAAGCCTCGCATCTGAGTAATATCAGCTTCGACAGGCTCTCCTGCGCGCTCACCATCAACAAACATCTGCGCCCACCAGCTTAGGTCAGGTTCGCGTCGACGCGCAGGAAGCGCCACCAAGACTCGCCCCTGTGTCTCATCCGGCAAACTTGCTTCTAGACTGCTAATGCCAGCTACAGTCACATTTAGAGCCACCCCTAGCCCTCTAGCAAATGCGACCCCAACCCGCACACCCGTAAACGACCCCGGACCTGCAACGGCAGCGATACGCTGAATTTGATCAAAATTCAGCCCCGCTTCTAAAACAGCTTGTTTTGTAATCAATGGCAAACGCGTATCATGACCATTACGCATAGGTTCTCTAATATGAGAAAGACATCTATCGCCTTCCCATATACCAGCTTCACAAGCCTGCCCTACGGTATTAATCGCCAAAATTCGCATAGAATATCGCCTGATTAAGCCGCTTACATTGCAGCGGCTTCTACCGCTGTTACCTCTGGTACATAGTGGCGCAACATGTTCTCAATACCACTTTTCAACGTCATCGTTGATGATGGACATCCTGCACATGCACCCCGCATTTGCAGCGTCACCACACCCGTATCAACATCAAATTTTTCAAAAATAATGTCACCACCATCATTGGCAACGGCTGGACGCACACGTGTTTCAATCAATTCTTTGATTTCTGCGACTATTTCTGCATTTTCGCCTTCATATATGACTTCTTCAACCGGAGCCGGATCACTATAATCCGCCATGACGGGCATTCCAGATACGAAATGATCCATGATTGCAGCCAGCGCTTGAGGCTTCAAAATCGCCCAGTCTGTTTCTTGTGTTTTTGTGAGAGCCACGAAATCAGCACCAAGGAAAACCGTTTTTACGCCCTTGAGAGTAAACAAGAAAGCTGCAAGCGGAGATGAGCCAGCTTCCTTCTCATTTAGAAATTCATACGGCGTCTTAGGAGACACTTCACGACCCGGAAGAAACTTCAAGGTTTCTGGATTTGGTGTAGCTTCGGTCTGAATAAACATGATAGGTCTCCTTTAAGAGTCCTGAAATGGCTCTTTTACAAACCAAAAACAAGTGTCTTTTCCGGTTTTTCCTACTGACACAGTGGGATATTAGTGGCTAGCCCCGCCCATTTCGTCCAATTCATCATCGGTCAAATTACCGGGAATAATTGTAATGGCCACGGGCCGTTCAGTCAGTGCCTTACCTCGACCAATCCTTGAGACAAGCGGACCTGGCCCGGCTCGTCCAGATCCAGAACCGAGCACAATCACTTTTATAGTCTTGTCTTTATTTGTTATTCTAGAAATTGCTTGCTCGGGCTTGCCAATTTCAACAATAATTTCAGCTTCAATATCAATGCGATCTTTAATCAATCTTGCGATAGATTTTACCTCAGCCAAAGCATTATCCATAGCCTCAGTTCGCATATCTTCATCAAGGCCGCGCCAATGCCCCATGCCCGACACCTGAACCGCGCGCATAATGACCAATCCTGCACCCACGCGTTTTGCACGCATAGCTGCAAATAAAATCGCTGAAAAACACTCTTGAGTATCGTCAGCAAGTGTCAGAAATTTACGTGTCAGAGCCATGCCTGTATCAGGCTCCATCAATGCTATCTCGTCAAGTCCAGATTGATTCTGAGCAGTTTCAATTTGCAATGTACAAATCCTCCCCGGATTTGGTTTTGTCACTTTATATTTTTCCGAAATGTAACACGATTTTCAATTTAGGCGAGATAGAAAGCAATTAACTCTGAGACTCTACTGCTTCAGCAACTTCAAGAAGTGCCATTTCAACCCGATTTAAAAGTTGATATAGAGCGGCAGGATGAGACGCAAAAATCATTCCGTCAGCTTTTCCATTTGCAACCAATAAGGGTTTAAAACTTGCGGCCTTTTCCAGCTGAGAAATTGCTTCCGCATGTTCATTTTTAATGGATAGCCCCACGGGAGCCTGCATAATACTCAAAAACCGGTGTGCCACATAAGCGCGCGCTTTGGCTGTATAAACCGCTTCAATTGCAGATTTTTCAAACAATTTTCTATCAGGGGAATTAATAACGCTTGCTAATTCACCTGTTGACTGTCTCATCCAAGATATCATCAAATCCACGCGCTCAGCATAGCGTTTGGACGTTAAAGTATCATCATATCGATGTAACCGAACCCCGCCATTAAAGCTGATTAAAGCTTCACTTGCTGCCCGAATTTCATTTTTGGAGATATCCCGAGACAACAATAAGGCTACAGTATTCAAATCAGCGGCTGCGCTTCCGCCCAATTCTTCATTGACCAGTTCAGCATAATCACCAATCGCATGCCCCATTGCCTTTTGGTAAGCAGGCATAGCGGTTAAACGCGCCAAAGGCGACCAAATGGGAGCATCATTTGCCCAACCATGCTGTTCAACTTCGCGCTCCAGTAATTGAGCCCCTACCCCCGCCCAAGGCGAAGACCAAGTCTGCTGAATAGATTCTGGAAAGTTTAGATCATCGCTAATCTTATTGGCTTGCAACACCATAAATGGATAAGCAAGGATCAATACAAATCCAGTCGCTATCAATAAATAGCGTTTTAAAATTTTTGGAATACGAGATTTTTTAAGAGCTTCGGCCGTTTTCTTTTTTAAAGGTATAGGTTTCTTTATCTCGACCGGCGTCGGCTCTTCAGCGATAACTTCACTCTTTCGACTGAATTGAAGAACACTCATTAAAAAAACAACCTAAAAGACGAATACTGGCGCACTCAATAGGAACTGAGTGCACCAATTTTACAACGTCTCTAAAAATTACGTTTCATTAATGTTTATGTCCAGCGTCTTTTGACACATCTGGCGTAGAAACTGTAAATAATGCACTTGCGGTTCGTCCAGATTCAAAAGTGAACGTCACATCAGCAGTGTCACCCTCTTTAACGTCATTCACACCGAAAATCATTAAGTGCAAACCTTTGGGCTCAAAAACAACGGGCACGCCAGCGTTCACATCAACACTATCTACTTTGCGCATCTGCATCATGCCATCTGACATTTCATGCGTGTGAAGCTCTATAGTTTCGGCAACATCAGATGACACTGAAATAATGCGATCATCTTGCCCTAACACCATAGTGAAATACCCAGCCGTAACAGTTTTACCACCCAGAGGCGGACGAATAATTCCGTTTTGGATGTTGATCGCTGACTCAACGAGGCTCACATCAGGCTGACTTATTGTTGAAGGCTCAGTTGCAGAAGACACATTCTCATCAACTTTATTGCTAGGCGAGCAAGCCGAGGCCAAAATCAACGCTGAACAAACTAAACCGAGTGAGTTTCCAAAAGTATTCCAAGACATTATTTAAAGCTCCATTATAGCTAGTCTATGTATGCAATTGTTCAAATTCAGGCTTAGTTTCCCCAAAACCCAACAATTTGACGTACCTCTTTCAAAATCGGATCTGCAAGCGAGCTCGCGCGTTCAGCGCCTTCTTCCAATACCGCATCAATCTGAGCAGGGTCGGCTATGTAATCTCGCATTTTTTGAGAAATGGGAGCCATCTTTTCAACTGCTAATTCTGCTAAAGCTGGTTTGAATTTTCCAAACCCTTCACCGCCAAATTCAGCAAGCACATCGGCGCTACTTTTATTCGACAAAGCGCCATAAATCCCAACCAGATTACGCGCTTCTGGGCGTCCGTCCAATCCCTCTACTTCAGAAGGAAGAACATCAGCATCGGATTTAGCTTTTTTGATTTTCTTTGCAATCGTATCTGCATCATCAATCAAATTAATTCGTGACAATTCAGATGGATCAGATTTGGACATTTTCTTTGTCCCATCTTTTAGAGACATAATCCGCGCACCCGGCCCTTGTATAAGCGGCTCAGGAATTGGGAAAAAGTCCGGCGCATTGAAATCACGGTTAAATCGATTTGCACAATCGCGCGTTAACTCTAAATGCTGTTTTTGATCGTCCCCCACAGGGACATGTGTCGCTTTGTACGCCAAAATATCCGCTGCCATCAAAACGGGATAGGTAAACAACCCTACAGACGCGCGCTCAGCATCTTTACCTGCTTTGTCTTTAAATTGCGTCATGCGTTCTGCCCAGCCCATGCGAGCGGTACAATTTAAAATCCAAGCCAATTCAGTATGCGCCCGAACCGATGATTGAGCGAACACGATGTTCTTCTTTGGATCAATTCCAGCGGCCAACCAAGCGGCAACAATCTCCCGAGTTTGACCTGCCAGCAATTTGGGGTCTTGAGGCACTGTAATCGCATGCAAGTCAACGGCACAAAAAACACATTCATGCGCGTCTTGCATATTTACCCAATTGATCAATGCGCCAAGATAATTGCCAAGATGAAGGTCTCCTGATGGTTGCATGCCTGAAAACACGCGTTCTGGACCTTGATAACCTGTATTTAAATCGCTCATCTAATTGCGCCTTTTAATTGGAAGAGAACCTAGCCTCTAACGCACAACAAGCCGCACATGCAAGCGTTTCAACACCTCGCTTCGATTAAGTTGCAGACCTACGCATGGCATTGCGAATTTCACGCAAAGAAACCGCACCCGTCACCAATGCGGCGATCCCATACAATATACCACCGACTGCAACCGTCGCGATTAACGCCAATATCTGAGATTCCCAAAGATATGTCTGGGTCAAATTTTTATAATCATTAGCAAAATACAGGAAGCCTCCCAGTATTCCGCACGAAACAAAGACGCGCAGCATTCGGCTAATCAACAACCCGCTAGGTTTGTAATCGCCCCGCTTAATCAATGTCAGCCATAGCATGGAAACATTCAGCCAAGCTGCAAAACTTGTCGCCGCAGCTAATGCAGGAAACCCATATTCACCTTGCCCACGTAGCCAGAAAAAAGCACCCGCACCCAAAACTGTGTTGACCAGAACTGACACGACAGCAAATTGCATTGGACGTTTTGTATCATGGCGCGCAAAAAATGCTGGAGCCAACACCTTCACCAACACAAAAGCCGGCACACCCCACGCATAATGGATTAAAGCACTCGCAGCTAATGTTGAATCCGATGCATCAAACTGGCCCCGGCCAAACAAAGCATCAATCAAAAAGAACGGTATTATCGCCAGCGCCACAGCGGCAGGCAGCGTTAAAGCCATTGCCAATGAGATACCTTCATCCAGCGTCCTATGCGTGTCCTCAGAAGACCCCACCTTGCTCATAGCACGGGATAATCTAGGCAATATCGCTACCCCAACAGCCACACCGACAATACCCAGCGGCAATTGATAAAACCGATCCGCTGAAGCCAGCCAACCTTTTGCACCTGCTTCAAAAGAAGCAATTGATGATGAAACAATGATATTTATCTGCGTTGCACTGGCAGCCAAAGCGCCGGGAACAGCAATCTTAGCGACATCTTTCACAGCAGGCGTAATGCGCGGCAGCCTGAACTTTAAATGCACACCCTGATTACGGGCGCCAAACCACAAAACAGCTGCCTGCAAAATACCCGCTATTAAAGTTGCCACAGAACATGCAAGCGCGACCATTCTGGGCTCATTAAAACTGAAAGCAGCAATCAACAAACAGATATTCATCAAAGTCGGCGCAGCTGCCGATAGCACAAACCGACCAGCGGCGTTTAACACACCCGCAAACAAGGCCGAAAGTGCCATACCCGCCAGATAGGGCATTGTTATCTGAGTGAGTAAAATAGACAGGTTGAATATGTCAGGATCATTACGATAACCCGCCTGTAAAACCATCATAATCCACGGCATACAAAACTGGGCAATAAGTGACAGAATTATCGTCACCGTAAACAACATGGAGAGCGTT
The DNA here is from genome assembly GCF_000023785.1 of Hirschia baltica ATCC 49814. Lineage (NCBI taxonomy): Bacteria > Pseudomonadati > Pseudomonadota > Alphaproteobacteria > Hyphomonadales > Hyphomonadaceae > Hirschia > Hirschia baltica. The sequence goes on from NC_012982.1 coordinate 3,396,347, forward strand.
TCTGTCGCCATCCGTGTCGCGACTTCATCACCCTCTTCTGCCTGCGACCGCGTATATAAAGGAACAAATGCCTGCGCGAATGCTCCTTCAGCTAACAAGCGCCGAAACAGGTTGGGAAATTGCTGCGCTGTTAAATAGGCATCTGTAAGAGGGCCTGCCCCCAATTTTGCAAAAATCACGGCCTCACGAATAAAGCCCAGAATTCTGCTTCCAAATGTCAAACTTGATTGGACAAAGACATTGCGGGCTAAGCTCATATCAGGCCTATCTGTTTTCTGAGGTCTTCGCGCGCTTCAAGGCTCGCGCTGGTGTTCTTGGAGCCTCTAAATCACCGCGACGCAAGACTTCCAACAATTCTTTTGTCAGCAATGCTTCATCAAGGACATCTTCACCCTGAGCCTCAACATAGAAAACATCATGCACAAGCATTCCATAACTTTCGGCGTGAGCCGATTGAATGGACAAGCCCTGATTAACAAAAACATTTGCTATTTCCTGCATCAGACCTTGTCGGTTGCGACCAGATAATTCAAGCACAATAGCATTATCAGATGCTTTTTTATCAATTGAAACAACTGGCTCGACGATAAACGCGGCTTGGCGACGAGAGGCCTTAAAATTATCGTCCGCCAATTCATGCTCAGGTTTTTCACCAGCAGCCACCGCTTGTAATGCAGTCGTAAGAAACTTCAATCGCTCTGGATCACCTTCACAAAAAGGCTCCCCCGAACTGGTTTGAATTTCAAAAACATCCAGCACTTTATCATTGCCAGTAGAGAATAAGCGTGCCGATAAAATATCTGCCCCTGCGCTCGTAAGCACTTTACACAAATCCGCATATAAACGCGCACGATCATCAGCAAAAACAAGAACTTGAGTGGCACTTAATTCTTTTTCTATTCTGGCGGCAGATGTCGTCTCACCACCAGATGCGGTGATAGTTTCAGCATGCCAAGCTTGTACATCTGTCTCAAAAGAAATCCAGTAAGCATCTTCCAGATTTTCAAAAGAAGCTGGCAGCTTTCCAATCTTTTCAAACAAAGCTTCACGTCCAAGGGTCGCCCTTTTGGCAATTTGCGCCTGCACAGACACTTCATCTGCCCGTCCACCACGAAGTGCAGCTTCGGTGGCGTAATACAATTCCCTCAGCAATTGGCCTTTCCAACTATTCCAAACGCCTGGACCAACGGCGCGAATATCACAAACAGTCAGTATCAAAAGAAGACGCAACCGTTCTACAGTACCAACTTTTTTCGCGAATGTAGACACAGTCCTAGGATCAGAAATATCCCGCCTTTGCGCGGTGTCACTCATTTCGAGGTGGTTTCCGACCAGCCATGCCACAAGCTCAGCCTCTTCCGGCTCCATACCCAATCGCAAACAGGCTCCACGCGCCGTTTTGGCACCTTCAATCTGCTGATCACCTTGCCCTTTCCCTGTATCATGCAAAAGCATTGCAAGGTATAAAGCACGTCGATGCTGCACTTTAGGAAAGATTTCCGTCGCCAATGGATGTTCACTGACAAGTACATGGCGTTCAATATCATTCATCGCCTCAACGGCACGAATAGTATGCTCATCCACAGTATAATGATGGTACATGTTGAATTGCGTCTGACCAACAATCCGACCAAATTCTGGTAGGAAATGACCTAAAACACCTGTTTCATTCATGATTTTCAGTGTTGTTCCGGGATGATGTTTCGAAGTCACAACATCAATAAACAATTCTTGAGCTTCAGGATCTTTGCGATAAGACACTTTCAATTCTTTGAGATTTTCTCGCGCGTTTGCAATTGCGTTTGGATGAATATCGTACCCACCTTTATCCGCGACCTTGAATAATCGAAACAAATTCAAGGGGTCATCCTTCACAGCGTCAGCGCTCGCATACGATACACGCCCGGCGTCAAGTACAAACCGCTTGTCATCAAGTAATTTTGGCACTGGTGCAGGCATGAATCGCAAAAGACCTGAAGGCTTCTTTTGTTCAATAGCTTCCAGCTTTGCGCACAATATACGCGTAAGCGCTCCCACTTCTTTTGCCGCAAGAAAATAGCGTTTCATAAATCGCTCGACACCGCTCATGCCGGCCTTGTCAACAAAGCCCATGCGAGACGCAATTTCGGGCTGAAGGTCAAAACTTAATCTATCTTCAGCGCGACCCGCGACATAATGCAAATGGCATCTGACAGTCCACAAAAAGCGCGCTTCACGGCGAAATATTGCTGCATCAGATTTTGAAAAAACATGGTTTTTCAATACGCCATTAAAGTTAGAACCACCATGAATGTATTTCGCCAACCAGAACAAAGTCTGCAGATCTCTCAATCCCCCCTTGCTTTCTTTGACGTTCGGCTCCACGCGAAATCTCGAACTTCCCTCTCGAGACACACGACGATCACGCTCTTCTAGTTTAGCTTGTACAAATTCTGCAGCACGCCCTTCAACAATATCTTTGTCAAATCGATCATCTAATTCTTTGGCGACGTCTTTATCTCCAAATAACAAACGCTTATCGAGAATTGCTGTGCGTATTGTGTAATCTTCTTTAGAGAGCCGGATACATTCGTCGATCGTTCGAAATGCATGTCCAACCTTCAGCCCCAAATCCCACAAAGCATAGAGCATGAATTCAATCACACTTTCAGCCCAAGCTGTTTGCTTATATGTGCGTACAAATAGCAGATCGACATCTGATGATGGAGCTAACGCACAGCGCCCATACCCGCCCACAGCCATAACGGCCATACGTTCGCCCATCGTCGGATTGTTCGCCCGAATGACATGTACGGTAGTATAATCATATAAAGCGTGAAGCACCTCATCCATAACAGCCGATAAAAGGTTCGCTGTATCCAGACCATCTGCGCCTGCTTCTAGACGCTCTTGTGCAATCATCCGTCCACGGAATAACGCACCATGCAACAGATCAATCACGCGTTGGCGTGCTTTTGTACGATCATTCGCATGATCCATATGTGCAGCCGTTAGCTGCACACGTAAATTTCTGGAATCAATAATATCTGAGATACGCCATGCCCCCGGTTTGGAGCGACGCTGTACGGTTTTTTGTGTCGGGCTTAATTCTGTCATCCAGACTTCCTAGCGCTAATCTGACAATACGAACAGAAACAAATTCTTGATCAGGACAATTTTTGTTTCATTGCGTACAAAATTTCCAATGCCTCGCGCGGCGTAATACCGTCCACATCGACATCGACTAGCATTTTTTCAACTTCACTTGGCACAAGGTTTGGTGCAGGTTCAGCGACAGCCGCAAATAGCGGTAAATCATCCAATTGGAACCCGCCTTTTTGGGCCTCACCTTCCAAGCGCAACAAGACTTCTTCTGCCCGTTTCACCGCATCTCTTGGCATTCCTGCAAGCTTAGCAACTTGCACACCATAGGACCGATCAGCCGGTCCGGGTTTAACATCGTGCAAAAAGACCAGATCACCCTGCCAATCCTTTGCGCGAAGAGACGCATTCCCCGCATGGCTTAGCTTTTCGGCAAGGTCAGTTAATTCGTGATAATGGGTCGCAAACAAAGCGCGACATTTGTTTTTTTCGTGTAAATGCTCAACCGCCGCCCAAGCAATCGCCAAGCCATCATATGTTGCCGTTCCCCGCCCGACTTCATCCAGTATAACAAACGCTTTAGGCCCGGCTTGGTTTAATATCGCTGCCGTTTCAATCATTTCGACCATAAAGGTAGACCGCCCCCGCGAAAGATCATCAGACGCACCCACACGCGAAAACACACGATCAACCAATCCCAACTCAAATTTCTGAGCAGGCACAAAACAACCAGCTTGCGCCATTATCGCTAGCAAAGCATTCTGCCTCAGATAAGTTGATTTACCAGCCATGTTTGGCCCTGTAATCATCATCAATCGCGCCGTATCACCGCCACTTGCATCCAAACAACAATCATTCGCGGTAAAACCATCGCCTGCTTTTCTAAGCGATGCCTCCACAACTGGATGACGCGCACCTACAGCATTAAACTGAGTGCTATTATTCAATTGCGGGCGAATTGCACGGTTATCTTCAGCCCACTGCGCCAGACCAGCCGCAACATCAATCGCCGCCAATGCATCAGCAGCCGCTCTCAATTTTGATGATAAGTTTTCTGCTTCCAAAACCAGCGCATTGAAAATTTCCATTTCACGCGCTTTGCCCTCTTCTTCTGCCCGCGCAATGCGGCCATCTAAATCACCAAGTTCGGTTGTGGTGAAACGCATTGCAGATGCCAATGTCTGACGATGGATAAAGTCAGAAGCATGTGGACCATTTTGCATCGCAGATGCGTTGCGTGTCGTCACATCAATAAAATATCCCAAAACTTTATTATGACGAATTTTCAAACTCGGAATACCGGTTTTTTCGGCATAATCAGCTTGTAATCCAGCGATGATTTTTCGGCTATCATCTCGCAATGAACGCACTTCATCCAGTGAAGGATCATATCCTGTGGCGATGAAACCTCCATCACGCGCCAACACAGGAGAATCTTCTTTTATCGCTGTTTCCAGTGTCTGTGCAAAAGCAGCTAATTCTTCTTGCTGCTCTAAATCTAAAACAGTGCAAGCTTCATCAAGTAAGGATGGCAAACCCGCAATGCCTGACCTAAGCAATCGCGCTGCGAGGGCACCTGATTTCAATCCAAGCGCCAAAGCACGCAAATCTTTGGGACCACCCCGCCCCAATTGCAATCGCATACGTGCTCGCTCGATGTCTGCACTATCTCGCAACGCTTTACGCACTTCTTCACGTAAATCTCTATCCGAAACAAACAAACTTACTGCATCAAGTCGACAATTTATCGACACTAAGTCGATAAGAGGTCGTGACAAATTATCTGCCAAACGTCGCGCACCTGGTGCCGTGATCGTGCAATCAATTGTCGATAGCAACGACCCTTTTCGGCTTCCCTGCGCTGACACATCAATTTCCAGACTAGATCTCGTCGCTGGATCAATCGCCATAAAACTAGAGCTTAAATGCCGCTTTGGCGGATCAAGACGCGGCGTTTCTCCTGCTTGTGTCAGATGAAGATAATCCAACAGCAATGCACAGGCAGACAATTCTGCATTGGAAAAACTGCCAAAAGCATCAAGTGATTTCACACCCAATGTATCTTTTAATTGTCGCTCTCCAGATACTTTGTCCGCTTTGGCCCCCGGGCGAGGTGTCACTGCTGTTTTTAAACTTTCCAGCATATTTGAAATCAGCGGCCGCGCCATTACGCTATCGCTCATCAACAACTCTTTTGGTGCCAGAGAAGCCAAGACCTCTCCAAACGCTTCCGGCGCTGTCTCAAACACCTCAAACCGCCCTGTTGAGACGTCCGCTAAAGCAATACCTCCCTCAATTCCCCCAGCTGAAACACCTATTGCCGCAAGAATATTCGAAGAACGCGCATCTAAAAGAGAATCTTCTGTCAAAGTCCCCGGTGTGACAATTCGTACCACATCACGGTTCACGACACTCTTTGAACCACGTTTTTTTGCTTCTTCTGGAGTCTCCAGCTGCTCGCAAACCGCCACACAATGGCCAGAGCGGATCAATTTAGCCAGATAACCTTCAGCCGCGTGAAATGGCACGCCCGCCATTGGAATAGGCTCGCCAGAATGCTGCCCTCTAGCCGTAAGTGTGATATCTAGGGCTTCGGCCGCGATCTGCGCGTCTTCAAAGAAGAGCTCATAAAAATCTCCCATTCTAAAAAATAATAGCGCGTCCTTATGACGTTCTTTAATCTCTAGATATTGGAGCAAAAAAGGGGATGGTGATTTTGACATGGGCGTGCACACTAGCCAGACTAAATTGCACCGCAAGGGTGACAAACCATCGAAATTGCATTTTATCACATTGGTGGGTTACTAAACCCATTTTATTCACAGCAGAATGACTCCAAAAGAGAGAAATCTGCAATACAAGCCCGAATAAGTACGAGATAATAATAAATAGGCTTAATTGCCACACGAGGACGACACAGACATGAGCTCCAAACGCCCATCTTTCACGGATGAAGAAGCGCTTGCCTTCCACCAGGAACCAACACCCGGTAAGATTTCAATGTTACCGACAAAGCCTATGCAGACTCAAAGAGATCTGTCTTTGGCATATTCCCCTGGTGTGGCGATACCTGTTGAAGCAATCGCAAAAGATCAAGACCTTGCGTATGATTATACGTCTAAAGGTAATACTGTAGCGGTCATCTCAAACGGGACGGCTATTCTTGGTCTTGGAAATCTGGGTGCCCTCGCCTCAAAGCCGGTGATGGAAGGTAAGTCTGTTCTATTCAAACGTTTTGCGGATGTTGATTCATTCGACATTGAAATAGATGAAGAAGATCCCGATAAAATTATCGAATGCGTGCGGATGATCGGTTCGACATTTGGTGGAATCAACCTCGAAGACATCAAATCTCCCGAATGCTTTCAAATTGAAGCAGAGCTACGTGAGAAACTAAATATCCCAGTCTTCCATGATGATCAGCACGGAACTGCAATCATCGCAGCTGCTGGACTGATCAATGCCGCAGAAATTACGGGTCGAAACCTAAAAGATATCAAAGTCGCAATTTCTGGAGCCGGTGCCGCAGGGCTTTCTGTTGCAGGCCTTATCCACCACCTTGGCGTACCTAAAAGCAATATTTTGATGTGTGACCGCGATGGTGTCATCTATCAAGGCCGTACCAAAAGTATGGATCAATATAAGTCTGCATTTACGGTTAAAACCAAAAAACGCACTCTTGCCGAAGCTGTTGATGGCGCTGATGTACTAATTGGCCTTTCCGTAAAGGGTGCAGTCAGTAAAGACATGGTCAAATCTATGGCCAAAAACCCCATCATTTTTGTGATGGCCAACCCTGACCCTGAGATCACACCGGAAGAAATTCAGGAAGTTCGTAGCGATGCAATCATCGCAACCGGCCGTTCTGATTACCCAAATCAAGTCAACAACGTACTTGGTTTCCCTTATATTTTCCGGGGCGCGCTAGACGTTCGGGCATCTGCAATTAACGAAGAAATGAAAGTTGCATGTGCTCGTGCACTCGCAATGCTTGCACGTGAAGATGTGCCTGATGAAGTGGCAGCTGCCTATCATGGTGCCCGTCCAAAATTTGGACGCGACTACATCATTCCTGTTCCGTTTGACCCACGTTTGATTTCCTACATCCCTCCTTTTGTGGCCCAAGCAGCAATGGATACAGGTGTGGCGCGCAAGCCAATTGAAGATATGGAAGCCTATTCCAACACCTTGGCTCGTCGCTTAAATCCATCTGCTGGATTTTTACAGCGTTTCCAAGGCGCTGTACGTCGTGAAGCACCAAAACGTATTGTATTTGCTGAGGGTGAAGAACCTGCAATTATCCGCGCAGCTTTTGCCTTTAAAACCCAAGAACTTGGCCACCCAATCCTAATTGGACGCGAAGAACAGGTTAAACGCAATATGCGATTGGTTGGCGTTCCCGAAGATGAATTAGAAATCATCAACGCACGTTTGTCTGACAATAATCCAGCTTACTTCGACTATCTTTACGAACGCACGCAAAGAAGTGGTCTACTTCAAAGAGACGTGCAACGTATGGTCAATAATGATCGTAACGTATTTGGTGCTTGCATGGTCGCGTGCGGCGATGCTGACGGGATGGTTACCGGCCTTACCCGTAACTATAATACAGCGCTTAGAGACATCAGACTTGTTGCAGATGAACGTCGCGGCGAACACGCAATTGGTATGTCCATCATTATCTCTAAAAATGGACCTCTCTTCGTCGCCGATACATCAATCACAGAAATGCCAACAGCTGAAGAACTTGCAGACAATTCTATTTTGTCTGCTAAAGTTGTGCGCCGCATGGGCTTTGAGCCACGTGTCGCTTTCTTGTCTAACTCTACCTTTGGATACCCTCATGGTGAGCGGGCAGATGTTGTGCGACAAGCGGCAGAATTAATGGCAACGCGCGATGATGTCGATTTTGAATATGAAGGTGATATCGCTGTTGATGTCGCGCTAAATCCGAATATGCGCGATACTTACCCATTCTCACGCTTAAGTGCCCCAGCAAACATCTTGGTTATGCCAGCCATTCACGCGGCATCTATATCCACCAAACTTGCTGCAAACCTTGGTGACACAACAGTTGTCGGGCCCCTCTTATTGGGTCTGACCTTACCTATCCAAATTGTACAAATGGGATCAACCGTTTCAGATATCGTCAACATGGCAACATTTGCAGCGTATGACCCTCACAGCGACGAAAAAGATGTTCGCTGGAAAGTTGTCTAAACTAAATCTACTAAATCAAAGGCCGCTTGTTTCAAACGAGCGGCCTTTTTTCTTATGATTGGGTAATCAGGATAAATCCGCTTCACCCTTCGCAGTCTGAGGGCCCATCATTAATATGAAAACAATCAGTGCTGCCGCTGGAATAACGTAGGATGCAGACAATAGAAATAACCCTGCATATCCTATAGTTTCGGCTATCACCCCAGAAAAACCCGCTGCAAACTTACAGAAAAATGCATATAGAGAACTCAAACAAGCATATTGTGTTGCCGCATTTCTAGGGTCAGTCAGGCTTGAGAGATATGCGATAAATGCTGTCCCTACAAAACCTCCTGCAATATTATCAGCGCCGATTGCCGCAAATAACCAGAAATTACTCGGAACTGTAATTCCAACCAATTGCCCATCATTTGCTGCTCGTATCGCATCTGCTTGGTCTGGAATGCCTAAATTTGCTAACAATGCATAGGCAGCCGTCGTCAAAAACGTTAGCGGAATACCAAATAGAAGCGCTTTTAATACACCTAATCGCGCGACACCAATCGCACCTAGAAAAGCGCCCGCAATAAGAAACCATGGCCCAAATCCACTTTGAAACCCACCAATAACTGTCTTTGTATAACCAAGGTCTACATAAAGCGGAGCCGCCATAACGCCCATCGTGAAATCTGGCAGACGATAAAGCGCGACAACCCCAGCAACGGGCAATATCCATATTCCAAGACGTGAGATCAATTGCTTGAATGGCTCAACCAACGCATTTGAAATTGAGATATGAACGGGTTGATTAGCTTTTTCATTTTGTATCCGGACTGCATGCTCAGGCTCTCGCATCAAAAGCACCAATGTGGCCCCTATGAGCATAATTAAAGCCATAAGCGAAAACGTCACAATCCACGGGAAATAATCAGCCAGAGCCAACCCAACACCGGAAAACATGATTGCAAACCGATAGCCCAATTGGTAAATCGCAGCCATTGTTCCCTGATCTACAGTCTCAGCAGATTCAATTCGCCATGCATCAATTGCTATATCCAAAGTCGCACCAGAATAAGCAAGTATTGCTGCTCCCAATAGCGTCGTCCAAAGTGCATTAACTGGATCAGAACTCGCAATCACAAACAAACCAATTGCTGTGCCTATCATCGCAACAATCATCCATGATCGACGTTGGCCTAGCTTATTCGTAAGATAAGGTATTTTTATTCTGTCTACGCCCGGCGACCACAACCATTTCAGCGTATAAGCTATCGTGATCCAATACATGAAGCCAATCGTTGATTTGTCGATTCCAACGTCACGTAGCCATACCGAAAGTTTTTGGAACACCATCATCAAAGGCAAGCCGGATGCAAAACCCAAAACTAACATCGACGCAAACTTAGGTTCCTTCAATCTCCCAAGCATATCTATAAATTCGTTGGTTTTAGTTCCCCTCATACCTGCATCCCTCCTGAGACAGCCCAACTCAATGCCAACTCACGCAGACGTTGAGGGTCTATTGGTTTAGCAGCGATCAAACTAACGCCTGCTTTTTCTGCTTTCGTTTCCAGCTCAGGATCGACATCCGCCGTCACCGCAATAATTGGCACTTTTCCTGTCACGCCACCTAAAGCACGTATTCGTCGCGTCGCTTCTAAGCCATCCATTACCGGCATTCGAACATCCATAAAGATGATAGAATACGGCGTATTTTGGACTGCTTCTAACGCTTCAGCACCAGTGCCCGCTGTATCAACAGCAAAACCCGCTGTCGTTAATGCGCGTTTTGCCAATAAAGAATTTACCGGATTATCATCAGCGATCAAAGCACGAGACCCAGGTAAAGCAGTTTCGATACTTTCTTGGCTCTCTTTAAATTCCTCACCCCGCGCAGCTATTGCAACGCGTTCAGCGATAGAACTACCCCGCAGCGGCCGGATAAGATAGCCAACACACCCCATTTCACGAAATTTAGGAATTTGCGCGCGATCTTCTGGTCTCAGGATAACCAAGGTTGGCGTTTTTTTCGCAGTTTTTTTGATGTCAGCGGGCGAATGAGAACCATCCAAAATAGCGACATCGGGCTTTTCTTTGTGCGCAGGCAAGCGACATATCAAATCAGAATCCGCAAGCGCACTCATCACTGCAATTTGAGAGGCACAGCTTGCGCGCAAATCCACACATAATTGAGTTTTCGAAATAGCCTTTTTTGTACTCTTTTTTGACTCGCTCACCTCAAGCGGCAATGTCAAAAAGAACCCTGCGCCAGACCCAAGCTCGCTAGAAATATGCAAACGCCCCTTCATGGCCAATGCAAGTCTTTGCGCGATCGCTAGACCCAATCCGACACCACTATCTTTTCCAGCATCGGACGCAGACACCTGCCCATAGGCTGAAAATATTTTTTCTTGGTCTTTTTTGGGAATTCCTGCACCAGTATCGCGAACAGCAAAAACTAATTCACCTGATGTCGCCAAACGTGCCGTAACCAGTATTCCACCTGCTTGTGTGAATTTAATTGCATTACCCGCAAGATTGAAGAGTATCTGCCTAATGCGCCCTGCATCTCCCAAAAAGCTTGCTGGCATTCCAGGTGAAGGCGCTGCTGCAATATCAAGATTTGCCGCATGGGCTCTTGGTGCAAGCAATTCAACGACATCCTGAATAAGCTCAGAAGGATCAAATGCTGCAATATCTAGCGGAATATCTCCAGCTTCAAGGCGTGAATAATCCAAAACATTATTAAGCAAGTCCAGAAGACGAGACCCGCTTTTTCCAATCGCTTCAACATATTCTTTTTGAACCAAAGAAAGCTCAGTTTCTTTAAGCAAAGAAACCATTCCCAGAATACCGTTCAAAGGCGTACGAATTTCGTGCGAAACAGATGCCGTAAAGCGCTGCGACGTATCAGGCTCTAATGTCTGCTCAGTGGCAATTAATTCTGGTTTATCAGATGCACTCTGTGATGACATGAATACGGCTCGCTTATGGTTTGTTAGACTGACATAGCAATTGCCTTGGTTAACAAAACCTTACATTCATAAATTCCAGACGGCTATGTCTTGAAAATCAAACCTTTAAGATATCATGTGAGACCTTTGGCAAGCCTATTGGGCGATATCTATAATTTAGCGCTTCTGCGACATGAATCCGCCTGACCAATTGTGATCCATCTAAATCAGCTATAGTTCGCGAAACCTTCAACACTCGATGATAGCCACGGGCTGATAAATTTAGTTTTTGCGCCGCCTGCATCAACAAATCCAAACCGGACTGCTCGGGTGTACAAAATGCATCAATAGCCTGCGTATCAGCATCTACATTTAAACGCCGCGCTCCTGATACTTCACGATATCTTTCTTCCTGCAATAATCTTGCTTTAGATACTCGTTCAGCAACTTCCGCACTCCCCTCAGTAGGCGGAGGTAAGGTCAAATCCATCGCCGTCACTGCAGGGACATCAATGAATAGATCTATTCTATCGAGAAATGGGCCCGACACGCGCCCCATATAATCGGCTTTACAAGCAGGTTTACGTCGACACAAACTTTCCGATGGGCCACCTCCACATTTACACGGATTAGCCGCAGCAATAAGCTGGAAACGACTAGGATAACGCACATGCCTATTCGCCCGTGAAATGACAGCTTCACCATTTTCTAGGGGTTGACGGAGGCTATCCAAAACCTGCCCAGAGAATTCTGGAATTTCGTCTAAAAACAAAACGCCATGGTGGGCTAAAGACACCTCACCAGGTCTTGCTTTGATACCTCCCCCCACTAACGCCGCCATACTGGCCGAATGATGCGGAGATCGAAATGGCCGCACGCGGGAGAGTTTGCCTTTTTCCAGAACGCCCGCAATAGATTGTATTTGACTAACTTCCAGCAATTCATGCGCACTTAAAGGCGGTAAAATACCCGCAAGCCGCTGGGCAAGCATGGACTTTCCCGATCCTGGAGGACCAATCATCAAGAGGTTATGCCCGCCAGCCGCTGCAATTTCCAAGGCACGCTTAGCGCCCTCTTGTCCTTTGACATCCTTCAAGTCAGGTATTGCAATATTATCCGTAAGTTCACCTGCTTTCGCTGCAGGGATTTGCTGATTCCCTTTAAAATGAGAAATCAACGCCATCAGGCTTTTTGCTGCTAAGACATGACCACCGGACCAAGCAGCCTCTGGGCCACAGGCTTCAGGACAAATAAGAGTTTTGTCCATTGCTTCCGCCGCCATCGCCGCAGGTAGCGCACCAGGTATGATGGCGATATGGCCATCCAAAGACAACTCACCAATCGCCGCCAAATCATCCAGTGCACCTGTAGGAATAACATCTATCGCCTGCAAAAGCGCGAGCGCAATCGCCAAATCATAATGGCTCCCCTCTTTGGGAAGGTCAGCAGGCGCAAGATTTACGACGATACGTTTGGGAGGAAAAGATAAACCAAGCGCAGCAAAAGCTGCCCGAACCCGCTCTTTACTTTCCGCCACGGCTTTATCAGCCAATCCAACTATTGCAAAATGTGGTTGCCCGTTAAAAAGTTGAACCTGAACATCGACGGGATTGGCAGTAACCCCTTCAAATGCAAATGTTGTTGTGCGGCTAACCATATCATCCCCCATATGCTCCAATGTGGTTTAACACAAAAATTAGAACATATGAAGAACAAAAATGAACTAATGTCTATTCGGCGTCTGTAACATCTGCTTTGGGAATAATAATTTCCGTATCAAAGCTTTCTATTTTCACTGCATCATCCACTGGCAATTCAACTTTTCCCAATGCCGTTTGGCCTTCAGTCGCTTCATCAGCGTCCTTGAAATTAAACCCACCTGCTGGCGGGGCTGACGCGTCTCCCGGAATAGAAAAATTGAAGCTTGAACTCGAACTTGCCGGCGCGCTTGTTGGTTCGCCAGGTGGATTTGCATCATTTTCAGCCGCACAAGCTGACGGAATAAATGCAATCATTGCACACGTAAAAATACCTATAGACAATTGTTTCATAACGAAGATATTCCTTCAAATTCTACTTTAGCCTGTCAAGAAAATGGTCAAAGCCAATCTAAAACACAGCTTATACCCTATTCGACCCGCCAGCGTTAACTATGTCAACTTTTAGCTTCTATTATATTAGCTCTTTTTGAACTTAGCCTGAATGACATCCCACATTTTAGCGACTGGATCTATTCCTGTCATTTTCTTAATCGCCTGCGCACCTGTTGGGGAAGTTACATTCACCTCTGTCATATAATTGCCGATCACATCTATACCGACAAATATCAGACCACGTCTTTTTAGTTCTGGTCCAATCTTCGCACAAATTTCCAGCTCTCTTTCTGTCAGTTCTGATCCCTGCGCCGTACCACCAACAACAAGATTAGAGCGAATTGCTCCTTCTGGCGGCATACGATTAATTGCGCCGCATGGTTCACCGTCAACAAGAATAATTCGCTTATCACCTGCTGTTACATCAGGTAAAAAAGCTTGTGCGATAAATGGCTCTGGTGCTTTTTCCTGAAACATTTCAACCAATGCTTCAAAATTCCCATCATCCGGCTTGACCCGCACAACTGAAGCACCGCCATGTCCATAAAGCGGCTTGAGTACGATATCTTTGTGTTTTTTGCGAAAGGCCTGAATCGCCTCAAGCGACCGGCTTATCAAAGTGGGTGGCTGAAGTTCAGGATAGATAAGCGGAAACACTTTTTCAGGACTTGAAGCAACCCACGCTGGATCATTAACGACAAGCGTGTCTTCTTTGACGAGTTCCAGCAAATGAGCAGCCGTTAGATAACCCATGTGAAATGGTGGATCCTGACGCATCAAAATGACATCGACATCTACTCGTAAATCGAGCAATACGCGTTCGCCTATTTCACAATGACCATCATCTCGACGAAAAACCTTTGCAGGTCTCGCCCATGCCTTCACATCACCCGCATCATAAAAGAGGTCATCAACACCATAAACCCATGTCGAAAAGCCACGCGACTGCGCCTCTTCAATCATTGCAAACGTTGTGTCCCCTGCCGGATTCACATTTTCAAGCGGGTCCATTTGAACGGCAATTTTCATAGCGGGCATTAGCCTCCAGCAAGCATAGAAATATCCTCGGCAATTTGCCGAAGAAAATGGTCATTTCCTAAAAGATAGGGTGTTACAAACTATTTGGAAGAGCCGTTGTCGCCAAATGGGTCTCCATATGGATCTGCATATCCTGAAGACGCATCATTTGGGCTCTCTGGAACAATCAAATATCCATCTGCATCATACTGAGCAGCTGGTTGCGCAGGATCATAATAAGGTTGCTGTGTTGGCACAGACTGGTTGGCACCGCCATAAAGTCCTGAATCATCAACCCCATAAGCAGATTGTGGAGGATTAGGGTCTATATATCCAACTTGACCATCATTTGAATATTGCGGTTGTTGCGTTGGATATTGCGACACTGATGGTGCCGTTTGAATAGGTGCTGGCTGATTACCATACCCCGCTGGTGGACCCGATTGAGCTGTATATCCAGGCGGTAGTGAGCGATCACGCATTTTCACATATGACACGACACGATCAACGCCTTTTATTAGGCTAGCATGTTCAGCAGCACGTTTTAATTCAGTTTGATTGCGTGCAAAGCCTAGCAAATAAACAACGCCATTAAATGTCTCAATGTTGTAATTCACACTTTTAATCTCAGCGTCTCCCACCAAGCGAGAGCGAAGTTTTGTTGTGATCCACTCATCATTGAGATTTTCAAGAATTTTCGTCTTGGGCATCACCTCAATTTCATTCGCAACCTCATCAATTGTGCGAACACTCCAAGCGATCTGATCGGCAGTCACTTTGTCTTCTTCTGTTTCAACACGGCCTGTTAGCAAAACAAGTCTAGACGTGACTTCAACGTCGACTTGTCCAAATCGGCCAGCTGACTCCTTCAGCAGCAGCGCTTTTATTTGGCTCGATGCAGAAGCTTCATCAAGACTTTCACCAAAAGTCTTTTCTTGTACAACCGCACAACCGCCTAAACCGATAGAAAGAAGTACGAGGGCAGCGACGCGGGATTTCATGGGTCAAGCTCCGAGTGAAATGTGAATTGGGCAAAGTTTAGAGCGCTAAGGTTAATGAAGACATATGGCAATAAATTGGCATAAAATTTCTTCTTCATTCCTACTAGCTTAATTGTAATTAAGGACGCCAAAACGCCTTTAAATGTGACGGGATTTTCCACGGACAAACGACAACCAAATCATAGCGCCAATCATGACTTTTAAATTTCGTCTTTTTCGCCATCCATATTTCTGCAGTTTTAGAAATACGTCTCCATGACGTTTCAGGTACTGATTGAAGCCCAATATTAATTGTCTTGCGAGCTTTAACTTCAATAAAAGCAATCACCCGTCCTTTTGTCGCGATGAGATCAATTTCTCCAGTCCGCATGCGCACACGTTTTTGAAGTATTTTATATCCTTTTAGCCTTAGCCAAATTGAGGCAAGCCATTCGGCATTTCTGCCGCGCTTCTCATGTTTCCTACGTTTGGAATCACTGACATCACTTACATGAAAGCCGCTGTTTTTACTGCCATTATTAGAGTTCCCCACCATTATTCTGGTCCATCTCTTTGAGTATCAGTGCGCGTGCATAAACGTCTCGCTTTTTGAGACCAAATTTTTCCGCAACTTCTGAAGACGCTTGTTTCACCGAAAAATTGGCAAGAGCAGCGATAATTGCAGAATCTAAATCTTCTTGAATAATTTCTCCACCAGCTAAGGGTGGCCCAATCAATATAACCAATTCGCCCTTTGGCGGGCCTTCTAGTTCAATTGCATTGGCTAATTCGGCCAATGGTAACCGACGCGCTTCTTCAAATCGTTTTGTAATCTCTCTGGCTAAAACAGCCTCTCGATTACCATATATTGTTAACATATCTGCGAGGCTTTTAGCGAGTCTGGATGGCCCTTCAAAGAAAATTAAAGTCGATTCCAAACTTACAAATTTTTCATAAAACTTAAGTCGCGCGGTTTGTTTAGGCGGAGGAAAACCAGCAAACAAAAAACTATTGGAGGGCAATCCTGAAATAGTGAGTGCAGCAAGAGGTGCTGAGGCACCGGGCAATGCCGTTACATAATGCCCTGCCTCAATAGCTTCTCTCGCCAATTTATATCCTGGATCAGAGACTAAAGGTGTACCCGCATCAGAAATCAGGGCAATGCGCATACCCTTTTCTAGGTCACGTAAAATACGAGGTCGCGATATCGCCCCATTATGGTCGTGATATGGGCGTAGCTCAGGTCTTAAACCATAAGCAGCCATAAGTTTGCTAGCAACGCGTGTATCTTCGGCAAGCACTAAATCAGCTGAGGCTAACACATCAAGTGCCCGCAAAGTTATGTCTCTAAGGTTTCCGATTGGCGTTGCCACAATATAAAGACCAGAACTAAGGTCTGAATTAGGTCGAATCATAGGGTTAACAACAGCATCAAAAGCTTGTTTTGAGCCCGCGTCGGCATTAGTGTCCGGCTCATATTCTAAATCAGATGAATCTGATTTAGTCGTTTCGGGGATAGAAGTTGCGCCCTTATGGCCGCTGGAGAAGTTTGAAGATGACATCACTGCCCAATGCTCGGGATAAAAAACGCTCATTCACCATTTGCGGTCAGTCGCTGGTAGCGCTTGGATTTAGTTTAGCACTACTTGCAGGATGTGCCACCACTGATCCAAGTCCAACGACACCTATTTTTCGTGGAGATGAGCGTCCAGAGTCAACACGCCCTGATCGTCCAGCGCCACCAAAGCCACGTGAAGAGATTGAAGACGTTCAACCTGAACCCGAAGACACAAACATCAAACCTTATGCGAGTGTGATACCAAGACACTTGCAAGGGTTAGATCCGACCGGCATTGAAAACCTATCCGAAATTGCAATTCTGCTCCCACTTTCCAGCTCAAATGCAGGTGTAAGAAAACAAGCGGAAAGCATTTTAGCTGGCGCTGAAATGGCATTATTCCAAGCTGGTATTGAGAATGTTATTTTGATCCCCAAAGACACGAGCGGCATTCAATCAACAACTCGGGAAGTTGCCATTGAAGCCTTAAAAGAAGGTGCAGATGCTTTCATTGGACCTGTCTTTGCGGAAAATGTTGCAGTGGTTCAAGAAATCGCAGCTCCAAACAATATCCCAGTGCTCGCTTTTTCAACAAACAACCAGGTTGCAGGTAACGGCGTATATTTGGTTTCCTTGCCGCTCGAAGAAGAAATCAAACGCATTGTCGATTGGGCAAGTTTAAACGGCGTCACACAATTTGCCATGTTTGGTCCGGCCAACAGCTATGGCTATAAAGTTGAAAGCGCATTGCGTTTTGAAGTCAGCCTTCGCAACGGATCAGTGATCAAAACTGAATTCTATGATCCCAATGAGCCCTCTCCAACTGAAGCCGCAAAACGTCTTGCTCAAACGCTGATAGAAACCGACAAATATTTCCCGGGTGAAGTTGCTGTCCTTATCCCAGAACAAGGCACTCGCCTTCGCAGTGTCGCGCCTCTTCTGCCTTATTATGATGTCGACATCAAAACAGTGAAATTGCTCGGAACAGGCCTGTGGAATTCTGCAGACGTTTGGCGTGAGCCAACTCTTGAAGGGGGTGTGTTTGCCGCGCCAGATCCAACAGCAGTTGCACAATATAACGACATTTATAGGCAAATAACGAGCCAAGAACCCACCAGTATGTCGACACTGGGTTATGATGCCACCCTCATGTCTTTGATGATGTTGAGTGAAGGTTCCTTAAACCGGACCTCGCTTGAGCGTCGGGACGGGTTTATCGGAACCAATGGTTTATTCCGCTTCAAATCAAACGGCACAATAGAGCGCGGGTTATCTGTGGTTCAAGTCACAGGTAAAGGCGGTATCCGCGTTATCGAACCTGGGATAAAGACATTCCAACCAGATGGATTTTAAATATCTGATATTATTATAGATTTAAAAAATGCCGTTCAGATACTGGACGGCATTTTTCATTCTAAAACCAATTTCTGACTTATATAATCAGCCAATAAACAACCTTCTGCTGTTAGTTTTAATATGGAGCCATCAAGCTCGATCAACCCATCGGATATAAAACTTGCAATAGCAGTTTCATCAAAACATCTACCGCTTATTTTTTCAAAGTCAGAACGCAGTATTCCTTGTGTCATTCTCAGCCCCATCATGACTCGTTCTGCTGCTATATCTTCAATAGACAAAGGATTATAATCGGCACCAACGCCTGTCTTTTCTACTTTGGAAATATACTTATCAGGCCGTTTTTCGGAGATGGTTTCCAATCTCTTCCCGTCAAGTGTCACGCGGCCATGCGCACCCGGCCCAACTCCCAACCAATCGCCTGATTTCCAATATACAATATTGTGTTTTGCTTGGTGCTGCACGCTCTTAGCGTGATTGGAAATCTCATAAGCAGAATACCCCGCCGCCTCCATCTCCAATTGCGTCACTTCATATAAATCTGCCGCCACATCTTCATTTGCAGGTGTCCAATCACCACGCGACACCGCTTTGCCAAAAGCTGTGCGTTGTTCAATTGTCAGCTCATACAATGATAAATGATCAGCACCTAGATCTATGATATCGGAAAGCTCTGCTTGCCATTTTTCTTTGCTCTGGTTGGGTAATGCATAAATAAAATCAAGGGATAAAGACGAAAAGCATCGTCTTCCTTCGCCAATAGCTTCCAAAGCAATTTTAGCGGAATGATTACGTCCTAAAAAGGTGAGAGCAGCATCATCTAGGCTTTGCACACCAAGTGATAATCTATTCACTCCTGCATCCGCTATGCCGGCAAAGCGGTTCATATCATCAGGGTTTGCTTCCAGCGTTATTTCAGCATCGTCACGCAATGGCCAAAGCTCTGCGATGTCAGCTAGTAATTGTCTAATAGCTTCAGGTGGCAACAAAGACGGCGTGCCACCACCTAGAAAAACGGTATCAACGTGCCTTGAACCCGTTTTTTCGCGCCATCCTTTGAGATCTTCCCGAATAGCTAAAAGAAGCGGATCAATATTCCGATCTTTAGCGGCGTAGACGTTGAAATCACAATACGGGCATATTTTCGCGCAATAGGGCCAATGTATATAAATACCAAACCCACGATGAGGTTCAAATTGCAGCACTAAAGCATAGCTTCTGTTAGCAATTTGAATGCATTGGCACGATGACTCATACCATGTTTACGCGCAGGTTCCATTTCTCCAAAAGTGATTGTTTCGCCCTCTGCCACAAACATTGCATCATAGCCAAACCCATTCTCGCCGCGCGGGGGCCAAACCAATTCGCCTTTAACTTCACCTCTAAAGGTCACGGTCTCACCATCAGGCCAAGCCACACAAAGCGCACAAACAAAACGTGCACTTCGCTCTGCTGCTTTCTCATCTTCCAGCGCTTGGTTTACTTTTTCCATCGCCAGCTTGAAATCTTTAGACTCCCCTGCCCACCGCGCTGAATATATTCCCGGCGCACCATTAAGCGCATCAACAGCCAAACCAGAATCATCTGCGAGCGCAGGAGACCCAGACGCTATAGCCGCCGCAAGCGCTTTCAATTCTGCATTCGCTTCAAAGGTTAGTCCGGTCTCTTCAGGTTCAGGTAAATCCAGTTCACCGGCCGAAACCGGCTCAAACCCCAAAGGCTCCAAAAGGTCTTTTAGTTCACGTACTTTTCCCTGATTGTGTGTCGCTGCAACTAGGCGACCAGGCTGAAGTTTCCTAGATTGATTCGAATCAGTCATAATTGTCTCCAGATAAAATTACATGATATATATTGTTTTTCGATAATAATTATGTCACACCAGACCTGTCTACAACATTCGCTTAAAAAAACGATGTGCAAAATTGAATTTAAATTGCAGGAAGATCCAACCCTATGGCCGGTATTGAAGACACATTAAAGCTGCGCGCTATTGGACGCGGATCTTTATCTTCAGTTCTGAAGGTATTGGTTGATATTTTCTGGATCACAGCCTGCGCCGCGCTTGGATTTATCTGGATTATAACTTTTCTTTCAATTATCGCTACCTTAAGTGGCGGAATTGTCGAAAATTCCATTTTGGGTAGAATTTCGTTGCATGCTGACCCATTCAGAATGACGAGCCTTGCTCTAGTAGGATCAATTTTGTGCATAGGTGTTATGTCGATCGCATCAAATTTACGAAGCGTTTTTGAAACGCTTGTTGATGGAGATCCATTTGTGCCTGAAAATGCAATACGATTTCGTAAAATCGCTTTGATAATTGCAATACTTGAATTGACAAGAATTCTCGTCAATCCTGTCATTGCTTTTATAATAAATATCGTGGGGATGGACACTCAACTACAACCGGTTGGAATCTTAACACGATTGATGAGCACAAATTTTATAACGTGGGGAGCAGTACTTATTTTGGTCGTTCTATCGCAGGTTTTTGCTGAAGGTGCACGCCTTCGTGAAGATCAGCAGATGACCATATAGAAAAAAGGCCCTACCCTAATCCTATGACGATTCGCGTAAAACTTGATCAAGTCCTCTTAGATCGCCGGATGTCTCTCACAGAGCTTGGCGACCGTGTAGGTATCACCCTCGCCAATTTGTCAATTCTGAAAACAGGTAAAGCAAAAGCTATCCGCTTTTCTACTCTCGAAGCACTTTGTCGAGAGCTTGGCTGCCAACCCGGCGATATACTCATATGGGAAGATGAGGAAGACGAACTAAGTGGTTCCGATGACGAAGGCCAGCGAACTGCAGCTGAATAAGGCTTCACACCTCACAAGCTGCATCCGCTGAAATCCCCATTTAGCCCTTATGCGTTATCAATCGCCGCTTTTTGAAGAGCGAACAGCTCTTTACATCCAGCGTCTGCTAAATCACTCATCGCAAGAAATTCTTCGCGAGAAAATGGACGCTCCTCACCCGTTCCCTGAACCTCAATAATGCGGCCATCAGATGACATGATAAAGTTTGCATCCACCATCGCATTTGAATCTTCTGCATAATCCAGATCCAGCACAGGCACATCCTGATACACACCACAAGAAATAGCGGCTGCTTGAGACACCAACGGATTAGTCGAAATAATACCCTCTTCTTTCAGGTAATTGATTGCAAGCGCTAACGCCACATACCCACCCGTAATCGCAGCAGTACGTGTGCCGCCATCAGCTTGAATCACATCACAGTCAATCGTGATTTGATTTTCACCCAACGCTTCAAGGTCTGTAACAGAACGCAATGCACGACCAATAAGACGCTGTATCTCTTGTGTCCGACCAGATTGCTTACCCGCTGCTGCTTCACGACGTCCACGTGTGTGCGTTGCGCGGGGTAGCATACCATATTCCGCTGTTACCCAGCCCTTACCTGTGCCTTTCATCCAGCGCGGAACATCCCCAGTCCATGATGCAGTACAAAGCACATGCGTGTGACCAAATTTCACCAAACATGACCCTTCTGCATAGCGGGACTTGCCTACTTCTAAGCTGACTTCACGCAGGGATTCCGGTGCACGTTTTGATGGGCGCTCAAACTGAGTCATGTGTGAATGGTCCTTTATCGTGCAGATTTCGGATATTTCCCGATTCTCCGCAAAAAATTGAATGAAAATTGTTTAAAAAGGCGATACAGGAAGCACACATGGTTTGGCAATGCATACAATACGCATTGCATCTACAGCCAAGCATTCTTATTCTAGTAATTGATATGATTATAGAACCACCAGAAAACCAATCTCAGCTATCCAAAATGGATGCTCGCTCACGTACGATATTTCGTGAGATTGTGGAGGCATATCTAGAAACTGGTGAACCCGTTGGTTCCCGAACAATTTCTAGACGTGGCATAAGCTTATCATCTGCTTCTATTCGCAATGTGATGGCAGATCTTGCAGAACAAGGATTACTCGACAGTCCCCACACTTCGGCTGGACGCCTTCCCACTCATCAAGGGCTAAGGCTTTTTGTGGATGGCCTTATGGAAGTCCAGAAGATGAAACTTGGAGCTGTGGATAAACGGCGCATACAACAAAGATTGTCTGCTGCCCAAGGCGGCCTTCCAGAAGATTTTCTCGGTGAAGCATCTGAAATGCTATCCGGCTTAGTGGGAGGCGCAGGTCTCGTTGCCAGCCCGAAAAGCAATGCAGCGGCAATCAAACATGTGGAATTTGTATCCGTAGGTCCCAATCAGGCGCTTGCAATTATCGTTTCAGCAGATGAAGACGTTGAAAACCGCCTCCTTACGCTGCCTAAAGGCATGCCATTGTCTGCTCTACAAGAAGCAAGCAATTACCTAAATGCACGTATGAGGGGCAAAACACTTTCTGAAGTCAAAGCAGATGTGCTCAGTGAAATTCGCGAAAAACGCGCCCAACTCGACGATATGGCAAGCACGCTTGTTGAAGCTGGTCTCGCGCATTGGACAGGAGACGACCCTGACCGTGGGCGGTCCCTCATCGTTAGAGGACGAGCAAATCTTCTAGGCGATGAACAATTAGCCGAAAGTGTAGATAAAGTCCGAGACCTCTTTTCTTATCTCGATAAAACAGAAAGCTTGGTTGAATTTTAGACCGTGCCCGCGATGCAGAGGGTGTAAGGCTGTTTATTGGTGCAGAAAACAAACTTTTTGGCCTTTCAGGTTCAAGTGTTATTGTCGCGCCCTATATGAATTCTGAGCGTAAAGTTGTAGGAGCTTTGGGTGTTATTGGTCCAACGCGCCTAAATTATGCGCGCGTCATTCCAATGGTGGATTACACTGCCCAAGTTGTGGGTCGATTATTAGATGGCGGACCGGCCGAGAAAATAGAGGAAAAGCGATGAGCGAAGACACGCAAGCGCCAGAAAATAAAGTCGAAAACGAAGCTGAAGAAGCTTTAAACACTGGTGAAGAAGCGCAAACGACAGAAGCTGCAAATGATGCTGCACCTGCTGAAGACGAACCAGAAGCACGGATTGCTGAATTAGAAGCTGAAACAAACGCCTTAAAAGATCAGCTTGTACGCACTATGGCTGACATGGAAAACCTGCGCAAACGCACAGAAAAGCAAGTCGCTGATTCCCGCATCTATGCGGTAGAAAAATTCGCCGGCGACCTGCTTTCCGTCTCTGACAATATGACACGTGCTCTTGGTGCTGTTTCAGATGAAGCAAAAGCAGCATTGTCTGAGCAAGGTCAAAGTTTATTGGCTGGAATTGAGATGACTCAAAAAGAGTTGCACGCAGCTTTCGCACGTAATGGTGTTGTAGCAATTGATGCTGCCCCTGGCGCTAGCTTTGATCCAAACCTTCACCAAGCCATTTCGCAAATCCCATCCGATCAACCAAATGGCACTGTTGCTGAAACTTTCCAATCTGGTTGGAAAATCGGTGACCGTACATTGCGAGCAGCTATGGTTGCCGTGAGTTCTGGAAACTAAATTTTGAATTGATTCAATTTAAAAGGGCTAGCCTTGAATAGGCTAGCCCTTTTTTTAAGTCGATGATCATCTATTCGTCGATTGTTTCACCAATACCGGCTTGCCGACGTATAGAGAGGTGTTCCCTGCCCCAGAGTCGCAAGGCTTCAAGCACATGACCTAATTCTTTGCCACGCTCTGTCAGCATATAGTCAAATCGTTCAGGACGGCTCTGATAAGCTTTCTTTTCCAGCACACCTACAGCCACCAACCGTTTTAGCCGTTGCGCCAATACATGGCGGGTAATACCAAGATTTTTCTGAAAATCGTCAAATTTGCTAACGCCCAGAAAACAATCGCGAACGATCAAAAGGGTCCAGCGATCCCCTACGATCGATGTTGCCCTAGCTATGGGGCACCAGTCATCTGATAATTGATCCCATTTCATATCAATTAACTATAAGACTGATTTGATAAGATCTCAAACACAACAATTCCTGTGTAACAGCATTTATTTTCTGATTATGCCGAAATCAGACCTTCCGCGATAGCAAGTTCTCTCAAATTCGTTTCCGGGCGTGGACCGTAATGAGAAATAACTTCACTCGCAGACAAATGTCCCAAACGCGCGCAAGTTTCCAAGTTCAAACCTTGGCTCAGGCCAAAGAAAAACCCACCAGCATAAGCATCCCCTGCGCCTGTCGCATCGACCACTTTATCCAATGGTTTTGTCGGCACATTCAAACGCGTATTTGAATCTATGACAACAGACCCTTTTTCGGAGCGTGTGATTGCAGCAAATTGCGTCTCTGTCTTAAGCATATCAACTGCCGCATCAAAATCATCAGTCTCGTAAAGGGCCAAAAGCTCTTCTTCATTCGCGAACACAAGATCAACGTAATTTTTCACGAGGTGACGGAATGCTTCACGGTGACGCTCTACACAAAACACGTCCGACATTGTCACAGCGACCTTACGGTTTGCAGCCTTCGCCACTTCAGCTGCACGTACAAATGCAGTTTTGGCAGCAGGCTTATCAAACAAATATCCTTCCAGATAAAGCCATTTAGAGTCTCTAATTAGATCTTCATCCACGTCATCAGCTTCAAACTCTGTAGATGCACCCAAGAACGTATTCATAGAACGCTCACCATCAGGCGTCACAGCAATCATACAGCGCGCTGTTGATATACCGCTTGTCAACGGCTTTCCAGAGAATGTCGCGCCGATACGCTCCATGTCACTGACGTATGCCGTTCCGATCTCATCGTCAGCTACTTTCCCCATGAAAGCAGCTTTCGCGCCAAGGCTAAGCAAGCACGCGATCGAATTACCGGCAGACCCACCGGATGTTTCAACCTTTGTATCGGGCAATGCATTATACAGAAAATCTGTACGCTCTTGATCAATCAAACTCATACGCGCTTTGGGAATGTCATTGCTCTCAAGAAACGCATCATCCACGCTCGCAATTACATCCATAATAGCATTACCCAATGCAATAACGTCATAGCGGGGGTTGGTCATGAAAAGCTCCAAAATAAAAAAACGCTCTAGCGTTAAAAGATATTGGCTAGTTATATGCGAGCATAAACCTTCCACAAGGTGAATGTTGCCAACTTACAAGGAAAACACCTTGAATTTTACATTTCTCGCTTGCGAAACAACACTTCCAGACCGACCAAACCGCAGAAATGATGCTTTTGAGTTTGATCTTCAGTTTGGCCAGCTTCAGAACGCACTTCGCCAAAGCGGACACACGATTCAAGCTATCGACTGGAAAGCTCCTATATCTGATTTTTCCGATGCCGACGCCGTGGTCGTTGGAACCCCATGGAATTATCAGGATTATCAGCAAGACTTTCTCAACAAGCTGGAAAATATAGAAAAATCAGGCTTGAAACTCTATAATTCGGCCCAAACAATAAAATGGAATGTCAACAAATCTTATCTAAAAGACCTCGCCAAACAAGGCGCTTCAACTGTCCCGACATTGTGGGTAAATGAACCAACAAAAATGGACATCCAATCGGTGTTTGACACATACGACACAAGCGGTGTGGTGGTAAAACGTCAAATTGGTGCCGGTGCTCATGGTCAAAGCTTATATAAACGCGGTGACGAAATCCCCGACGGGATTTTGCTGGACCGTCCAGCTATGATTCAACCATTTATGCCCGCGATACAAACCGAGGGAGAATATTCATATATCTTCATTGATGGTGAATATTCCCACGCTTTGCTTAAAACGGCAAAAGCAGGAGATTATCGTATTCAAAGCAGTTATGGCGGAACCGAAACACCTATTCAGCCAGAAGAGAGCGACATTCAAGCTGCCCAAGACATTTTGTCATTCATTCCATTTGAAACACCACTTTACGCCCGCATTGATCTATTGCGTGGCTCAGAAGGTAAACTTCTATTGATGGAATTAGAAATGATCGAGCCATATCTCTACCCTGTGGAAGGACCAAGAATGAGTGAAATGTATGCCGCCGCACTCATCAAGCGAGCTTTAGTTTAGGCTGTCTTTTCCTTGAATTTACACAAATCATAGATAACGCATTCCCCGCATTTTGGTTTACGAGCCACGCAGGTATAGCGACCATGTAAGATGAGCCAATGATGTGCTCCCTTTTTAAAGGTATCTGGCACAACTCGTTCCAATAAATCTTCAACCTGATCTGGATTATTTCCCGGTGCCAAGCCCGTGCGATTGGACACACGAAATATATGCGTATCCACAGCAATGGTCGGCTGACCAAATACCTCATTGAGAACAACATTCGCTGTTTTTCGACCAACCCCTGGTAATTTGACCAATTCTTCCCGCGTTTGAGGCACCTCGCCGCCAAAGTCATCAATGATCATCTTCGACAATGCGACAACATTTTTCGCTTTATTGCGCCATAGGCCAATCGTTTTAATATATTTTGCGACGCCCTCTTCCCCCAATTCTAGCATTTTTTCAGGCGTGTCTGCATGGGCAAACAAAACACGCGTCGCCTTGTTCACCCCCACATCAGTCGCCTGCGCCGAAAGCGCGACTGCAACCACAAGCGTAAAGGGAGAATTATATTCTAATTCTGTTTCAGGATTTGGCCTGTCGTCTGCCAGTTTCACAAACATTTCTAGAATATCGTCATGCTTTATCCGGCTGCGAGGTTTCGACACTCTCTTTTTTTTCGTCGCTACCGGCTTTGAAGCACTTGCCATTGATATATACCTAGATTGTTGACCCGAGCTGCAATATGGTTTCTCCAAGCTCGCTCGGGCAAGACAAAAAAGCGTTAAACATTCAAAATCAGCGTGGCAAATGCAAGATACTCCGTCAAAAATCTATATGGACGCTGTTTTACAGCCATCTAGGTCATTATCCGATCGTGGATTTGTAACATTGATCCTGATTTTGACCGGTTTAAGCATTCTCACCAGTCTGGCATTCCTGCCCTATGGCTTTTTTATCATTATGGGTTTTCTCGCGATAGACTTACTTATCTTATGGCTCGTTTTCAGAGCCAATAACAAAGCCTTGTCGCAGAAAACATTTGTTCAGGTTAACAGCGAAGACCTAACTGTCATTCACATTAACCCCCAAGGCAAAAAATCGAGCGCAACACTCCCAACAGCGTTTACACGCGTCGGTCTCACGCCTCACGGCCATGAAAACAAATTTATCAGACTAAGCAGTTCGGGACATTCATACGCCATTGGCCGGTTTTTAACGCCAGAAGAACGCCTTTCCTTTGTTGCTTCCCTTCAAGATGCACTACAAAATGCCCGTGCCGAACGATATATATAATATCAACTCCTAATTCTCTTTCATATAACGGTATTCGCTGTGATCTTGTTTATATCTCTCATCCTCGTTTTTTTAGTCTGGGGCACAATTATCTTTTTCCAATACAGAACAGTTGAAAAAGACGCTCACGACATTTTCAAAGCGCGGCGCAATGAAGACAAAGACATCCAGAAACTTGGTGAAGACATATTTGTCGAAATTTATAAGCGGGTTCACAATCCGCGCGGCCATTTATTAAATTTTGGCGGTGCCGTCGCATCACTTATCTGCCTACCTGCTTTATTCGTAGTAGCTAGTTGGATATGGAATAGTATCTGGAACGCATCGGGACAAATAGCCGATCTGGACGAAGGCTTTGCCCCTTGGTTATTTGGAATAACAATTCTTTGTGTGTTTGGAATTGTCGCCATTGCCGCCGTGACAGCCCGTTTACACCACCACAACCGTCCCAAATCACTTGAACAAGAAATTCAAATCCAACTTAAAGGGATGAGCAATTAATGAGTATCCGTTTCCTACACACAATGATCCGCGTGGAAGATATCGACGAAAGCCTGCGTTTCTTCTGCGACGGCCTTGGTCTGACTGTCGTTGAGAGACGCGATATTGAAAAAGGCCGTTTCACACTTGTATTTCTGGCAACACCTGCCGACATAGAAGCAGCCGGTGGTTTACCAGAAAACGGTTTATTACCGGGCATTCCTGCGGTGGAACTCACCTATAACTGGGACAAACAATCTTATACTGGTGGCCGTAATTTTGGTCACCTCGCTTATGAAGTCGATGATATTTATGCGGTCTGCAAAAAATTGTCCGATATGGGCGTTACCATAAACCGCCCGCCCCGTGATGGGCATATGGCTTTTGTAAGATCACCAGACAATATTTCCGTTGAACTGCTTCAAAAGGGCGAGTCACTTGCGCCAGCAGAACCTTGGGCAAGTGCTGAAAATATCGGGGAATGGTAAATTGATAAAACACTTATTATTGATAAGCAGCTTTTGCATAAGCCTCTCCGCCTGTGCTCAGGATACAGATAATCAGGCAAAGATAATTCCAAAGCCAACACCAACCCCGTTGAGTTTGGAATCTGGAATGAAGGGCGAAAACTGGCGCAAAATCGAACCAGAAAACATTGTGGTGATCACCACAAAATATGGGGATATTCTTATAGAACTCAATCCCGAATTTGCACCCGGTCATGTTGCTCGTTTTCAAGACATGGTAAAAGCGCGGGCATATAATGGCAAAGAATTCTACCGCGTTATTGACGGTTTTGTGGCTCAAGGCGGTATTGATGCAGAAGATAAAAAATGGCCGCCGCTAGAAATCGAACATGAGCAGCCGCTTCTAGAAGCAGACCAAATTCAGCTATTAGATAATGACGATTTATTCGCTGAAAAAGTCGGATTTCTAAATGGTTTTCCTGTCGGCTTTGATGCAGAAAAAAAATGGTTGCTACATTGTCCGGGAATGCTGGCAATGGCGCGAGATTCAGACCCAAATACAGGCGGGACTGACTTTTACATCACCTTGGATGCACAGCGCTATTTAGATCGCAATATGACAGTGTTTGGTCGTGTTATCTCTGGAATGCAATACGTCCAAAAACTTCAGCGCGGCGATAAAAATATTGAAGGTGGTGTCATTCAATCACCCAACAAAGGTGACGAAATGATCTCGGTTAAACTTGCTTCTGAATTGCCAGAAAATCAGCAACCAAATTATGAAGTCATGCGAACTGAAACAGCAGGCTTTATGAATAGTATCAATTCAAAGCGAGTGCGTTCAGACCCGTTTTTCTTCAACACACCGCCTCAAGTTGTGGATGTGTGTGATGTTGAAGTTCCAACCGAATTGGTTGATTTTTAAATATCCGTTTTAAAGGTCCAGCACGTCGCGAATGGTATAAAAACCTACCGGCTGCTGGATCGCCCACTGCCCCGCACGAATTGCACCTTTTGCAAAAACATTTCGATCTAATGCTGTGTGACGCAAAGAAATAAGCTCCTCATCAGAACCAAACATCACTTCATGATCACCAATAACACCGCCCGCCCGACGCACGGAAAATCCAATTTTTCCAGCCTCGCGTTCGCCTGTTATTCCATCATAGGGCGGCGTCTTCAAATCATCTAGCGGTGCATTACGTCCCTTTGCCGCAGCTTCACCTAGCATCAAAGCTGTACCAGACGGCGCATCCACTTTTCGGCGATGATGTGTCTCCAACACTTCAATATCCCAATCATCTCCCAGACGCGCTGCAGCCTGTTCAACTAACGCTGAGAGCATTGCCACGCCCAATGAAAAATTCCCTGCTTTAACGATCGAAAATCGCTTGGAAAATTCTTGAAGTGCCTCATCCTCAGCTTCATTAAAACCAGTGGTTCCAATAATAACAGCTTTCACACCCGTGGTATCGAGAGCTGTCATGGATGCCAGTGTTGGAACAGGTGCTGTGAAATCAATCCAAATATCAGCATGGCGTGCCGCTTCAGCTGGCGATAGAGAAACTTTAATATCGCTAGGCGGCAGTCCAGCCAAAACGCCAATATCTTGGTCCAGCGCGCCCGATCCGGGTCGTTCCGTCCCGCCGACAATCTCGCAATCAGTTAGGGTTGAGCATGCGCGAACGAGCGACTGCCCCATACGACCAGCAACACCAGCAATGGCGATTTTAAGAGTCATGGCATTTCATCCCTATTCTACCGATATTCTAAGTAAACTACTCAGCGTCAGCAGATGCGTCAAAGAAGCTTTTTACACGGCTGATAAATCCGCGATGCTCAGGATTTGTATCTTCATCACAAGATTCAGAGAATTCCCGCAAAAGTTCTTTTTGTTTAGCCGACAGATTGCGCGGCGTTTCAACAAACAATTCCACATAAAGGTCGCCCGCCACTGCTGAACGCAAAGATGGCATCCCTTTACCCTTTAAACGCATACGCTTTCCTGTTTGCGCACCTTCAGGAATAGAAACACGCGCCCGCCCACCACTAATGGTTGGCATTTCAATATCGCCACCTAAAGCGGCTTTACAGAAAGGCACAGGTGCTCGCGCATACAGGTTTGGACCATCGCGTTCAAATAATTCATGCTCTTCAATCGACACAAAGATATAAAGATCACCTTTAGGCCCGCCCATGGTTCCGGCTTCGCCTTCACCTTGCAATCGGATACGTTGTCCATCTTCGATACCTGCTGGAATATTGATATCCAGCTTGCGTTTTGCATGAACGTTGCCGCGACCGCCACATTTACCACATGGCTTTTTAATGACAGTCCCACGTCCCTGACAGGCACCACATGTGCGCTCCATCGTGAAAAAGCCCTGCTGTGCTCTCACACGCCCTGCTCCTCCACATGTCCCACATGTTTCAGGAGAATATCCTTTAGCAGCACCAGTCCCATGACATGGATCACATGTCTCTGTTGTTGGAATTTCAATTTCAGCCTGCTTGCCTGAAAATGCTTCTTCCAATGTAATTGAATAATCATAACGCAGATCAGATCCGCGTGTCGCACCGCCGCGACCACCGCCGCTTTGACGACCACCAAAAAAGTCCGCGAATATATCGCCAAACACATCCTCAGGACGTTGGCCACCAAATCCGCCACCGCCGCCAGCTGACCCCATACCGCCCTGCTCATATCCAGCACGACCATATTGATTATACGCGGCGCGTTTCTGAGGATCAGAAAGGCATTCATACGCTGATGACACTTCTTTAAACATCGCTTCAGCCGATGCATCATCAGGGTTGCGGTCGGGATGATACTGCATCGCCTTCTTACGGAAGGCAGATTTAAGTGCTTTCTCGTCAACGTCTTTAGAAACGCCTAGAAGTTCATAATAACAAGTATCGCTCATGCGTCGTTCTTTTCTCGTACAGCAGTAAACATGCATTCAGTCATACAACCGAACTAAACTCATGTCTTATGTTGGGTTGCTAACCATTTAAGACAAGGGTCCGTATTAAAACGTACACCTTGTGAAAATGACTAATAATCGGTCAATTCTACGAGCGATAAAGGCTGCGAATGCAAAAACACCGCAGCCTTCATCATTTCATAGAGACCTAAGCCTAAGCGACCGATCTAGCTTTTTGTGTCGCCATCAACTTCTTCAAAGTCAGCGTCAACAACATCATCATCATCTTCAGCCGCATCCTTAGCTGCATCTTTTGCAGCGTCTGCATGAGCTTCACCTTCTTGAGCTGCCGCGTAAATGGCTTCACCCATTTTCATAGCCGCTTCAGTCAATGCCTGTGTTTTGGCAGTGATGTCTGCTGTATCGTCTGTTTCCAAAGCTGCTGATAGAGCATCACGTGCTGCTTCGATTTCTGCTTTGATTTCCGCAGGAATCTTGTCGCCATGCTCTTCAAGCTGTTTGTTTGTGCCGTCAACAAGTGACTCACCATTGTTTTTCGCTTCAACAGCTTCACGTTTGGCTTTATCTGCATCAGCATTGGCTTCAGCATCTTTCACCATGTTCTGGATCTCGTCGTCTGAAAGACCACCAGAAGCCTGAATAGTGATTTGTTGCTCTTTGCCTGTTGCTTTGTCTTTTGCAGACACAGACACGATACCGTTTGCGTCGATGTCGAAAGTCACTTCAATTTGTGGCATACCGCGCGGTGCTGGTGGGATACCTTCAAGGTTGAAGTTACCAAGCACTTTGTTATCTGCAGCCATCTCACGCTCACCTTGGAGAACGCGGATCGTCACAGCAGCTTGGTTATCATCAGCTGTTGAGAAAGTTTGAGACTTCTTCGTTGGGATTGTTGTATTGCGGTCGATAAGACGTGTGAACACACCACCCAATGTTTCAATACCCAATGAAAGCGGCGTTACATCAAGAAGAACAACGTCTTTCACGTCACCTTGAAGCACACCAGCCTGAATTGCAGCACCAATCGCCACAACCTCATCAGGGTTCACGCCCTTGTGTGGCTCTTTACCGAAGAATTGTTTCACTTCTTCCTGAACCTTCGGCATACGTGTCATACCACCCACCAGCACAACATCATCAATGTCTGCTGCAGATTTACCAGCATCCGCCAAAGCGCGCTTACATGGCTCAATTGTACGTTTCACAAGGTCAGCAACCATGCTTTCGTATTTTGCACGTGTCAGCTTCAAGTTAAGGTGCTCAGGACCGGCAGCACTCATAGAAATAAACGGTAGGTTCACTTCGTAAGACGCAGAAGAAGAAAGCTCTTTTTTCGCTTTTTCAGCTTCTTCTTTCAAACGCTGAAGCGCTTGCTTGTCTTTCTTAAGGTCAATGCCTTTGTCTTTTTTGAACTCGTCTGCAAGGTAATCCACGATGCGAAGGTCAAAGTCTTCACCACCAAGGAATGTGTCACCATTTGTAGACAACACCTCAAAAACACCATCACCGATCTCAAGAATGGACACATCGAATGTACCACCACCAAGGTCGTAAACAGCAATTGTTTTACCTTCAGACTTTTCAAGTCCGTAAGCAAGTGCAGCCGCAGTCGGCTCGTTGATAATACGTTTAACATCTAGTCCAGCAATGCGGCCAGCATCTTTCGTGGCCTGACGCTGAGCATCGTTAAAGTAAGCAGGAACAGTGATAACTGCTTCAGTGACAGTTTCACCGAGGAAGTCTTCTGCTGTTTCTTTCATCTTTTGTAGAATGAAAGCTGAAATCTCTTGAGGCGCGTAATCTTTGTCGCGGCCTTTCACCCAAGCATCACCATTCGGACCTTTAACGATCTTAAAAGGTGACATCTCTTGGTCTTTTGCCACTGTCGGGTCTGAGAACTGGCGACCAATCAAACGCTTAATTGCGTAGAATGTCTGCTCTGAGTTCATCACAGCCTGGCGTACAGCTGGCAAACCAATCATGCGTTCACCGTCTTCACGGAATGCAACAACAGATGGCGTTGTGCGTGCACCTTCGGCATTTTCGATAACCTTGGCAGTTGATCCGTCCATAACGGCTACACAAGAGTTAGTTGTACCGAGGTCAATCCCGATAATTTTTCCCATATTTCTGTCTCTCTCATTCTTAGATATTGGCGGCCGCCCTTGCCCGACATGGGCCCAAAACTTGCGGCGCCCGGTTCAGGCGGTCCCCTAAAAAACTAAACTCGGCTCACTTATATTAAAAAAGCCAGGCTCGTAAGCCCATATGGGGTTCAATTTTTCAGGCTCAATAGGCAAACTCACATTTTCGTGATGAAGTTTATTACTAAAGGTTATTGGACACATGTTGGACGGGTTTCAATTCCTACCAAATTACCTTGACCGGCAAGCCCAGGAAGATCTGGTTGAAACTACCCGTAACCATATGAAAAATAACCATTTTTATACTCCCAGAATGCCCAGAAGCAATAAACCTTTCACCGTTAAAATGACTAATTTTGGAGAACTTGGCTGGATTTCTGATGCGACAGGATACCGCTATGATAAACAACACCCTGAAACAAAAAAACCGTGGCCCAGCATTCCGCGCGCCTTAATGAGCATATGGGAGAGCGTTTCGCAATACCCTAAACCACCTCAAGCCTGTCTTGTGAACTATTATGATGAAAATGCGAAAATGGGCTTGCATTGTGATGGAGACGAAGAAGACATAAATGCCCCCGTTGTTTCCATATCATTGGGAGATAGCGCCCGCTTCCGCCTTGGCGGCCTAAACCGGCGCGACCCAACCAAATCTTTCAAACTAAACTCAGGCGATGTCATCATTCTAGGCGGGCAAGCGCGTTTGGCTTATCATGGAATAGACCGCATTTATGGCGGCAGCTCGACCCTACTTAAAAATGGCGGCAGGCTAAATTTAACGCTGAGACGGATAGATATCTAATCCAATTTCAGAAACACGGAAATTGCATTCAACAAGTCCTGATTGCTTCCCCGAATGCCCATCATACTATAACAATAATCTGGCAGTTTCGCTAAATTATTCGCTGTTTTGCCGAGGGCAAACTTACCTGCCATGTAAACACTATGCATAGGTTGGCTAGGAATAAATTCTATCAAATCTCCAGCATGATCTAAATTAATCAGCCTGACAGTCTCCAGCGCTTCCCACGGAATGGTCGCATCATAGTTTTTTATGAAAATCCCGTCAGCCGATACCCGCACCATCACCGGATTTACAATCAAACGGTACAGCACAACACAAAAAACGACGACGGCCCCTAAGCTAAGCAAACCCATCATAGCTCTTAGCTCAAAAGGTGCATCCGGCTGATACCATAAAATAAAGCCCGCTGCGATAAACACAACGGACCCTATTGCAATCAAAAATGACCCCAACCGACTTGCTCTAAATTCAAACACTTCGGTTGGCATCTTTCAAACCTTATAAAATGTACTTCGACAGATCGGCATTACCGGCATAACCGCCAACTTTCTCACGCACATAGTCTGCGGTGATCACAAAGCTCTCACCACTGCGGTCAGGAGCTGTGAAAGAGATTTCTTCAAGCAAGCGCTCCAACACAGTATGCAAACGACGCGCACCGATATTTTCAACAGTGTCGTTCACCTGAACGGCAATCTCAGCAATGGCATCAATTGAACTTTCATCAAATTCAATCGTCATCCCCTCAGCACCGATCAACGCAATATATTGCTTGATCAAACTTGCTTCAGGTTCGGTCAGAATACGTTTAAAGTCTTCGTGTGTAAGACCCTGCAATTCAACACGGATAGGCAAACGCCCTTGCAACTCTGGCAGCAGATCAGACGGCTTAGAAACGTGAAACGCACCCGACGCAATAAACAAGATATAGTCGGTTTTCACTGCCCCGTGTTTTGTGGAAACAGTTGTTCCCTCAATCAATGGCAATAGATCACGCTGCACACCTTCACGAGATACACCCGCGCCGCCAGCTTCTTGGCGCGTAGCAACTTTGTCAATCTCATCGAGGAAAACAATCCCCTCTTCTTCAACCAGTTTTATAGCATCCCGCACAACAGATTCTTGATCGACCAGCTTATCAGACTCATCATCAATTAACGGACGATATGCATCTTTAACGGTCATTTTTACTGTTTTAGTACGGCCACCAAAACCTTTGCCCAGCAAATCACCCAGATTCAACATGCCCATGCTTGCGCCCGGCTGTCCGGGAATATCCATAGATTGCATTGGGGAACCATTATCCGACAGATCAATTTCGATTTCTTTGTCGTCCAAAGCACCAGAGCGCAATTTCGTCTGAAATGACTCGCGTGTACTCTCTTTTGCATCAGGCCCAACAAGCGCATCCAATACACGACTTTCCGCAGCACTTTCAGCGCGTGCACGCACATCTTTGCTTTTTTCTTCTTTGACCATCGCAATAGAGGCTTCAACCAAATCACGAATGATTTGTTCGACATCGCGCCCGACATAACCCACTTCTGTAAATTTTGTCGCTTCCACCTTGATAAAGGGAGCTTGCGCTAATTTTGCCAAGCGGCGTGATATCTCGGTTTTACCAACACCTGTTGGTCCAATCATCAAGATATTCTTTGGTGTCACTTCTTCACGAAGATCATCACTCAATTGCTTGCGGCGCCAGCGATTGCGCAAAGCAAGCGCAACAGCGCGTTTTGCATCTGCTTGACCCACGATGAAGCGATCGAGTTCGGATACGATTTCGCGAGGAGAAAATTCAGTCATCTTAGGCCTTATTTATTTGTCTTTGCCGCTAAGCACATGTTCAGGGGGAAATAGACGTCCCCATATTCCGTCTTCTGGAAAAATCTTCAAAACTATATTGCGCGCCGTTTTCCAACCAGCACCCAATAGAACAACGCTACCTCCAACAATCAGTAACGGTAGCGCCACGACCTCTACGCCTGACAATCCAGAATCACCAACAAGCGAGAACACGACGAGTGTAAATGTGATCAAACCTGAAAAAATCAAGGCCCGCCGGTTTAACGCAAGCGAAAGCACACCAACCCCTAACAAAGCCAACAGCATCATCACAGAAGATCCACTCTGAGACGCCACTGAATCCCCAATAATTATGAAGCGCATACCCAACATAATTTGCGGTGCTGCTGCTAAATGCAGCCAAAAAGCATTGTCAGATTGTATTGTCCGCCGCGCCGGATCTCGTGCATCAAAAAACATTGCAAATGCTAAAGTCACCAATCCCACAAAAAAAACAGCACCCGCACCAATGGCTGAAAGATTAAATCCATTGCTCTGAAATGTGTATGTGTAAAACAGCAAAGCACCTGAAACTGCAATCAGGAAAAGCGAAAATGGTAGTTTGAACCGCAAATAGAATACTAGCGCCGCACCTGCACCTGCAATAATTGATAAATAGCTAGAATCAAAAGCTTTTTTAAAGAATATCCCCGGTAAGTCACCTTGCTGCGCTCCGCCCTGGGCCGCCTGTAATGCGATATCACCCGCATTATCAATTAGCACTTTTGCTAACAAAGCACCAACGCCACTACCTACCATAAAGTAGAAAACCAGCGCCAACCCCATAGAGGGCAATAGCAACCGCCGTCGCGCACAGAAATACTCTGCCATCACCCATGCAAAAGACGCCATAATCAGCGCTAATACTGGCCCCAGCAGACTCCACGGAATAATAGTCTTTAAAAACCACCCTAAAAACAAGGTCGCACCTGACATCAGGATCATGATTCCAAACGTCAGAAAAATATCGTTGAAGGATGCCAAAAAGCTTAAGTTTTCAGCATCTTCTGGACCATATGGATCGCCGCCCTTTGCAAGATAACCTTGAAGTTTTTCGCCCTGTTCAGCGCTGAGAACTCCATCCTTTATCGCTTGCTCAAGGGCGTCACGTTCAGACATCCAAACTCTCCACAACGAAATTGTTATTGGTGTAAACACAAATTTCCGCTGCAACTTCCATCGCTTTGCGGCCTAACACTTCAGCATCTTCTTCATAATCAAAAATAGCGCGTGCAGCAGATAGCGCGTAATTTCCACCAGAACCAATCGCAACGACATCATATTCTGGTTCCAGCACATCACCCATACCCGTAAGCACAAGCGTTGTGTGTTTATCAGCCACAATCAAAAGCGCTTCTAGTTTTTGCAGATATTTGTCAGTGCGCCAGTCTTTGGCCAGCTCAACGGCTGCCCGCTGTAATTGGCCGGGAAAACGTTCAAGTTTCAGCTCCAAGCGTTCAAACAACGTAAAAGCATCAGCCGTCGCCCCAGCAAAACCAGCAATGATATTACCGCCCTCACCTAAGCGTCGAACTTTGCGAGCATTCCCCTTCATAACGGTATTGCCCATAGAGACTTGACCATCACCAATAATCACAACCCTGCCCGGCTTGCGCACGGCTAAAATCGTTGTGCTGTGCCAGCTCTGTGGGGATGATGCTTGTGTCATTAAATTCTCCTAAAGTCCTACTTTGAACATATAGGTGAACGTTGAATCAGGCAGGATCAAGGAGTTTTCGCAAATTTTACAAATATTTTCGTGCTTACACACTGAATACTAAGCCATTTTCTTTGTCAGTGACGGCGCACGCCAATGGCGCACAAATTCTTCAAACTCATGCGCAGGCAATGGCGGTGAGAAAAAATAACCTTGGCCAATTGTACATGCCCGACGACGAAGAAACTCATAATGCTCCTGAGTTTCCACACCTTCTGCCACCGTTTCCTGTCCTAATGCTTCTGCCATCGCCAATATCATCTCAATAATGGCAGGCGCATGCGGATCACTTCCATGAGCACGCACAAATTGCTGGTCGATTTTAAACACATCAAACGGCAAGCGAGTTACTGTTGTAAAATTAGAATGGCCTGTTCCAAAATCATCAATGGCAAATCGCACACCTTTCGCCCTTAAAGGACGCATAATTTTAGCAACACGTTCTGGGTTATCCACAGCCGCAGTTTCAGTCAATTCTAGTTCAAGCAATTCAGGTGCTAAACCCGATTCCTCTAGAATTTCTTCCACGATGGAAAAGAAATTTGGGTCTTCAAATTGCAGCGGAGAGACATTAACAGCCAAGCGCGGTTTGTGACCATTAAAATCCCATTTCGCAGCTTGAACACAGGCATCTCTGAGGATACTTGCGCCCATTTGAGGTATTAGTCCCATTTCCTCAGCTTTAGGAACAAACACTCCTGGAGACACAACCGCCCCATCTGGCCGCCGCCACCGCGCCAATGCTTCAGCGCCAATAACCACTCCAGTTTCTAATTCCACTTTGGGCTGGAAAACGGGAATAAATTCATGATTTTCAATGCCATGACGTATATCATCTTCAAGCGTTAAATTCCGCTGCGCTGTTTCATGCATGGATGAATCATAAAATTGCAGACCCTTGAATTTAGATTGCTTAGACATCTTTAGAGAAATATCGACTTGCTTCATCAACTCACCCGCATTTGGGGCATCAGCTGGAGCGGAGGCCGCTGCATAAGCTGCAGTCAACTCAACCATTCGACCATCCAGAGTAAAAGGTCTTTCTAATTCAAATCTAAGAAATTCTACCATTTTCTCAACGACATGCTGAGTTGTGAATGGAATTAATACCGCAAAAACATCTGCTGATAATCGACTTAAAATACTAGGTGCTTCTTGCGATTGCTCCATTCCCCTAATTTCTGTGTCGGCTTCTCGAAGATATGCTTTTAACCGTGCCCCCACCATTACAAGCAGCTCGTCAGCCAGTTGCGGTCCGAACTTGTCATTCACACGCGTAAATCGGTCCAAATCTATTATGATGACCGATACTGACCTTTCACCTGCAGACAGAATGGACATTTCGACTTTTTTTACAAATTGCGCCCGATTTACCAAACCTGTCAGCGGATCAGATATCGACATTTTGTAAGATTTTCGAATGACAGCATCATACCGGCTTGTCATTTCTTCTATTGCAGC
Organism: Hirschia baltica ATCC 49814; assembly: GCF_000023785.1. Classification (NCBI taxonomy): domain Bacteria; kingdom Pseudomonadati; phylum Pseudomonadota; class Alphaproteobacteria; order Hyphomonadales; family Hyphomonadaceae; genus Hirschia; species Hirschia baltica. Next base: position 3,435,700 of record NC_012982.1, read on the forward strand.
AGCAAGATCAGATGAAATAGGCAATGCTGTTTTGGCGACATCTTGCCCCTGCCCCGGTTTTGCAGCGCGCAAACTAGCAGCCAAAACACTAAGTGGCTTTAAAAACGCCTGTATAACCATGTAAACGCCTGCGCCAACGAGGATCGCTAACATAAGCATTGCCCCAGCATACCAAGGCAAATCATCCATAGAATGGTCTTCACCAAAAACAAAAACTTCAATTCCAAAGGTAATGGATGCGACCAAGACAGATGCAATTACACTGACAATCGTCAGGCGAAATGATAAACTCATGCGTTTTGAGGCGTCAATTTTTCTCGCCATTATCACTTCTTACTATCAAAATGTTTCCAAAAATGCTTTTAAACTTTCTTGGATTTATAACCATGTGCACCAAATATATAGAATACTGCACGACTTAGCATATAAGCTAGGTATTAGTTGTAATCAGAATATTAACGATAACCGGAGTTTTGGATGACGGATAGTCTAAGGCGTGCCGAAAAAGCGCGTAAAACAAAAGAAACTCAAATCAACGTAAAAGTTGATATGGATGGGACTGGAAAATCCAAACTTTCCACAGGCATTGGCTTTTTCGATCACATGCTTGAGAGCTTTGCCAAGCATTCTGCAATTGATTTGGAGATTAAATGTGTTGGCGACCTTCACATTGATATGCACCACACAATGGAAGATGTCGGTATTGTCCTTGGCGGCGCAATCAAAGACGCTCTTACAAAAGAAACTGGCGGATTTACCGGTATCAACCGTTTTGGCCACGCCTACATACCCATGGACGAAACACTCGCACGCGCAAGCATCGATCTATGCAACCGTCCCTATCTTGTCTGGCGCGTTGAATTTACCCGCGACAAAGTGGGTGAAGTCGATACTGAATTATTCAAGGAATTCTTCCACGCTTTTGCGATGAGTTCAGGCGCATGTTTGCACATTGAATGTCTATATGGCGTGAACACACACCACATCGCCGAAGCGTGTTTTAAAGCTTTAGCGCGTTCCGTTCGTATGGCGAGCGAGCAAGATTCACGTTTAGCCGGCCAAGCTGCCTCTACTAAAGGTAGCTTATAGCAAATATCCTATTATTAAGCGTGACAGATCTATAACTGTCACGCTAGAACGCCCCTCATGAAAACTCTTGCACTTATTGATTATGGTTCAGGCAATATCCGGTCAGCGTCGCGCGCTCTGGCTGAAGCAGCCAAACTTGCCGAATTGGACCTAAAAATCGAAATTACGTCAGACCCTGATCTTATCAAAAAGTCAGACTGTATATTTCTTCCTGGTGTTGGTCATTTCGCAGACTGCAAAAATGAACTCCTATCCAGATCTGGCATAGTTGAAGTGCTCACAGAGACCGTCTTAAAAGGGTCGACCCCTTTCATGGGAATTTGCGTTGGGATGCAACTTCTTGCCACAACCGGTCTTGAAGATGGTGAAACAAAGGGACTGGATTTCATCCCGGGTGTTGTTGATAAAATCAAACCAGACAATCCAAAACTACCAATCCCCCACATGGGCTGGAATGAAATCACGATAACCGACCATGAATTGCTCAAAGGTTTAGGAGAAACTCCTCACCTTTACTTCACGCACTCATATGTTTTCACACCCAAAGTCGACACGCATATAGCAGCAAGTAGTGACTATGGTGGCAATTTCACAGCAGCAATTGTTAAAGACAATATATTTGGAACGCAGTTTCACCCCGAAAAAAGCCAAAAAATCGGACAGAAGCTTCTCTCCAACTTTCTAAAATGGAAACCATAGATCAATGGAACTTTTCCCAGCAATCGACCTTAAAGACGGTGCATGTGTACGGCTGATTAAAGGTGACATGGAGCAATCGACCAAGTTCAATGATGATCCAGCCGACCAAGCTGCAAAATTTGAAGCTATGGGTTTTAGAAATCTGCATGTTGTTGATTTAAATGGTGCTTTTGATGGTCGCTCCACCAATGAAGACGCTGTCAAAGCAATCCTATCCGCAACCAAAGCTCCAGTTCAGCTTGGTGGTGGCATCCGTGATATCGCTGGCATTGAAAATTGGCTCAAAGCGGGTATCTCAAGAGTTATCCTCGGTACAGCAGCTGTACGCGATCCAGAATTTGTAAAAACAGCTGCAAAGGCATTCCCAAATCAAGTTGCAGTCGGCATTGATGCCATTAACGGCATGGTCGCCGTTGAAGGTTGGGCGGAAACAACCGATATGAAAGCCGTTGATCTTGCAAGGAAATTTGAAGATTCAGGCGTCTGCGCCATCATCGCCACAGATATCGGCCGAGACGGCATGAAAACAGGCGTAAATGTAGAGTTTACAGGTCATCTCGCGGACGCCGTCAGTATACCGATCATCGCCTCTGGTGGTGTAAAAAATATCAATGATATCAAGCTACTCAGTACACGGAATGGCATAAACTCCGTATACGGAACAATACTCGGTAGAGCTTTATATGATGGTGATATCAATCCAAAAGATGCCATTGAAATTGCAAGATAGCGTCTCTTCATTCCTTGGATAAATTACGCTATATTCGACACTGAAATTGGTTGAAAGATTAGCGCTATGAGCCTCGAACAAGACCTATCCGTAGACGATTGCAATGGCCAAAAAACTTGCACCGCCGTTAAGCTGGTTATCACACCCAAAACCAAAGATCTTGGCGGCTTTAGCGTCCGGCGTGCAATTCCCGTTATAAAACAGCGCAGTGTCGGCCCTTGGATATTCTTCGACCATATGGGGCCTGCAACCTTCCCTCCCGGGCACGGCGTCAATGTTCGCCCACATCCCCACATAAACCTCGCGACAGTCACTTACTTGTTTGAAGGCGAAATCCTACACCGCGACAGTTTAGGCTCACTACAAGCTATTAGGCCTGGTGATATCAATCTCATGGTAGCTGGCTCAGGAATTGTCCATTCCGAACGCGAACGTCCCGAGCGCGAAGCCATTCGCCGCAACCTACATGGCCTGCAACTTTGGCATGCCCTGCCTGAAACTGATGAAGAAACTGCCCCCGCCTTCTATCACTATCCTGATGCAGATATCCCTGCACTAATAATTGATGGTGTATCCATTCGTGTCATGATGGGGAGTGCTTATGGCATGACCTCCCCTGTCAAAACCTTTGCAGAAACCCTTTATATCGAGGCGAATTTAAAAGCCGGCCAATCCCTCATTCTTCCATCCTCACCGGAACGCGCTCTTTACGCGGTGACAGGGGACATTAAAATTGGCGACACCGATATCCAGCAATATGACATGGCTATTTTAGAAGATAAGCCTGACACAAAAATCACTAGCGCCACAGACGCACGTATCGCGCTAATTGGCGGTGAACCTCTTGGTAAACGTCATTTGTTCTGGAATTTTGCGTCAAGCCGAAAAGACCGTCTAGAACAAGCAAAAGAGGACTGGAAAAACAAGCGATTTCCAATCGTGCCTGGCGATGAAGACGAATTTATCCCCCTCCCTGAATGACAGGCATTCAATTTTTTTTAAAAGCGTTAAAAACCTATTTGGTCTTCAAATTTAACGGCTGCTTTTTATGCCGTCAGAATCTTTACACAGAGATTCAATTCTGCAATTCCTAAGTGCATTATTTAATCCCAATGGGGACTGGGGACATGAAATTACTGTATTCGTTATTTATTCTCGCATTGACAACCTACTCAACAGCAATCGCGCAAACACCCATGCCGCCTATAGAAGCATATGGTGAATTGGGTCAAATCAGATCTGTAGCTATATCTCCTGACGGTTCAAAAATAGGTATGCTTCGTCAACAAGATGGTGAAGAATTATTTATCGTCAACGATTTGAAAAGTGGTGAAATAAACGGTGCGAACACAACTGATATAAAAACGCGATCAATTGATTTTATAAACTCTGATTTCGTTGTGCTGTCAGCTTCAGAAACGACTAAGATATTCGGGTTTAGAGGAAAACTGGAATATTCCGCGTCTTTTGCAATGGATTTATCCAAATCCAAAATTACCCAATTACTTCGAAGCGAAGACAGTCTTTACCCTGCTCAATCTGGTGTCGGTCGAATCATTGGCAATCTGACAAAAGAAGGTCGTGTTTTAATGCCAGCCTATGTGGGCGCTCGGAATAAGGGTAATCCTCGATACAACCTTTTCTCAGTCGATCCTAAAACTGGATTGGCTCAGATTTTTGAAAGAGGTCGATATTCCACGAACGACTGGTTCGTATCAGAAACGGGTGTGATTTTCGCGAGAGAAGATCACGACGACAGTTCCAACACCTTTGAAATTTCTACAAAACGCAACGGAAAATGGGAAAACGTCTATAAAAAGGAAAACTCCCCTGTCATCCCCTTCGTACTTCAAGGTGTTAAATCAGATCATTCAAGCCTTATTGTCTTAGACCAGATCGATGATGGAGAAGGCCTCTTTGAATTGAATTGGGATGGGGAATTAAGTGGTCCCATACTTGCCAAAGAAAATACTGATATTGACTATGTTATCATAGATGAAAACAGGATCGTTCATGGAGTTAAGTATTCTGGTATGAGGCCCAGTTATTCTTTTTTTGACAAAGAGTTAGATGCCAGTATCCAAACACTTCTTGATACTTATCCCACTTTCGCAATTAACATAATGTCGTGGTCATCTGACTGGAGCAAATTCATTTTAAAGATATCTGGCGGAACTGAGCCCGGTAACTATTTCCTTTATGATGTGAAAACAAAAGACCTCAAGCGCATAGGACAATCTAGAGATATAGCACCGGAGTGGATAGCAGATGTTCAGACTATTGAGTATCCAGCCAGAGATGGAACTAGAATTCCAGCTCTACTAACTTGGCCACCTGGTGTGAAAGACCCAACAAACCTTCCAGCGATCATTTTGCCTCATGGCGGTCCAGAATCTTATGTTCAATTGGATTTTCATTGGTTGGCGCAATATTTTGCCAGCAGAGGTTATCTTGTTTTACAACCTAATTTCCGTGGCTCCACTGGTTTTGGAACCAATTTCAAACTTCAAGGGCGTGGTGAATGGGCTGGCCTCATGCAAGATGATGTCACTGATGGTTTAAAAGCGCTAACCTCAATGAACTTTGTCGACCCAGAACGGGTTTGTATTATAGGCGCAAGTTATGGTGGGTATTCTGCCCTTGCTGGCGGTGCCTTTACGCCTGAACTCTATAAATGTGTTGCTGCAATTGCACCAGTTTCTGATTTGCCTCGTATGTTAGACAGTGTAAACGAAGAAAATGGTGACAACAGCTGGGTCGTAGAATACTGGAAACGCGTCATCGGCGACAAGAAAACCGAAAAACAGAAACTAATAGATATTTCTCCAGCAAATCATGCCGATAAATTTCAAGCTCCAGTCCTGCTAATCCACGGAAACGACGACACTATCGTCAATATCAAGCAAAGTGCAGTGATGGAGAGTGCTTTGAAGCAATCAGGCAAAGACGTAGACTTTATTAAAGTAAAGGGTGGAGATCATTGGTTATCTACCAGCGAAACCCGGCTAGATACGCTCAAAGCACTTGATACATTTATAGCAAAGCATAATCCAGCAAACTAACCAGCTTTCGCAAGTAAGAAATAAAATGCGCTCTTTCCAATATAGAGTGCATTTTTGTTTTCCTACTTGCTCCAAACCGTCCTCAAGCGTATGCATTCAGCATGTTAAAAAACCGCATTATCCCCTGTCTCGACGTGAAAGATGGCCGCACTGTAAAAGGTGTTAATTTTGTTGACCTGCGCGATGCTGGTGATCCCGTCGCGCTTGCCAAAGCCTATGATGAACAAGGCGCAGACGAGCTCTGCTTTTTAGACATATCCGCTACAAATGAAGGGCGTGGTTCCATGCTCGATGTCATCGAGCGGACTGCAGATCAATGTTTCATGCCTGTTACCGTTGGCGGTGGTGTAAGATCACCAGAAGATATGGTCACGCTACTGGCTGCTGGAGCTGATAAATGCGGAGTAAATTCCGCCGCTGTTGCAGATCCAGACCTTGTAAAAGCCTGCTCTCTTAAAGTTGGCGCACAAGCCGTAGTTGTGGCTATTGATGCCAGACGTCAGGGTGATAGCTGGGGTGTCTTCACACATGGTGGAAAAAAATCTTCCGGCCGTGATGCTATCGAGTTTGCCAAACTTGTTGAATCAAAAGGCGCTGGTGAAATTCTGCTCACATCCATGGATCGAGACGGTACAAAAATCGGATATGACATTGAACTGCTCAAACGCATGACCGATGCTGTCTCTATTCCTGTCATTGCATCGGGCGGTGCCGGACATGTTGATCATTTAGCACCAGCAATTTTAGAAGGCGGCGCGAATGCTGTTTTAGCCGCGTCTATTTTTCATTTTGGGGAAGCCACAATTGCAGATGCGCGACGTGCCTTGAATGAAGCCGGCGCTTTTGTTCGTCCCCTTCCAAGTTGCACTTAGGCAAGACTATATCGACAGAAAGACAACATATGGCCAAGCTTACCCCGACAGATTCTTTATACAAAACCCTCACTCACTTAGCAGAAACTATTGACGAACGTGCCAATGGAAACACAAGTGATCAGCCTTCTTACACGGCCAAATTACTATCAGCTGGTCCAAGTAAATGCGCAAAAAAAATGGGTGAAGAAGCAATTGAGACCGTTTTAGCCATAGCTTCTGAAAGTGATCAAGAGGTCGCTGATGAAACCGCCGACCTCCTTTATCACTTATTTGTCGCGCTAAGATCAAGAGGTATTAGCCTAGATTCAGTGGGAGAATCTCTTGCTAAAAGACAAGGCATGTCCGGTATCGTTGAAAAACAAAACCGCACTAACAGCTAGTTTATCCATCCTCGCGCTTGGCTCAATATTGGTGCTTGAGTTTTCTTAAAAATACATAATATGCACCGCTTCCACCATGGCGCTGGTGAGCGATGGAATAAGACGAAACATGGGCGCGGATATCGGGCTGAACAAGCCATTCAACTAGCCTTTTTTTAATAATACCATCGCCCAACTTTCCTTTTCCCGTAATCACCAGAACACACTTGGCACCATCATTTCTATGATGCATGAGGAAAGCTGATAAGGCTGATCTCGCTGCTATTTGCGTGAAACCATGTAGATCAATCGTTGCATCAACATATGTTTTCCCGCGCCTGATTTTACGATCTTTTTCTCTGTTTTCTAACGGTTTTTCAGGGATACGCTCTTCGACTTCATCCATAATTTTACGTTGAAGGTCTGTCGCTTGTGCACGCTTCTTAATATCAGGTGATACATGTTTTGCTACGCGAACACGTGGTGCATCCAGATGAGAATGTTTGGATAGCAATTTTGCAAAATCTTCGACGATTAAAGGCTTTTTTTGCTTCGTCGTTTTATGTGGTTCAACAGTCTTGGCAATCTTCTTCCACAACCGCATTTCAGCATCTGAAACAAGACGTTTAGCCATCAGCACTATCTGCCAATAATTGTGCTTCAGTCATTGCAGATGCGACAGATTTTGGAAGTAATACCCACATAGCAACATCATGATTCATACTTGCCGCTCTGCCGCCAGCATCATCACCAGAGCCAAAAAACAAATCACCACGTAGAATGCCTTTGATCGCACCTCCTGTGTCTTGTGCAATCACTAAATTTCTAAATTCCCGCCCTCTCCAATCACCAGGTGTGGCAGGCACTTTAGTATCTATAAATATTGGCGCACCATATGCGTGATATCGCGGATCAACCGCCATTGAAGCCATTGCAGTCAGTGGAATACCCTGCGCACCATTAGGTCCTTTGGAAGGATCTTTAATCTCTTGAGGCGTAAACCAAACATAACGCGGATTAACATTCATCGCATCTTGAGCAATTTGAGGACCGACTTCATCCATCCAATTTAGTATAGAATTCATACCAGCTTGGTGGGTTTGTATCTGTCCAGTGTCGATTAAGTGTCGAGCTATTGATACAAAAGGTTTGTGATTATGTGCTGCAAATGCGGCTCGAATAACTCTTCCATCAGGAAATTTTAGCCTGCCCGAACCTTGTATCTGTAAATAGAATATTTCACCCGGAGACGCATATCCCAATGCTTTAGAAGGTTCATCGATAATATCTTTGCGGTCTGGATAAAATTCTAACTCGCCTTCAATAACACGACCCCACACTTTGCCCTTAGCAAATTTAGGATCAAACTCTGATGGGTCCACTCTTACAAGGTCTTCAGGAATACCCGGAACAGCCTGAGAAAATCCAGCTTCTGGCCTGTAGCGCACTTCTAATTCAGGCTCAAAATAGCCCGTTAATTTAGATTGCTTGTCTGTTGGATTAATGAAGTAAGGAGTAAATTCAGTTTCAAATACTTTAGCGATCATTCTAGTATCTGTTGCAGCTTGAATGCTTGTGCATGCTGGCATCCAATCAGACACAGAGCCGCTATAAGGCGCTGATGTAGATATTAATTTATTTCCATCACGCTTAGACCAGCTTTGGCAACTTTCTAAAAATGCTGACCGGGCTGAATTAAAGTTCGTGTTCCGCCAAGCTGGTAGATCAGAAAATGATTTTGGCACCATGGAATAACCAGAAGCTGTTTGCAGCTCGACTGGATTTTTCGGACCAGTTATAACAGTTGTGGCTTGTGTATTTGGTACACCCGTTTCAGGCGGCGACACTGCAGTTGTCGCACACCCATAGGCTGTGACTGCAAAAATAGCGGTGACACATCTTAAGACGCTTCTGAAACCCCACCGAGAAGCCAAGCTGGGTTTGACGATTTTAGACTGCGCTCGAAGGTCCATATCTCTTTTGCCGTCCTTAAGTTTTCACCATCACTCAATTGCGCTTCAAAGGATACAGAAACTTGTCCAATATCACCATCCAAAAGTTCAGCATCAGCAATTTCAGCTGATTTTAGACGCATCAGGCGGAGTGGTTCCGTATTGTTCTGCTCTCTCTCATCAATTGCAGATACATACGCTTCATACACATCATCGACCAACAAATTTGAAAGTGTTTCTTTGTCACCTTCAGCAAAAGCTTCGACGATCATCTCATAAGCTTTTTTTGATTTCCGTGTGAAATCACTTGGCGAGAACGTGCTATCTATTTGAGAGATTTCTTCCATTGCAGAAGCACCAGGCCCAGTAAAAGACGGACGGAATGGTGTGACATTGCTCTCATCACTACCTTCTGAATTTTTACGTTTTTGTGTGGCTTCTCGAACAACTGATGGCGGTGGTTCCGCTCCAGTTTTCGTTCCAAGAACGCTGTACAGCCGATACAGCACGAAAAACGCAACTGCTGCGAAAATTATGAGTTCAATATCCATGGCACTTCTTATAATGTATCATTTGAGTTCTTGCCACATATATATGTTGACAAAACAAGGAATGGAACCGTTTTACTTGTTTGCTTTAGCAGCTCATGTTAGCTGGCACCTAGTTCCCCGTATCAAACGGATGTAAAGATATGAATGACACGCCCTCAACTGAAGGCCAACCAACAATTGATCCAGCTCAAACATCAGCTGAATCTGGTCCCTCAATTCGCGTACTCGCGCAATACATAAAAGACTTGTCTTTTGAAAATCCCAACCCGCTTACAGCAGGTGCAGGTCAAAATGCTCCTGCTATAGAATTGGGTATTGATGTAAAAGCAGACCCACAACCTGATCAGCCTGGTATTTTTGAAGTCAATTTACGTTTATCGGCCCAAGCAAAACGCGAAGAAAACGTCGTTTTCATTGCTGAACTTGTTTATTCTGGACTATTTGAACTTAAAAATACCCAGCAAGCAGATGTAGAGCCATTGTTGCTTATAGAATGCCCAAGACTTCTTTTCCCATTTGCACGACGCGTTATGGCTGAAGTGACACGGGAAGGCGGATATCCACCTCTGCTTATAGATCCAATTGATTTTGTCGGATTATATCGTGCTCAACGCGCGCAAGCAGCGGCAGAAAACCAAACACCACCAACTGCTCAAGCTTAAACAATAAAAAATATAAAAGCGACGATGTTCTTACCGTCGCTTTTATTTTGTCAAAATTTTATTCCACACCGGCGTTTCGTCAAAAGTCGCGATAAAACTCTGGTGGGCTGCATTTTCTTCTTCTGTTAAAAAAGAACGTAATTTTTTGGGCCGTTGACGACGCTGAGTACGCTTAAACGCCACTTCAGCATCTGATTGTCCTTCATTTTCAAATTCAAAAGAATGAGCACGCCCCCCTCTTAATTCCAGATAGACTGACGCTAAGAGCTGAGAGTCGACAACCGCTGTGTGAACGTCCCTTTTTGCAAGAGAAATATCAAATCGCTTACAAAGGGCATCTAGTGTCGCCGAAGCACCAGGAAATTTTTCACGTGCCAATGCCAACGTATCTACACAGCGTTCTTTAGGAAAATCAGGCCCGCCGACACGGCGCATTTCCTCATTTAAGAATCCACGGTCAAATTCTGCATTGTGTGCGACTAAGGGAGAATCTTCGATGAAATCGAGAAATTCTTTATACACACTTGGATCACTAAAAACGGGCTTACCTTTTAGCATTTCATCGGTAATACCGGTAATACGAATTGTATCTTCACTAACTTGACGCTCTGGATAGATTAGCCTGTGAAATTCACGTCCAGTGGGTAAAAGATCAACAATCTCTACTGCACCAAGTTCGATAATACGATCACCATCTTTTGCACTTAGGCCCGTTGTTTCAGTATCGAATACGATTTCACGCATTTTAGTCTTCACTCTCGTTTAACTGGATCAAAGATTGAATAATCTGATAAACATTTTTTTCAGCGCTATCCAATCCAAGACTTGTATCAATAATGAAATCTGCGCGTTCGCGTTTTTGTTTATCTGGCATTTGTTTAGCCAAAATTGCTGAAAATTTTTCTTCCGTCATGCCTTCACGATCAAGAACACGTTGTTTTTGAATTTCAGCAGGTGCTGTCACGACCAATATTTTATCAACAAATGCATCTGAACCAGTTTCAAAAAGCAAGGGTATGTCAAACACCACAATGTCTGTGCCTTTTGCTTTATGTTCGTCTAAAAATTTGAGACGTGTCTCAAATACCAAAGGATGTACAATGGCTTCCAGCTTTTTCATGGCAGCTGAATCTTTTAGCACATATGCACTTAATTTCTGACGATCGATGCTGCCTTCTTGGTTTTTTACACCCGGAAAAGCATCCTCTAATTTGTCAACGGCTTTTCCACCTGATTGGTAGAGCGCATGAACAGCGGCATCTGAATCATAAACTGGAATGCCCGCATCCAGAAAGATGTTGGCAGTGGTTGATTTCCCCATTCCTATAGAACCAGTAAGACCTAAGATAATCATTTTATGCTAATTTCTTTTTGCACATACCAAGGGCTAGTTCGACATCAGGTATTTCATTATGCCATAATTTATAGGCTAGAGCCGCTTGCTCAACGAGCATTCTTAAGCCGTCTTCACTTTTCCATCCAGCATTAGACGCTTTACCCAGAATTTCTTCGGGAGCTTTTCCATAAGATAAGTCAAAAAATAAACGAGAATTACCGTCGGGAAATACAATATTATTTGCGAGGCCGGCCTTAAGACTCGTCGCATTTATGACTATATCAACGCGATCCATTTGCTCTGTTAAACCCTGTAAATCACCAGATTTAGCTTTAGGAGCCAATTCTGAAATGAGGGTGTCTGCTTTAGAAACAGTTCGATTTAAGATGGTTAAATCAGCACCTTGTAAATCAAGAATATAGGCGACTGCTCTAGCTGCACCACCAGCGCCGATTAACAACACTTTTTTGTTTTTCAAAGTGTTTTCTGAAATGACGGAATATAACGAATTTAAAAATCCATGAGCATCAGTATTTTCCGCATACCATCCATTGGATGTTGCTTTGAGTGTGTTTGCGACACCTATTTTTTTTGCTGTATCACTGACATCAATTGCTGAATTTATAGCAGCTTTCTTATAAGGCATTGTTATGTTCAGGCCCTGAACATCAAATCTCAGCAATGCTTGAATATCAGACACAGCAGTTTCAGTTTGCAAGTGAAATTTATTGTAAAAAGCGCTTATATTTGATGCTTTTAGCCATAGATTATGAATATCCGGCGAAAGAGACTGAGCAATAGGGTCACCAATCACACCATAAACTTTTGTATTGGAAATCCCACTCACTTTTGAAGATCTCCTCGATCTTGTAACCAATTGAGAAGCTGAATTAAGGGGAGACCCAATATAGAGAAATAATCACCTTCAACCTTTGAAAATAGCTGAACGCCTGGGGCTTCAAGTCTATAAGCTCCAACTGTTGTAAGCGCTAAATCACCTTCATTTTTCAGATATGTATCAAGAAATTCTTCTGAAAAATTTCTCATTGTAAGACGAGGACGCGTCGTCATTCTCCAAATAGGTTGTCCATTTTCACAAGCAACTAAAGCAGTTTCTAATGTATGGGTTTTTCCACGCATTTTTAGGAGATTTACGCGTGCTTCGTCGATAGATTTAGGTTTATCGAACTGAACACCTTCAAGATCTAGCATTTGATCCGCTCCAAGAACGATGCCTTGATGCTTGATAGAAACTTTTAACGCTTTCATCTCAGCCAAAGCTTCTGCTTGACGTTGAGTTGATTCACCATCCGCACGCATAGCCATTTTTACGGCATCTTCATCTAAACTAGAAGCCATTTGTTCAAAAACAAGACCGGCTCCACGCATTAAATCACCGCGAGATTTGCTTTGAGAAGCCAAAATTAATGTGGAGTCTGTCACTTAGTTAGTCGCCTCTAATTACGTCCAGATTCGGATATTGTGTTTAAAATTGCTGCCGCTGTTTCTTCAACGGATCTGCGAGAAACATCGATTGTTTTCCATTTCATGCGTGCAAATAATCTATTTGCCCATGTTATTTCCTCTCGCACAGCTTCTTCAGATGCATAAGCGGTATTTGGGTCTTCTTTGATAGATATTAAACGTTGACGCCGAATATCAACCAATCTTTTTGGCGATATCTTTAATGCGATGACTAATGGAGAATTTGGACCCATTAAAATTTCAGGCGGATCAACTCCGGGAACCAATGGAACATTCGCAGCTTTAATCCCTCTGTTTCCTAAATAAACACATGTAGGCGTTTTTGATGTTCGGCTAACGCCAACTAAAGCAACGTCGGCATCACCTAAATCTTCTACGCTTTGACCATCATCATGCGCCAATGTGTAATTTAGTGCTTCAATGCGTGTAAAATAACTGGAATCAACTTTGTATTGACCAGCAACAGATCTGTTGGATCGCAATCCCAAATAACGACTTAGCACATCAACTGCTGGATCTATGACAGGTAAGACTGGTGTATGAGTCAATGAACACCAATCTTCGAGCGTCTTTCGCAACCCTTCATCAGATATCGTGTAAAGAACAATACCAGGGGCACCTTCAATTTCCCGAAGCGCGCGATCTAATTGTCTTTGAGACCTCACCAGATAATAATTATGTTCTAAAGGGGATACATCTTCAAACTGAGCACAGGCTGCACGCATGACAGCATTTAGTGTTTCACCTGTTGAATCTGATAGAAGGTGGACGTTGAAATAAATGTCCATATAATTTCGGCAATGCCGTCCTCTACTGGTTTAATGCACAAAATACCGTGGTTTTACCGGGTATTACCCGTATTTCCCCAGCCATCTGTGGAAAACCTGTTAGGTGCTAATTTTGGTTAACTTTACTCACATTTATTCACAATTCTATCTACAGGCTAGAAATTCAACAAAATAAAATAGATTCTTTCCACCATATTATTGTTAATTTGGACTCGACTCATAATTAACCCTTATTAACAAAGGCGTTAACCTTAATGAATCGTAATTAAGATTAATGAAGACGATGTGAACTAATGCCACATTGGATGTTGATAGAGTGTGGATAAAAGTTCAAACGTTAATTTTTCCCCGTTATCAACGCTCTTATAACAATAGAAGAATCTAAACTTAATAATAGAATTTAAAGGAAGAGGTTTACGTGGCACAGCCTGAGAAAAAATTGCTAGAGACGCTCAATGGCAAAATATACGAACATCCTCCAGTATGGATGATGCGTCAGGCTGGAAGACATTTACCAGAATACCTTGAACTACGTGGTAGAGCCAAGGACTTCTTAGATTTTTGTTATTCACCGTCTTTAGCCACTGAAGCTACGCTTCAACCCATAAGACGCTATAATATGGATGGCGCCATTCTTTTTGCAGATATTCTTCTTATTCTAGATGCAATGGGTAGAAATGTACGTTTTGTAAAAGGAGAAGGTCCACAACTTGATCCGGCTTCTTCTGCGGCTGATCTTGATAAATTTCCTTTAGAAAAGTTGTTGGATAGGATGTCTCCCGTATACGAGACGGTATCTCGTGTTAAATCCCAATTGGCGCCTGAAACAACGTTGATTGGATTTGCAGGAGCACCTTGGACAGTTGCAGTCTATGCGATCGAAGGTAAAGGCGGCACTGATAAATCGGCTGCGCGATTAAAAGCCTATCAAGATCCAGAAGATTTGGATGCAATTTTGGACATCCTCGTGGAAACAACCGCACACTACCTTAAAGCTCAGGCTGATGCTGGTGCAGATGCACTCATGGTGTTCGATAGTTGGGCCGAAGGTTTAGCCGAAGATAGTATGGATAGATTGGTTATAAAACCGACACAGAAGCTCATACAGCGTGTTCGTGATCTTGGGGTTACTCAGCCAATAATTGGCTTTCCTCGTGGATCAGGCGCCATGTTAGAGCCTTATGCAAAGCATACTGGGGTAACAGGAGTTGGACTTGATACTGCTCTACCTGTAAAATGGGTCCATGAGGCATTGCCTAAATCAATGCCCGTTCAAGGAAACCTTGATCCACTCAGGTTAATTTCCGGTGGAGATGCTATGGATGCTCGTATTCGTGAAATTAAATCAGCGTTTAAAGATCGGCCACATATTTTTAATCTTGGCCATGGCGTAACTCCGCAGACACCCATTAGTAATGTTGAACGGGCTGTTAAAGTCATTCGAGAAGAATAAGGAATAAAAAATATGCGTATTGCAGTTGTTTTATTCAATTTAGGCGGTCCTGACAATTTAGAGACCGTTGAACCTTTTTTATTCAATCTTTTTAATGACAAAGCCATTATAGGACTGCCTCAACCATTGCGATGGTTGATTGCAAAATTGATATCATCGCGACGGTCCGAAGAAGCCAAAAGCAATTACGCTAAAATGGGTGGATCATCACCTCTTTTACCAGAAACTCAATTTCAAGCGGATGAGCTGGAAAAATCATTAAAAGCGACGGGACTGGATGCTCGCTGTTTTATATCTATGCGGTATTGGAAACCATTTACTGGAGATGCGGTTAAAGCTGTAAATGCGTTTAATCCTGAAAAAATTGTTTTATTGCCGCTTTATCCTCAATTTTCGACAACCACGACAGGTTCTTCCATTCAAGCTTGGAAAAAAGCTGGCGGCAAAACAGCATCAACTATTTGTTGTTACCCCACAGAAGAGGGATTGATAAATGCGCATGTGGATAAATTGGTATCGACTTGGAAAGACAATGGAGCTCCAGACAATTTAAGAGTTTTATTGTCAGCTCATGGCTTGCCTAAAAAAGTTGTGGACGGCGGAGATCCCTATCAATGGCAAATAGAACAAACATGTGCAGCTGTTGCTAAAAAATTGCCAAGTGATTGGGAAATAGAAATTTGTTATCAATCAAAAGTGGGACCGTTAGAATGGATCAGTCCATCTACAGATTCTAGTATTTTAAAAGCTGCAGCGGACGGAAAAAATATACTTGTAAGTCCGATTGCTTTTGTATCCGAACATATTGAAACACTCGTCGAATTAGATGACGAATATGCCGAATTGGCCCGGGAGCACGGTGTGACAACTTATTTGCGAGCGCCTGCTTTAGGGATAGCTAATGAATTTATTGGTGGACTAACAAATCTGGTGCGGAAAGCTATTTTGGAAAAATCTGAAATTTTATCATCCGATGGGGACCGTATTTGTCCAAAAAACTGGTCTAAATGTCCTCACAGTCATATTTCAACCGAATAGGATTATCGCATGGGTTACGAATGGTTTCGCGCCGGACATATAATTTGCGTCGTCGCTTGGATGGCTGGAATGTTAATGCTCCCACGTCTGCTGGTGTACCGTATGGAAGGACGTGATAATGAAGGATTAGTCCAAACTATGGACTCAGCAATTATTCGGCTTCGGAAAATAATATTGACGCCTATGTTGATTTTAACATGGGTTTTTGGATTTTCACTTGCACATCTAAATTGGGATTTTTTTTCGAGCCAACCCTGGTTTTGGGTAAAGATAGTCGCAGTTATTCTGCTTTCAGGATCGCACGGATATTTTATTGGGCTTCATAAAAAAGAGATGGCTGGAACGTTGAGCATGTCTTCAAAGAAACTTAGGTTGTTAAATGAAGTGCCCTTCATGCTTGCGATTATTGCGATTATAATGGTTGTTGTAGAACCGTTTTCTAATTGAAAAATTTTAGGTTGTTGCAGCTCTGACTTTCTTCTGTAGATGTTGACTTTTAACCGTGAATGTGGTGAAGAAAATTCAAACGGCTATTCTGACCGTTACGAAATATGCGCGAACCTAGGTTCGACTTTCCTATTTATACCGTAATTCGTTACTCATAGAAAAAAGAAAAACTGGTTTATGTCTGAGACTGAAACCCCTGAGCGTATGACGCTTGCGGAGCTGAAACTTAAATCTCCTACAGATTTACTTGCATTCGCTGAAAATCTCGAAGTTGAAAATGCTTCTTCCTTACGTACCCAAGAATTGCTTTTTGCCATTCTAAAAGAGCTATCCGAACGCGATGTTGAAATCGTTGGTGGTGGTGTTGTGGAAGTCCTTTCTGATGGATTTGGTTTCCTTCGTTCTCCTCAATCCAATTACCTTCCTGGACCAGATGATATTTACGTCAGTCCACAGCAAATTCGCCGAATGGGTTTGCGTACTGGAGACACTGTTGAAGGTGAAATTCGTGGACCTAGAAATGACGAACGTTATTTCGCGCTTGTAAAAGTTGAGTCCATCAATTTTGAAGCACCAGATCAGGTTAAACACAAAGTTCACTTTGATAACCTTACGCCGCTTTACCCAGAAGAACGCTTCAACATTGAAATTCCTGACCCTACCCGCAAGGATAAATCTGGTCGTGTAATTGATATCGTTGCGCCGATTGGTAAAGGTCAGCGTGCATTGATTGTTGCGCCGCCTCGTACAGGTAAAACTGTTCTTTTACAAAACATCGCTCAGTCAATCGCTGAGAACCACCCAGAATGTTACTTACTTGTTTTGCTGATAGATGAACGTCCAGAAGAAGTAACAGACATGCAGCGTTCTGTTAAAGGCGAGGTAATTTCATCTACGTTTGACGAGCCAGCCACACGTCACGTTCAAGTGGCTGAGATGGTTATCGAGAAAGCCAAACGTCTTGCTGAGCATGGTCGTGATGTTGTTATTCTGCTCGATTCCATTACGCGTCTTGGTCGTGCTTACAACACAGTTGTTCCATCATCAGGTAAAGTTCTAACAGGTGGTGTTGACGCCAATGCGCTTCAACGTCCGAAACGTTTCTTCGGTGCTGCTCGTAATATTGAAGAAGGCGGTTCGTTGACTATCATTGCAACAGCATTGATTGATACTGGATCACGTATGGATGAGGTTATCTTTGAGGAATTCAAAGGTACAGGTAACTCAGAGATCGTTCTAGAGCGTAAAATCGCTGATAAACGTGTCTTCCCTGCTATTGATATTCTTAAATCTGGTACGCGTAAGGAAGAGCTCCTTATGCAACAGAAAGATCTGCAGAAAGTCTATATCTTACGCCGTATTCTAAATCCTATGGGTGCTCAGGATGCGATTGAGTTCTTACTAGATAAATTGAAACAAACGAAAAATAACGATGAATTCTTCGATTCTATGAAGAATTAGAATTACATATTTTTTTAAATCTAGATTGGGGATGACGCAAATATGTGTCATCCCTTTTTTGTGTTTAAATTACCTAATGAGCGGGATTTTCAATGCTTACACTGACCGGCCTTAAAGCATGTGATACTTGTCGAAAAGCGCAAAAATGGCTTGCTGAGAATGATATTAGATTTACATACAGAGATGTAAAATCTGATGGTGTTCCTCAAAATGATTTAGAAAGATACGTTGCTTTATTAGGTTGGGACAAAGCGATCAATAAAGCGAGTACGACTTGGCGTGGTCTTTCTGACGATCAGAAAAATGACATTACTGACGAAAAGGCTGTTAATTTGCTTTTGGCAAATCCAAGTCTTATGAAACGACCATTATTTGAAATCGGTGATGAAATAGTTCTGGGATTCCGAGACGAACAGAAACAGAGAATTCTGGAACTTATTTAGCAAAACTTGTCTCAATAGTAAAATTTGTTTCACGTGAAACAAATCAATTTGGTCAAAATAACATGTCGAATAACACTATTTGTGCATTGGCGAGCGCGTCGGGTAAAGCTGGGGTATCTGTTATCCGGTTATCTGGTTCAAAGGCTGGAGAGATCTTACAGCTTTTAACTGCACAGAAATTACCCTCAAGACGTAAGCTGGTTATTCGATTATTATTTCATCCATCAGACTCCGCTAAACGGGATCAGTTGGATGAAGCGCTTGTCGCTTTTATGCCTGGCCCTAATAGCTTTACTGGCGAAGATGTTGTTGAATTTCACCTGCACGGTGGAACAGCGATTGTCGCTTCCGTTATAGATGCATGTTTAGCAACTAAACTTTGTCGTCTGGCTGAGCCTGGAGAATATACACGCCGGGCTTTTGAAAATGGTCGTATGGATCTCACCAAAGCTGAAGCTATTGGGGATTTGATTGATGCTGAAACGGATGCACAGCGTCGCCAAGCGATGCAACAATATGACGGCGCTTTTCACGCGCAATGTCTCAATTGGCGTTCTGGTTTAATTGATGCAATGGCCTCTCTTGATGCAGCAATAGATTTTCCTGACGAGGATGATGTGCCTAGCGGTGTGGATAGTCGCGCCTATCCGCTTGTGAAGGAATTGATCACCTCGATTGATTTGGCTCTTGAAAATGCAAATGCTGGTTTGGCTGTTCGTGATGGATTTAAAATTGCAATTATTGGTCCGCCAAATGCAGGTAAGTCCACATTGATAAATGCCTTAACAGGCCGTGATGCAGCGATTGTATCTAGTATCGCAGGTACAACGCGAGACATTGTTGAAGTGCGTTTAGAGTTAGGCGGTTATGTCGTTTGGCTGTCTGATACTGCAGGATTGCGAGATACAGGCGATGAGATAGAAGCTGAAGGTGTTCGCAGAGCCTTAGTTAGAGCGGCTGAGAGTGACCTGCGGATTTTTATGCACGGTTATGACCAACCTCTTCCTGATTTAAGTTTAGCGCAGGATGGAGACTTTCTTTTAGCAAATAAAGCAGACTTGTCTGATGGAACTCCTCAAGATTTAAATCTCTCTGATTTGGACAAAAAAGTATTCAGCGAAAAAGTTTCGCTGAAGATGTCTGAAGATGTCAAACGCATCAGAGTTAAGCTGGAACAGACTGTCATTGATCGCATGTCCACGGGAGCATCTGCGCCGCTAGTTTCTCGTCAACGCCACAAACAATTATTATTATCTACCAAAGAAAACTTACAACACGCCATCCTTGCCATGGAGAATGATTTTTCAGCCGATCTCATTGCAGAGGATATTAGACTGGCTGCACGCGATGTAGGAAAAATTACTGGTGAAATAGATTCCGAAGATGTACTCGATAGAATTTTTGGTGAGTTTTGTATCGGAAAGTGATGTTTCACGTGAAACACATTGATCAATTCTCATTTGGCGGAGTCGACGAACTGATATAAAATCTCT